>JBFYTF010000061.1:0-4101 GCA_041300865.1 Anaerolineae bacterium
CCGCCCAGCGCCATCACCGGCGGCTGGACGGGCAGGATGAGGAGGTTGGCCAGCGGCGAGACGAGGGACAGCCGTCCAAAGTGGTAGGCCACCAGGGGCAGGGTCAACACCTGGGCGGCCAGGGTCGCGACCAGGGCCTCGTTCAGGAAGCGTGCGGCACCGGGCGCCCGTTCCGGGGAGGCCAGGCGCGGCAGGCCGCGCTCCAGCAGCCGCAGCAGGGGTGGGCTGAAGAGGATGAGGCTCAGGGTGGCGGCAAAGCTGAGCTGAAAGCCGGGGTCCCAGAAGGCCAGGGGGCTGATCAGCGTCAAGAGGACCGCCGAGGCGGCCAGGGAGACATAGGCTGTCGACCTGCGCCCCAGGTAGAGGGCGGTGACAAACAGGCAGCCCATGAGGCCGGCCCGGACGACGGCGGAGTCGGCGCCCACGAGCAGAACGTAGAGGACGATCCCCGCCAGCGTCAGCCAGTAGGCACGGCGCTTCCCGAGCAGCCGGCCAAAGGCCAGGGCAAAGAGGCCGGCGACGAGACTGATATTGGAGCCACTGATGACGATGATGTGCGACGTGCCTGTGGCGTTGTACTCTTTGTACACCGCTTCGGGAATGCCGGCCTTGAGGCCCAGGACGATGCCTTGCAGCAGTGAGGCCTCGGGCTCGGGCACCATGCGGGCCAGGGCCAGGCGCGCCCGGTCCTTCAACCCGTACAGCGCCGCCCAGAAGGCCGAGCCCTGCCCAGGGGCGAGCTTCTCGACCTCGGGCCCCTGCATCAAAGAGTAGATCCCTTTGCGGGCCAGGTGGCTGCCATAGTCGAAATCCTCGATGGCTACCGGCGTCTCGATCTGGCCCCGGAGTCGCAGCCGGTCTCCGTACTGGAACTCCGGGTAGCGGTTCGTCTTGACCAGGAGCAGGCCCGAAGCCGGCCGCCGCTCGCCGTCGACTTCGACGGCCTCAACGGCCACCACGAGGTTGGCCGTCTTGTCACGCCGGTCGGGATAGGCATCCACTACCCCTTCCACGAAGGTGGCAGGGCCGTAGTTGTAGGAGGCGACCTCGCGGGGATCGCCCGGGTGGGGCAGTGCTGCCTGGTAGCGCAGCGCGCCCAACAGCAGCGCCAAGGCGCAGGCGGCACCCAGCTTCGCCGTGCGGTCCTCGCGCCACAAGGCGATGGCCGTCACGGGGAGAAGGCACAGGCACAGAAGCACGGCCGGCTCCACGCCCAGGGGAGCCAGCCAATGGTGGGCTACCAACAGGCCACACACCCAGGCTGCAGCGACGTACACCAATGGAGGCAACATGGCGCATCTACCTCGATGGACCTGGATCCATTATAACCCGGGGGAAGCCGGGCGTCAAGCCGCGCTGATCCTCGACACGGGGCAAATGCATTTGTCGTTTGTCGCAGGAGAGGGCGGGGGACCCCAACCCTTCGACCGACACGTTATGCGCAGGGTTTCCGCGTCCGGAACATGTTGTCAATTCTAAACGGGATTGCCGTGACCTGCGGCGAGCTAGCTGCGCAGGCTGAGTCAAGAGACCGGCTGGGGGACTCGGGCTCGAGCGTGGCGGCGCTCACTTGATCTTTTCGGCGAATCGAGGTACAATAGATGTGGGTGTTCGGCCCGGGCCTGGCAGTCCCCCGTCCCGAGGAACAAAGCGATCCGGAGGGTGATAGGGTCTTCTTATGAGAAAAAGAATAGGACTGTGGCTCCTGTTGGCGTTGATGGTCTGGAGCGGGTTGGCCTGCAACCTATCCGATTTGGCGACACGCCTGTCAACGCCGACGCCAGGACCGGCGCTCCAGGCGACGCCGGTCGTTGTCGTTTCTACCCCAACGCTCCTGCCCCCCACGCTGACCGCGGGCGCCGACGTTGAAGAACTGCTGGTGATCAACGTCTATGCTCGCGTCAGCCCGGCTGTGGTGTGCGTTACTGCCAGCGAGCAGTTCGGATCGTGCATCGGCTCTGGCTTTGTCGTGGATAGCGAGGGACATATCGTGACAAACTACCACGTCGCCACCGCCGCGCCCAACCTGTTGGTCACCCTCGCCGACGACCGCACGGTGCCTGCCGAGATCCTGGGCACCGATCCCGGCAGCGACCTGGCGGTGCTCAAGATTGACGTGCCGGCCGAAGAGCTGACGGTGGCCGAGCTGGGCGACTCGGACGCACTGCGCGTTGGACAGCGGGCGATTGCCATCGGCAACCCCTTTGGGCTGGAGCGAACAATTACGACGGGCATCATCAGCTCCCTGGGCCGCACCCTGCCGCGGTCGGACAGCGACTTTCAAATCGCCGAGGTGATCCAGACCGACGCGGCCATCAATCCCGGGAACTCGGGCGGCCCGCTCCTTGACTCGCTCGGGCGGGTCATTGGCGTCAACACTGCCATTCGCTCCGTGAGCGGGGTGAACTCGGGCATCGGCTTTGCCATTCCGGTCAACATTGTCAAGCGGGTGATCCCCGAGCTTATCAGCGGCGGCAACTACCGCCACCCCTGGGTCGGTGTGATGGGCTCGACCATCTCGCCGGAGATGGTCGAGGCTCTTGACCTCGACGTCGAGACCGGCGTGCTCGTGTACACCGTGGAGCCGGGCAGCCCGGCCGAAAAGGCCGGTCTACGCGGGGGTGACCAGGAGACTGTCGTCGGCGGCCGGCCGGTGCTGGTTGGCGGCGACATACTGGTGGCAATCAATGAACTGCCGGTGAGGCGTTTCGACGACCTGGTCAATTACCTCGCCGGCTATACCAACGTTGGGGACACGGTCACCCTGACCGTAATCCGCGATGGCGAACGGCTTGGTCTGGAAGTCGTTTTGGAGGAACGACCTGACGACCGCTAGTGGCCGCGCTGGCCGCTGAAACAGCGAGTAGACGGTTCCCGGGCGGCGGCTGCTGCCCGGGTGGTGAGCGTTCAATCTTTTTCAAGGAGGATAACGTGTTCTCGGAACAGGATTTGAGCGAATTGGTGCAGTTTCGCAGCGATGGTTCGCCTGTCCTCAGCCTTTACCTGAACGTGGACCCCTCTCAACAGTCGAGCGACCAGCACAAGCTCTCCGTGCGATCCCTGCTCAAGGAGGTAGCCGGCGAGGCCGACTCGGCCGACATCCAGGCCATGGAACGCTACTTCGATTTCGAATATGAACGACAAGGTAAGGGCCTCGCGCTCTTTTCCTGCCAGGACGCCGATTTTTGGCGCAGCTACTGGCTGGCCGTGCCTGTGCACAACCAGGCGCACGTTGCACCTCGCCCCTACATCAAGCCGCTGACCGATGTCTTGGATGCCTACGGTCGTTATGCCGTGGTCCTCGTCGACAGCGAGGGCGCCCGCATGTTCCTCTTCCAACTCGGCGAGCTGGCCGAGGCGAGCGGCATCTTTGGCGAAGAGGTACGTCGCAGCAAGCATGGCGGCGCTTCCGGCGTGGCGGGCATGCGAGGCGGCGTAGCACCCCGGGCGGCGCGCAAGGGCGAAGAGACCGTCCAGCGCAACCTGCGGGAGGTGGCGGAAGTAACGGAGACCTTTTGCCAGAACAATGGCTGTCGCCGGCTGGTGGTGGGTGGCTCCGATGCGAATGTTAGGCAGCTGCTGGATGTCCTGCCCAAGCAGTTGCAGGACGTCGTGGTCGGCACGTTTGTCGTCGATCTCGCCGCACCCGTAAGCGATGTGCAGGCCCGCTCCCTGGAGCTCATCGAGCGCGCGGCGCAGGAGCGGGAGACGGGTTTGGTCGATGACATGTGGGCCGGCTGGAAACGGGGCAGCGGCGCCACCGTTGGCCTCGCGGATACCCTGGCCGCGCTGCAGGAGCACCGCGTCGGCACGTTGCTGGTTGGGGCGGGTTATTCGGACTCGGGCTACCGCTGCCGCGACTGCCGCTACCTGGTCCTGTTGGAGCGAGACGAATGCCCTCTCTGCGGCGGCCACATGGATCCCGTGGAAGACATCGTCGATACGCTCACCCGGCGCGCCCTGGAGCAAGGCGTCGAGGTCGAGATCGTGCGGGGCAACCCCAAACTGGAAGAAGTCGGGTCGGTGGGAGCGCTGTTGCGCTACTAGCCACCTGTGCCGGTCTGACCGGGAGGGCGCGGCTGCGGCCGCGCCCTTTTAATG
>JBFYTF010000089.1:0-35408 GCA_041300865.1 Anaerolineae bacterium
TCCCGGAGCGGCGCATCAAAGGCAACAGGTCCTTGTGCTTGACCACCAGGTCGGCGCGCCCCTGGTAGTACCAGTCGACCTTGATGCCGCGCCGCAGGATCCCTTCGCAGATGGCTGCGACGTGATCGTGGTCGACGTTGAAGCAGTCGTCGCCAAACCAGATGTTCCTGCGCCCGTAGCGGTTGACTACGACGTCGACCTGGTCCACAACCTGGTCCGGGTCGAGGGGCCGCCAACCACCTCGCCAGAAGGGCCACTCGGAGCAAAAGGTGCAGTGGAAAGGGCAGCCCCGGCTGGTGATGAGCGTGGCAAAGGGACCGCCCAACGACGCAAAATGGTAGCGCTCCATGGGCAGCAGGTGGAAGGCAGGCGGCGGCAGCGCGCGCGGATCGAGGGGTGGGGGTGCCGCGTTCTCGACGATCCGGCCGTCGCGGCGGAAAGTGATCCCCGGCACGCCGTCCAGCCCGTCTCCCGCCTCCACCGCGCGCGTCAAGGCGACGACGATCTCGTCGCCTTCGCCTCTCGCCACGACGTCTGCCTCGGGTACGGCAGACAGCGTCTCCGCGGCGGTAAAGGTCACGTGCGGGCCCCCCAATGCGATTGTCGCCTGCGGGGCAGCGCTGCGGGCCACACCCACAGCCGCAAAGGCGTCGGGCGCCCAGGGCGTGCAGACCGTCATGCCGATCAGGTCGGCGTCGCACCCCGCGATGGCCCGGCCAAGGCCGTCCAGGCCCAGCCCCAGTGCGTTCGCGTCCAGGATTTCGACATCAATGCCCGCGTTTTCCAGGCAGCCGGCTAGCTGTGCCAGGCCGAGCGGCGGTGCCACCACATCGCCCATCATCAGCCACGGCGTTTTCGGCGGTTCGACCAGGAGAACGTGCACCTGGAACACTCCTTCCCTTTGCCTAGCCGGCAACAGGTGGCAGATGGCTAGCGACGCGAGCGAAAGTAGGCCAACAAGCCGCCGATCCCGATCGCGATCAGGAGCAACGGCAGAACAAGCTCCCAGCCCAAGCCATCGCCCAGGCCGATGGCGAGCAGGATGAAGCCAAAGACGACGCTGCCCAAGACTGGCCGGCGGTAAGCCGGGACAACCAGCCGCACGGCTACACCCCCGAGCACGATCAGCCCGGCCCCGATCAAGATGACCGACCATGTCTCCTGCCCCCCGAACGAGACCAAGTCCATGGTGTCGGCGAGCAACACGAGCCCCGCCCAAATGAGCATCAGGGCCCACACCGCGGCGTTGACGGGATCGTTGCGCCACTTTTCGTCCCAACCTTCGTTTTGCCCTTTTTCGCCCTTTTCATTGCGCGATCGCTCAGACATTTTTGCCTCCCTCTCACTCCTCGTGCGTGGCGGTACGTAGTGGTAGCAAGACAGCTCGGGCCCAGCGGCCCCCGCTCCCACCCATCATTGTACAACGAGAACGTCAGATATGCAAGTGCGCAGCTCCCGACCCAACCTGATACTTTATCCCTCCATAGGAAACCACAGCTCGATAAACTCCTCCTCGCTGAGCTCACCATCCTGCCACCGCTTGAGGACGAACCCCAAGACGAACACGCCCTTGAAGGTCTCGTTCTCCTCGTCGACGGCCACCACACCCAGGCTCTCCACTTTGGGCTCGATACGGAACAGGATCTCGCACACCTCGAGGACGATCTGCTTCTGCTCGGCCTCGAACTCCTCACTGTCGGGTGGGCGTGGTGAGGCATAGGTGACAAGCCAGGTCCACGAGCCCTCGCTGTCGTCGAAGGCCATCTCGCCGGGCGTGGCTCCGGTCTCAGCAATCGCCTCCCGCGCCAGCTGAAGTCCCTCGTCCTGGGTGATGGCGCCGCTGGGCGGGGCCGTTGCACCGGGCACCGGGGTGGGTGCCGGGTGGAGGATCGCATCACAGTCCTCCCACGCTTGCTGAGCCAACTCGTTCCCCGGGTCCGCCTCAAGGACGTACTCGAGCTCCACGATGGCGTCCTCACAGTGTCCCTGCCTCATATGAAGGTCGCCGCGAAAAAGGTGGAGCAGCACCGAATCGGGATAGATCTCGAGGCCGGCCTCATAGTCCCGTTCTGCCTGATCATAGTCGCCGATGTCGGCAGAGGCGAGGCCCCGCATGCCATAGACGACGTCTCGGTCGTCGCCGGCGTCTTGGGCGCGCTGCAGGTACTCGAGCGCCCGGCCATAGTCCCCCTCTGCGTGCAGTTCCCTGCCCAACTCGTACGCATAGGCGCGCGGGTCCATGGCTGCTGCTCTTTCCAGATGGGTTACGGCTTGCCGGTTGCGGCCCTCAGCGAAGTAGAAGCCGGCAACAGCGAACTCGAGCCACGCGTCTTCCGGGTCCATCTTGAGCGCCTGCTTGAAGCTGGCTTCGGCCTGCTCGGTGTCTTCGAGCGCCATGTGGACCTGGCCAAGCACCACCCGCGACGACGGGTCGTAAGGATCGAGCTCTATCGTCCGCTCAATCTCAAGCAGCGCCTCTTCCGGGTCGCCGGACCACAGTTCGGCCAGGGACAGGCCTTGGTGCGCACTTGCGCTGTAGGGCAGGGCCTCGACCAGCGCTTCATACGCAGCGATGGCCTCGTCGAACTCTTCCTGCTCGAGTAGGGCCCAGGCCAGGGCGAAGGAGGCGTCTATGTCGTCGGGAGCGGCCTCCAGAGCTTGCTCGTATTCGGCCGCCGCCTCGTCGTACTTCTCCTGCGCCAGGTGCACATCTCCCTGGCACAGAAAGCCGTCGGCGGCCTCTGGGATCCGCTCTTTGATCTGGTCGCACAGGTCAGTGGCGGTGTCATAGTTCCCGGCGTCGGCCTCGATCTCGGCCAGCAAGGCCTGCGCGACCGTCGAGTCCGGGTCCAGGGTCAGCGCCTCGGCCACATAGGCGCGGGCTTGCACTT
The DNA here is from genome assembly GCA_041300865.1 of Anaerolineae bacterium. Classification (GTDB taxonomy): domain Bacteria; phylum Chloroflexota; class Anaerolineae; order JAAYZQ01; family JAAYZQ01; genus JAAYZQ01. Next base: position 2,892 of record JBFYTF010000089.1, read on the forward strand.
CGTCGTCGAGTAGCCGCCAGTAGATCTCGGCCAGCTCGTCCTGCCAGGGTGAAAAGCTCGGCTTCAGGGCGGCGGCGGTCTGGGCCTCGGCCAGGGCCTCGTTCTTCATCCCCATGGCCCGGTGTACAATGGACAGGGCGTGGTAGGCGAAGGGGCTGTTGGCGTCGAGGGCCACCGCCTGCTCGGCTGCGGCCAGTGCCTCGTCGTGCTGATAGAGGCTCAAGCGGCCGTGGGCCAGCGCCACCTGTGCGCCGGCGCTGTTGGCGTCCAGTTCGGCCGCCTTTTGGGCGGCCTCGAGCGCCTCCTCGTCCCGGTCGAGGTTCCACAGTGCCTGGGCCAGCATGGCGTGGACGCCGGCGTCGTCCGCGGCGATCTCCACCGCCTTCTCGGCCGCTTCCAGCGCGGCCGCCTCCCGGCCGGCCTGGAAGGTGTAGACCAGGGCCAGCGCCTTGTAGGCGCCGGCTGCCTCGGGTTCAACCCCCAGCGCCTCAAGCAGTGCTTCTTCGGCGGCGGCCAAGTCGCTCTCCCAGAAGAGGTCCATCGCCTTTTCCGTCAGCTCGGCCACCGGGTCCGGGGTAGGGGTCGGGACCGAGGTGGGGACGGGGGTCGCGGTGGGTGGCACGTCGGTCGCGGCCGGCGTGGGCATGGGAGTCGGGCTCGTCCCGCAGCCTGCCAGGGCGAGGAGCAAGATCAGAAGTCCTGCTCTGGAAATCGGGATCCACCTGGCTGTCTTCATCGCGTCTCCTCCTTCCGTGGCAGCCGCGCGGCTGTCATTACGGCCGTTCCTCGAGCCAGACCGGCTCCAACCCCAGCACGCCTTGGCCTGTGAAGACGAGCCCGTGGACGTAGGGCTTGACCAGGTAGTAGTTGATATCGTGGTAGATGGGGATCCATATTGCATCGTCGATGACCATCTGCTCCGCTTGCCGGTACATCTCCCAGCGGTGGTCCGAGGCGCGCTCGATCCGCGCCTCCTCAAGCAGGGCGTCCAGGTCCGAGTTCGCGTACCGATGATGGTTGGATTCGCTATCGCTGTGAAACAGGAGGTCGAGGAAATTCTCCGGGTCCACGTAATCGGCGACCCAGCCGCCGATAAAGAGCTGGTGTTGGTGCTCGCCCCGCAGGGCGCTCCAGAACTGCTCCGACTCCAGCTGCTCGACCTGGATCTTGACATCCAGGTTGTCTTCCATCTGGCTGATAAACGCCTCGACGTCGGGGGACATTCCTCCGCCCCGGCCCGAGATCAAGAGGGTGATTTCAGGCAGACCAGCGGCGCCTCCGTAGGACGATTCCGCCAGCAGCTCGCGCGCGCGCTCGGGATCGTAGGCGATCCCCTCGAACTCGGGATCGTACGCCGGCATTCCGGGCGGGAGAACACCCACGGCCTCGCCGACGGTGTTCTCGTAGGCGACCTCGATCAGTTTCTGCCGGTCAAAGGCGCGTGCGAACGCCTGGCGCACCTTCGGGTCGTCGAAGGGCGGCACGGCGGTGTTGAAGCCAAAGTAGGTGGTCGTCAGGCGGGGCACCTCGACCAGCTCCCCGTGCTCGGGGTTCTCCTGGTCCTGGAAGCGCTCAATGTCGTTTATGGACAGGACCACCATATCGAGATCGCCCTCTTCGTACATGAGCATGTTGATACCGGTCATCTCAAAGTTGACCCGCTTGACGCCCGGCATCTGGTCGTAGTAAAGGTCATTGCGCACCAGGACGATCCGCTCATCCTCGAGCCACAGGGCCAGGCGGAAGGGTCCCGTGCCGTTGGGATGTCGTTCCCATTCAGCACCCCACTCCTCAACTGCCTGCTCGTCGACCACGAATGCGGTGGGGTAGGTCAGCTTGGCCAGGAAGTAGGATTTCGGCGCGTCGATCGCAATCTTGAGTGTGTAGTCGTCCATCACCTGGACGCCGCTCACCTCGTCGGCTTCGCCGGCCAAGACCTCCTTCGCACCGACGATATCGCCCAGGTAGGAGGCGGCGGTGGGCGAGTCCAGCTCCGGGTCGCAGGCCCGGTCGATGGAGTACTTGAAGTCTTGGGCGGTCACGGGCCTGCCATCCTGGAACTTGACGTCGTCGCGCAGAAAGAAGGTGTACACGGTCCCATCGTCGCTGATCTCCCACCGGGTGGCAATGTCGGGCACGACAGCCAGGTCCTCGTCCAGTTGGACCAACCCGCCAAAGATCTCGTTGATGTAGGCGTGAGATGTGCTGTCGTAGGCCAGGGCCGGATCCAGGAAGTTGGGATTGCCTCCCGCAAGGTTCAGCACGGCCGTGTCTTCGACGCGCAGGCCGAGCAGCGATGGCGTCTGCACCCACTGCGGCGCCCTGTCGTCGGCAGCGTGGCGGCTGACGTTCACCTGCGTGCCGCCCGGATCGTCGACGTCGAGCACAAAGATTTCCCAGTTGCCGGTGCGACCGGTCTCGAAGGCGATTTGCGTCCCGTCCGGCGACCAAGCCGGCCGGGCATCGGTGTCTGGATCGTCGGTCAGCCGGGTGAGGTCGACCTCGCCTCCCTCGAGCGCTTGCTCCACGTCCAGGAGGTAGACATCCCAGTTGTCCTCCATTTGTCCCGAGAAGGCGATTGTCCCGTCAGCGGCACCTCCTGCGCCAGACGACCAGGCCGGCTCGTCGCAGTCCGCTTCGGACCGGGTGACGTTGGTCTGGTCACCGCCGTCGGCGTCCATCACCCAGATGTCCCGGCTGCCATCCCGCTCGGAGACAAAGGCGATGTGGCGACCGTCGGGCGACCACGTAGCCTGCACGTCCTCCCCGGGAGCCGTGGTCAGGCGGACGACATTGCCCCCGTCAGCATCCATGACATAGATCTCGTTGTCGTCGTCGTTCCGATTTGATGAGAAGGCGATGCGGCGACCGTCCGGCGACCAGGCGGGATCCCAGTCGTCGGCTGGATTGGCCGTGAGGTTGCGTGGGAAATAATCCCCTGGGGCCAGGGCATAGACCTCGGCGTTGCCCTCCCGGTCGCTGTGGAACAAGAGCTGTTCAGCGGTAGGTGACCAACGGGGTAGTCCCTCATCCACGCTTTCGTCCGTGAGGACGGCTCGCTGCTGGCCGTCGGGGTCCACCGCAAACAGGTGGAAATAGCCACCACCGCCGGCGTCCGAGGCATAGAGTATGCGCTCGCGGTCGCCTGCCAGGGGCGATGGGGTCGGCGTCCAGGTGGGCTGCGGAGTGCGCGTGGGCCAGGGGGTGATGGTTGGAGGCACGGTCGGCGTGGCAGTTTGGGTGGGCGTCGATGTGACCGCGGTCGCAGTCGTGGCCGTTGCCGTAGCAGCGGCAGCAGCAATGGGGCTGGGGGCCGGTTCGGAGCGGCACCCGGACACGCTGGCCAGCAGGAGGGCCAACAGCAAGCAGTCCAGCGTACTACGTCTTCGTACAAGGGCCATCATGCACCTCCAGTTCTGGGGCCCGTGTGCGTTCGGGCCGGGTCCGGCATGATCGCGACGATTCCTACGTCAGGCCCGCTGCGCCTCGGACGTGACAGGCGAGTGAGACAGCACGGCACCGGCGCACGGCTCCCCGGCGGCGTGGCCTCAGCATTGGAATCTACTCCGTGAAGGCAAAGCTGCCCAGGATGTCCTGGAACACGGGCTCATACCCGGCTGCCTGCGTGCTATGGGCGGCGAGCAGCACAACCACCGCCTCCCGACCGCGGATGGCGTAGCAGAACCAGTAGCGCATTTCCCCCGCAGCTTCGTCGTTGACCTTGGCGACGTGAAGCACGGCTGGCTGGCCGCCGAGCAGCACTTCCTGCTCATCAAGTCGCTCGTAGCCGTTCAGCGACCAGCGCAGCGCGCGCTCCCACTCGCTGGCCAGCTCAGACACGAGCTCTTGCGTCGTGCGCTCAACCTCGACGATCACAAATGGCTTGTACATCCCCTGCCGGGGGCCATAGAGCTGCACCACGCCCAAGTCACCCGACATGGGCAAGCTGCGCCAGCCTTCGGGGTAACGGAGGGAGAAGCCGTACTCGTCGTTGCTGAAGGTGGCCGGGCCACCCACGGCAATGTGGGTGGCCTCCAGCAGCTTGATGGCCTCTTTCAGCCCGGCCTTGAGCTCGCCATCCTCGGTGAGGCGCCCTGCCTCCTCCAGGTCGGCGATGGCCTCGTCAATCCGCCCCAGTTCCTCATAGACCGTGGCTCGCTGAACAAAGGTGTCGAACCACTCGGAATCCAGCTCGGCGGCCGTGTTCATGTCGGCGAGTCCCTCCTCGAGGCGCCCTAGGTGGGCGACCACAACGCCCCGCGCCAGGTAGGCTCGAGGGTCGAGCGGGCCGAGCTCCACCGCCCGTTCGCAGGCCGGCAGGGCCGGCTCCATCTCCCCTTGCCAGCGGTAGACCTCGCACAGCGTGAGGTGCGCCTGGGCCGAGTAGGCATCGAGGCCAACGGCCTGCTCGGCGTCGGCCAGGGCTTTGTCCGACTTGTCCTGCGCCAGGTAGACCTGCGCGCGGAGGGCGTACGCCTCCGCGTCGGAGCCGTCGAGCCGCAGTGCCCGGCTCAGATCTTGAACTGCGGCCGAGAAATCGGCCTGCCGCAGATGTGCCTGGGCGCGGATCCGGTAAGCGGCGGCTAGCTTTGGATCGAGCTCCAGGGCCCGGTCGCAGGCCTCCATAGCTGCCTCTGGAACGTCGAGGGCCAGCCACACGTCGGCCGCCTCCGCCGCGACTGCGGGATGGTCAGGCAGCAACGCCATGGCCCGCTCAAGGTCACTACGAGCCCGGGTCGAGGAGCCGGCCGACGCCTCAGCCATGGCCCGGCTGAGGTACAAGTTCGCAGCGCCGGGTGCGAGCTCAACAGCCCGGCGTAGGTCGGCCATTGCCGCTCGGCCGTCACCGCCCTGCAGGCGTACGCGGCCCCGCACTTCGTAGGCCGCGGCGACGCCGGGCGCCAGGGCCACAGCCCGGTCGGCGTCCGCCAGGGCGCCGTCCAGATCGCCCACCTTCAGCCGCAGACCCGCCCGCTGGATATAGGCCGCGGCCGACCAGGGGGCCAGTGCCAGGGCCTGGTCGCAGTCGGCGCGCGCCCCGTCATAGTCGTAGCGCAGGGCATGGAGCGCGGCGCGGGTCAGGTACGCATCGGCGTTGTGGGGCTCGGCGTCAATTGCCGCTTCGGCCCGGGCCGTCGCTGCACCTGGGTCGTGCATTGCCCAGTGCACGTAGGCGCGCCACCGAGAGGGCCCGGCGCTTTCGGGGCTCAGTTCCGCGGCCTGGTCCAGGGCCCTGAGCGCCTCCTCGTGGCGACCCAGATAGTGAGACACGGCAGCGAGCGTGTCATAGTTCTCGACGCTGGGTAGCTCCCTCACCGCCTGACTGGCGTCGGCCTGGCTGCCCTCCACGTCGCCCTGCATGAGCCGTAGCCAGGCGCGCTCAGCGTAAGCCGCCGCGTAGTGGGGGTCGAGCTCCACCGCTCGATCGAGGGCGGCCTGGGCCTCCTCGACGTCTCCCTGGCGATCTGCCAGTCGCGCTTGGGCCAGATAGGCCGCGGGATTGTCGGGATCGAGCTCCAGCGCTCGCTTCAGGGTGGCACCGGCCTCCTCGAACCTGGCCATCTCGCCAAGGGCCAGAGCCTTGACGACGTGGGCCGAGGCCAGGTCTGCATCCCGCTCCAGCGCCGCCTCGGCCTGCTCCAGGGCAGCCTCCACGTCCTGGCGTTTGAGCGCCAGGCCGGCAAAGTGTGCCAGGGTGGGGGCCGACTCCGGATCGAGGGTCAGTGCCCGGTCGAGATCCTCTTCGGCCAGGGCCAGCCGGCCCAGGGCGAGGTAGGCGGCCCCTCGCCACAGATAGCCGGCTGCCAGGCTGGGATCTAGCTCTACCGCTCTTGTCGCGTCCTCCAAGCCCGTCACAATTTGGCTGTGCTGCAGGCGCGCCCCTGCACGGGCGGCGTACGCCAGGGCCGGCGCGTCCCCGGCGGCCACGGCCTCTCCCAGTGCCACGGCCCGCTCCGCTGCGTCAAGAGCGGCCTGCCGGTTGTTGAGATCCAGGGCAGCCAAGGCCAGGGTGGCATGGGCCAACCCCAGGTAGGATTGGGTCTGGAGCGCGGCCTGTGCGTCCGCCTGTGCCTCAACCGGACGGTGCTGAAGGGCATGGACCGCCGCTCGCACGGCCATCGCATGCCCCTGGTTCGGGTCCGCCTGCAGCGCCTGGCCGGCCACGTCCAGGGCGTCGTCCAGTCGGTGCTCGGCCAGGGCCACGCCGGACTGGGCCGCCAGGGCCAGTGGCTCGTCAGGCTCCAGATCCAGTGCTGCCTGGGCCTGCTCGGCTGCCGTCCGAAGGTCGCCAAGCTGCCAGGCTGCCGCCGCGTGCAGGGCGTGGGCCCAGGCCAGCGAGGGCTGAGCGGTGACGGCCGCGGCTGCGTCCTCGGCGGCCAGGACAGGCTGCCCGGCGTCCAGCCTGGCCCCAGCTCGGACGGCCAGCGCCATGGGCAGGCCCGGCTCTAAGAGCAGTGCAGTCTCGGCATCGCCATAGGCCTCGTCCGTCCGGCCCTGGGCCAGCCGGACGCCGCCCCGCACGGCGTGGGCCAGTGCCGCGGCGGGCGAGTTGGCCAGGGCTTCCTCGGCATGGGCCATCGCCCCCGCCATATCCCCAGCGACCAACAGGGTCGCGCCGTGAACGGCGTGGCTCAGTTCCATGCTGGCGTCGAGGGCCGTAGCATCGTCTGCCCACTCTCCCTGGAGGACGGCCTCTGCATCTCGGGCGGCTGCCTCCATGTCCCCGAGCTGGTAATGAGCCTCGGATCTCGCCGCCCTCGCCAGTGCTAGTTGGGGCTGGTGGGCAACGGCAGCGTCCAGCAGTTGCATCGCCTTAGCCGGCTCCCCGCGCGCCAGGTGCGCGCGTGCCAGGTACACGCGAGCCAGGTCCATGGCCTCCCGCTCCGGCGTTGCGTCGAGGGCGGCCTCCAGATCCGATGCAGCGCGGTCCGCTTGGCCGAGGTTGAGCGCCGCCGCCCCCCGGTTGGCGTGCGCGAGCGGCACAGCTACGCGGAGAAACGCAGGCTGCCCGGACAGCACTCGATCGTACCCGGCCATCGCCTCCTGCCAGTCTCCTCGCCGGAAAGCTGCTGTCGCCTGGTTGTAGGTGGTGGCGCTCCGGCGCGCAAGGAGATAGCCGCCGAGGACGAGGCCGCCCAGCAGCAAGACCGCGACGGCGGCCGCCCACGGCAGCCGTCGCCGCCAGGCGAGGTAGGCCAGGGCCAACGACGCGGCCAGCAGCAGAACGCCGGCCAGCAGCAGACTGAGGGGAGCGGAGATGGGCCCTGGGCCGCCAGCTGGACTGGGGGCGACGATCTGTTGCAGCCCCTCGAGCCCCGGGGGCGGACTGTAGGTCAGGACCGGGAGCAGCGCGCCCGGTGTCGGCGTCGGCCCCGCCGTATGGCTAGGCGGCACGGTGAGGGGCGTGGGCGTGGAGATGACGCCGCTGTCTTCGGGCGTGGGCACGTGGGTGACGGTGCCCGTCGCAGCCGGACGCTCCTCCGCGTCCTCGGCCCGTCGCCATTCGGCTTCCAGCCCATCGGTATCAAAGCCATAGACCGAGCCAAGGGCCCGGTCTATGGGCACCCCTGCGCCCAGTTCAGCCAGCAATTCCAGGACCTTGTCGCGGCCGTAGGTCTGGATCAGGTAGCGGACGACACGGTAGCTCTGGGCGTAGGACAGGTGGGCCTGCTCGCTGTCCGCGGGGAAAGAGCCGGAGAGCATGTGCAGCGTAAGGAGCCCATCATCCTGGAACGCCTCGTCGACCAACTTGTCGTAGGCGGGTTGTTCCCCCGCGGCGTAGGTGGCCAGGCCCTCGTCCAGCCACGACGGCACGGAGTTGCCCCAGCAGTTGAAGGTGAGCTGGTGCACAACCAGGTGGGACAGCTCGTGGCGCAGGACCTCTTTCCCATAGTCCACTTGGCCCGGCGAAATGGCCATCAGAATGACGTTATGGCTGGGATAGGCGCGCCCGCCGGTCCAGTCGGGGCTGAAAATGACCGCGGAACGCAGGTCGTCGCTGTCGCGGTAGACAAAGATCTGCACCGGCTCGTGAAGCACGTCCGCGGGCTGGGCCGCCAGGCGCTCCAGCCCCTCGAGCCCACCCTCCAGCAGGGCCTGTCCAAATGCTTCGTCCCCCGAGTACCAAGCGACCGTCATGTTCTCGTCGCCGGCTTTCTGCCAGTCGTGGTCGTCATCATCAAAGGTCAGCAGCTCCTCCGCGGTGCGCTCCTGCCTGCCATCCTGGAGGGTGATGCGCCAGCGCCACCAGATCCGGGTTCCGGGGGGAAGTGGACCCGCAGCCCTCATGGTCATCGTCCAGGAGGTGCTGACGGCTGCACCGGGTTCTATCTCGGCGGGTGCCCGGCTGTACGTCACGCCGCATGCCCGGCGCTCTACGCGGTACTCGATCTCGACCTGTTCGATGGGCGTGCTGGCATCGACGTCGAGATAGAAGGTGATCTCTTCAGGAAAATCGGGGACGGCCTCATTGCGGCTGAGCGAGACAGGCGGAGGCTCCTGGGCAATAAGGGGCCTGACCGGGTACAGAAGGACGGCCAAAAGGAGAGCAAGCGCTGAGTATGCGGTCCGAGTTCTGGTCTTCATCGAAAGTCGGCTTCGACCTGTTTCTGCCGGGGAGCCTCCCGGCTCGACCTTGAGCCAACAACGAAACCCGCCACATGTTCGCGGCGGTGCGCTTTGCTTTCAGGGGCCGGACCAAGCCACATCCAGCGCCTCCGCCATGGCCGTGGAAGCCAGGCCAAGGACTGCAGGACGTAAGTGAGTCGCCAACAACGATACTATAGCATATCCCCGCCCCTATGTCAAACTGCAGCCCCGGGGCCTTGGAAGCCCTCGGTATGGAAGAATGGGCGAGGCTGATCCTTTCGCCACGGTCCCCGCTGGCACGACACTCGTAGTCCATATCGTCGCGCCTGCGGGAACGGTGCACATCGAAAATGCCGGCCCTGGCGAGGGCCTGGCCGGCATCATCGACTCTGCCAGGTTGTTGCACAATCTGTCTCTTCCCGGTCCAGCTGGTAGCAGCAGCGGCCGACCGCGGTCACGGCGTGCGGGGAAAACGCCGCGCCTGGGGTGCAAGAAACGAACTGGGCGTCTCCAACTGAAGGACGCCAGCGTGGAACGACTCTGTTTCGCATCACCCGTCGGCTGGGAAGTGACGGCGTGCGAGCCCGGGGCGCCCCGGAGGTTCACCTCGTCGCACTTGCCGGCGACATCGCGCGCCGCCCGGGGACAATGAACGTTCTATAGCTGCTTGTTGATCTCGGCGAGTATCTCCTTGGCCTTCTCCTCAGTCAGGCCCAACTGCTTGGCTTGTGGCATGGAGAGAATCATCTTGAGTGACATTCCCTTCGCCATCGAGACCATAGGATTGCTGGAGACGCCGGGCAAATGCCTGTCCACGACAGCCTTGGCCTGGGGATCGTTCAAGAGTGTGCCGAGGGTGGTATCTAGGGTAAACGCCATTGGATCTCTCCTTTGTTGGGATCAACTGTGCCGTCATTGCAGCCCGTGCTGCGGAATGCATTCTAATATAGATCCTGTAACCTCGCAAATCTGTCTCGGGCTCGCTATGGACGCAGATCCCCTTGTATTTGCCGCAAATGCCCGGTCTGAACCCCTTGCAGCCAAAGGCCATCTGTGGTAGGATAAGGTTGTCTCGGGGGTTCCCATCGGTGTTCGAGGGTTGCGCCCGGCGCGGCGTGCCTTGCCCACGCGGCAAACCGCCGTGACCAGTGTCCGAACGGGAAGGATAGCAGGGATGATTGACGTCGAGCTGACCGCTCCTCACGGCCTCTCGGAGCGGGAAGTCACCGAGCGGCAGGCCAGGGGGCAGGGCAACGACGTGCGGCTCAGGACTGGGCGCACGTACGGCCAGATTGTCCGCGACAACCTCCTCACCTTCTTCAACCTCGTCCTCTTTGGCCTGGGGGCCGTGTTGCTGCTGCTGGGCAGTCCCCGTGATGCCCTTTTCACGGCGGCGATTGGCCTCCTGAACGCGCTCGTCGCTACGCTGCAGGAGGTTCGCGCCAAGCGCAAACTCGATCGCATTGCTCTGCTGACCCGACCGCGGGCCACCGTGATCCGCGAGGGGCAGGAGAAGGAGGTGGATCCGTCTGGCGTAGTGGTCGGCGACGTCCTGGTGGCAGGCCCCGGCGATCAGGTCATTGCCGACGGCGTCCTGGTGGGCGACAGGGGAGCCGACCTGGACGAGTCGCTGCTCACGGGCGAGTCCGATCCGGTGCCGAAAAAGCCTGGCGATCCCGTCTACTCGGGCACGTTTGTCCTGACCGGGCGCGCATGCTACGAGGCGCAAAAGGTCGGGGGCGACAGCTTTGCCAACAAGCTGGCCCAGAGTGCCCGGGCCTTCACCCACGAGTCGACGCCACTCCAGCGCGAGGTCAACCTGGCAATCCGCGTCCTGCTGCTCGTGGTGGTGTTCTTCGGCGTCATGATCGCCCTCAACTACTTTGTCAACCACACCCCCAGCTTATTGCAAAGCGTCCAGGCCGCCTCGGTCGTCTTTGGCTTGGCTCCGAGCAGCCTCTTTCTGATGATCGTCCTGGCCTATGCTTTGGGCGCCGTGCGCATCGCGGACAAGGGCGCGCTGGTGCAGCGGTCGAACGCTGTCGAGTCGCTGTGCCACGTGGATGTCCTCTGCCTGGACAAGACCGGCACGTTGACGGCCAACAAGATCCAGCTCAACGAGGTCAAAACTCTGGCCGACCTGGGCGAAGAGCGGGTCCGGCTCATCCTCGGATCTTGCGCTCGCAGCACGGCGGCGGGCAACCGCACCAGCGATGCCATCGCGGTGGCCTGCGAAGGCAGCTGGCGGCCAACACAGGAAGAGGTGCCTTTCTCCTCAGCCCGCAAGTGGAGTGCGATTGCCTTCGACGGCGCCGGCTCGCCGTCCGAACAGGCGCTCCACGGCGTCTATGTCCTCGGCGCACCCGAAGTGCTCGAGGTTGCCCTGGCACCGAGCGACGGCACCTGGCAGGCGATCGCGCAAGAGTGGGCAGGAAGTGGGCAGCGCGTGCTGCTGTTCGTCTACCGGCCGGACCTCGTGCCCCTATTTGACATGGACGGACAGCCCTCCCTGCCGGCTGATCTGATCTCGCTTGGCCTGCTGAGCTTCACCGACGAGCTGCGGCCGGATGCCCGCGTCACCCTCGACGGCTTCCGCCAGGCCGGCGTCCAGGTGAAGATCATCTCCGGCGACAATCCCCACACCGTGGCCGCCCTCGCGAGGCAGGCGGGGCTCGAAGATGGAGCACCGTTGAAGGTTGTCTCTGGCACCCAGTTGGAGATGATGGACGAGGCCCAGTTCACGCTGGCTGCCGAGGAGGCGGCGATCTTTGGCCGCATCACCCCCGAGCAGAAGCAACGGCTGGTCAAGGTGCTCCGCGACGGCGGCCACTATGTGGCCATGACCGGCGACGGCGTCAACGACGTCCTGGCGCTCAAGCAGGCCAAGCTGAGCATTGCCATGCAGAGCGGCACGCCGGCCACCCGCGACGTCGCGGACCTGGTGCTCCTGGGCGACTCTTTTGCTGCACTGCCGGAAGCGTTCCTGGAAGGCCAGCGGATCATGAACAGCATGGGCGACGTGCTGCGGCTCTACCTGACACGGATCCTGGCCCTGGCCATCAATATCGCCACAGTGGCCATGCTTTCGGCCGGCTTTCCCTACACGCCGGCTCAGAACTCGGTCATCTCTGTGTTTGTGCTCTCGATCCCGGCGTTCTCCCTGGCGCTCTGGGCCAAGCCCGGTCCAGTGCCCCACGGCAGTATCCTGCGGCAGCTTGCCAACTTTGTTCTCCCCGGATCCATCGTTACTGCGGTCTTCTTGAGCACCGTTTACCTCTGGTTTCTCATTACGACCGGCGACCAGTCATACACGCAGCTGGCGACCACGTACGCCACCATTTCCACCGGTTTGCTGCTGGTGATCTTTGTCCAACCGCCGACACCCTTTTGGGCTGGGGGCGACCGCCTGGCCGGGGATTGGCGGCCTACGCTGCTCGCTCTGGCCTTGTTTGTCGTCTTGCTCCTTAGCCCGGTGGTGCCGGTCCTCAACAGTTTCTTCGGCCTGAGCGCCTTGCGCCAGCCGCTGGACGTGCTGATCATCGCTGGCGCGACACTGCTTTGGATGCTGACGCTGCGCTTGACGTGGAAAGCCAAGCTATTCGATCGCTACCTGGAGGTCGACCTGCAGCCAGATGCACCTTAAGCTCTCGCAGAATACCACGGACGCCGCAGGCCTGCGCGGGCCGGGGGGGCTCGGCGCATTTGCCCGGCCGCCCAGAAGATGATATAATACCCCCGCTCAAATTTCGGATCGCTGGTACGGTGAGTCATGAAGCTGAGCTTGGCCGAAGTCGAACACGTTGCCGATCTGGCCCGCCTGGCACTGACCGCCGCGGAGAAGGATCGCTTCCGCGAACAGCTCTCGTCTATCCTGGCCTACGCCGAGCGCCTCCAGGAGCCAGACACAACCGGCATTCCCCCGACGGCCGCGGTGCTGCCTGTGTCGAACGTGCTGCGCGACGACGAGGTGGCGCCCAGCCTGCCCATTGAGGACGTCCTGGCTAATGCCCCGGCGACCGAGGACCGCTTTTTCCGCGTGCCGGTTGTGCTCGAGGACCAGGAATGAGTGATCTCCCCTATCTGGCCATCGCCGAGGCCGCGGCGCTGTTGCGCCGGGGCGAGATCACGTCCGTCGAGCTGGTCGAGGCCGTCCTGGATCGCGTTTATGCTCTGGACAACGAGGTGCGTGCCTACCTCACCCTCGCGCCCGAGTTGGCCCTCAAACAGGCCGCGGCGGCCGACCGGCAGCGGGCCGCGGAAGAAGATGCGCCCGCCCTGCTGGGCATCCCGCTGGCAGTCAAGGACGTCATCTGCGTCGAGGGGCTGACCGCCACCTGTGGATCGCGCATCCTGGAGAACTATGTCCCGCCCTTTAGCGCCACCGTCGTCGACAGGCTGCGGGCCGCGGGCGCCGTCATCCTGGGCAAAACCAACACCGACGAGTTCGCGATGGGCTCGTCCACCGAGAACTCGGCCTTCTTTGCCACGCGAAATCCCTGGGACCTGGAGCGGGTGCCGGGTGGCTCCAGCGGTGGCAGCGCTGCCGCCGTGGCGGCGGGCATGGCCCTGGGTGCCCTCGGCTCCGACACGGGCGGCAGTGTGCGCCAGCCGGCGGCGTTGTGCGGGGTTGTGGGGATGAAGCCCACCTACGGCCGCGTCAGCCGCTGGGGGCTTGTCGCCTTCGCGTCTTCTCTCGATCAGATCGGGCCCCTCGCCCGCTCGGTGGGCGACGCCGCCCTAATCCTGGAGGCCATCGCCGGCTACGACCCGCACGACTCTACTTCTGTCCGGGCACCGCTGCCCGATACCGCCGCCCTGGCAGACGGCGTGCGCTGGCTGCGCATTGGCGTGCCGCGCGAGTATTTCGTCGCGGGCATCGAGCCCCAGGTGGAGGCGGCCGTCCGCGCCGCCATCGACACCCTGGTCAAGCTAGGTGCCAGCGTGGCCGAGGTCAGCCTGCCCCACACGGCATACGCCCTGCCGGTCTATTACCTCGTGGCACCCGCCGAGGCCTCGGCAAACCTCGCACGCTACGACGGCATGCGCTTTGGGCTCTCGCTGCGACAGGGAGAGAAAGGCGGCCCGGCGGGGCAGGACCTTTGGGAGACCTACTGCCGGACCCGCGGTGAGGGATTTGGCCCCGAGGTGAAGCGGCGGATTATGCTCGGCACCTATGCCCTCTCCGCCGGCTACTATGACGCCTACTACCTGCGCGCCAGCCAGGTGCGCACCCTCATCCGCCGCGACTTTGGCCGGGCACTCGAGAGCTGCGACGTCCTGGTGGCACCCACTACCCCCCGCACGGCCTTCAAGCTCGGTGAAAAGGTGGATGACCCGCTGCAAATGTACCTGGAGGACATCTTTACCCTGGCTCTGTCGCTGGCGGGCCTGCCCGGGCTGTCCCTGCCCTGTGGCTTCGATGACGGTGGCCTGCCCATCGGCCTGCAGATCATGGGCAAGGCTTTTGACGAGGCCACCGTGCTGCGTGTGGCCCACGCCTACGAGCAGGCCACCGATTGGCACACCAAGCGGCCCCCCCTTGCTCGTGACGGCAGGGAGAAGTAGACGGTCCGCCTCCCGGCGCCCCGTCGGGCAGCATCTCACAACACGTGGAGGATTTTGAACACAATGAAAGTAATCATCCCCCTGGCCGGATTCGGCAAGCGAATGCGACCCCACACCTGGTCCAAGCCCAAACCTCTGGTCAATATTGCCGGCAAGCCGGTTCTCGGGCACGTCCTCGACAAGCTCGCCAACCTCGACGTCGAGGTCGACGAGATCATCTTTATCGTCGGCTGGCTGGGTGAGCAGATCGAGGAGTACTATGTGGGCAGTGGCTATCCCTACCCGGCGCGCTATGTAGCGCAGAGGGAGCTCCTGGGCCAGGCCCATGCCATCTGGCTTGCGCGCGAGGAGTTGGATGGACCGGCTCTGATCATCTTTGTCGACACCATCTTTGAGGCCGATCTGTGCGACCTTGAGACCTCGGGCCTCGACGGTGTCCTTTACGTGCACGAAGTGGAGGATCCCCGACGATTCGGTGTCGCCATCCTCGACGACGAAGGCCTGGTCACCCGCCTGGTGGAAAAGCCGGCGGGTATGGACGACCGCCTGGCCGTCGTCGGCGTTTACTACGTCCGCGACTCGGGGGAGCTCATCGCGGCCATCGAAGAGCTGATGGACCGCGAAATCCAGACCAAGGGTGAATACTACCTGGCCGATGCCTTTAGCTTGATGATCGAACAGGGCGCTCGCTTTGGCGTGCGCGAGGTGTCGGTTTGGGAGGACACGGGCACACCCCAGGCTGTGCTCCAGACCAACCGCTACCTGCTGGAGCACGGCAGCGACAACGGCGACCAGGCGGCGGCGTATGCCTCGGTCATCATTCCGCCGGTCTACATTGCCGCCTCGGCCCGGGTGGAGAACTCTATCATTGGCCCGCACGTAACCGTGGCCGAGCACGCCGTCGTCCGGAACTCGATCGTGCGCGATTCGATCATTGGCGAGGCGGCTTACCTCGACTGCACGATGCTCGAGGGGTCGCTCATCGGCCACGAGGCCGTCGTGCGCGAGCGCGCCCGGGTGCTCAACGTCGGCGACTCTTCCCAGGTGGACCTGGCGCCCTTTGAGGACTGACCGGTCGCCCGGTATCGTCGAGTGTTACTCGGGGCACACCTTTGCCCAGGAGCCGAGGGCCTTCGCCTGGCAGGGGCAGCGGCAGGTGGTTGACCAGGTCGTGGATCGCTGGCGCTCGCCGGCAGGCCCTGCCTTCCGCGTGCGGACCGCTGCCGGCCGGCTTTTTGACCTGTTCTATGACGAGAACCAGGACCTGTGGCACATTCGCCCCGGCGAGGGGCACGAACCCGGCGCCGCTGCCGGCGAGGATTCGACAAAGGAGGTCTGAGGAGAATGCGAAGCTTCATTGCCAGGAAAGTCCAGGCGGTGCCGCCGTCAGGAATTCGCCGCTTTTTCGATATCGCTGCCACCATGGACGACGTTATCTCCCTGGGCATCGGCGAGCCCGACTTTGCCACGCCCGAATCGATCGTTCAGGCGG
The DNA here is from genome assembly GCA_041300865.1 of Anaerolineae bacterium. Lineage (GTDB taxonomy): Bacteria > Chloroflexota > Anaerolineae > JAAYZQ01 > JAAYZQ01 > JAAYZQ01. The sequence goes on from JBFYTF010000089.1 coordinate 18,538, forward strand.
GCATCGACTCGCTGCGCGCCGGCGAGACGCACTATACTTCCAACTCGGGCATTCGCGAGCTGCGCGTTGCTCTGAGCGAGCACCTGGCCCGCCTCTACGGTGTGGAGTACGATCCCGACACAGAGCTGCTGATCACCGTCGGCGTCTCCGAGGCCCTGTACCTGGCCTTTGCCGCCACACTCGACCATGGCGACGAGGTCCTTGTGCCCGAGCCCTGCTTCGTGGCCTACAACCCGGAGGTCATCTTTGCCGGGGGCATGCCCGTCAACATCTGTACCAGCGTGGAGAACGGCTTTCAGCTTCTCGCCGCTGACGTGGAGGCAGCCGTCACTCCCAGAACCAAGGCAATCCTCCTTGGTTACCCCAACAACCCCACGGGGGCAGTGATGACCCGCGAGCGGCTGTTGGATGTGTCCCGGTTGGCCGAAAAGCACGATCTCCTGGTCATCTCCGACGAGATCTATGACCGCCTGGTGTATGGCCTTGAGCACACCTGCTTCCCCAGCCTGCCCGGCATGCGCCCTCGCACCGTTCTCCTCGGTGGCTTTAGCAAGTCCTACGCCATGACTGGCTGGCGCATCGGCTACGCGGCCGGCCCGGCCGAAGTGGTGGGGGCCATGCGCAAAGTGCACCAGTACACCATCATGTCGGCGCCGACCACCGCGCAGTGTGCCGCCCTCGAGGCCCTGCTGCATGGCGAGGAGGCACTGCAGCGCATGCGCGCCGAGTACGACCGCCGCCGCCGGCTCATCGTCGACGGGCTGAACAACATCGGCCTGACCTGCTTTGAGCCACAGGGGGCCTTTTACGCCTTTCCGTCTGTTGCCGCCACGGGCATGAGCGAGGAACTCTTTTCTGAGCGGCTGCTCGTGGAGGAGAAGGTAGCCTGCGTGCCCGGAACTGCCTTCGGGGCTTGTGGCCAGGGCTTTGTGCGGTGCTCCTATGCCACCGCCTACGAAAAGCTAGAAGAAGCGCTCGAGCGTATGGCACGCTTTGCCGGGCGTCATGGCTAGAGCCGGCAGAATATCCAGCCGAGCATCACAAAGGAGTGTACAGCGATGAGCGAATCAGGCGGTGCGGGGCAGGTATTTGAATCTAAACATCCACTGGTGCGGCACAAGCTGAGCGTCCTCCGCCAGGCGGACACCGGGGTGCGGCGCTTTCGCGAGTTGGCCTGGGAGATCACGACGCTCCTGGTCTACGAGGCCCTGGCCGACCTGTCTGTCGCCGAGAAGACCATTGCCACGCCCCTTGCCGAGACGACTGGCTATGCCCTGAAGGAGCGAGTGGCGCTGGTGCCTATCCTGCGTGCCGGGTTGGGCATGGTCGACCCCATCTGGAACCTGCTGCCCGAAGCCCAGATCGGGCACATTGGCCTGTACCGCGACGAGGAGACGCTGGAGCCCATCATGTACTACAGCAAGCTGCCGCCCGCGGGCCAGGTGGACGTCTGCCTCGTCCTGGACCCCATGCTTGCCACTGGGGGCTCGGCGGTGCACGCCTGCAACATCATCACTCGGGCGGGCATCCAACGCATCAAGTATCTGGGCCTCATCGCCGCCCCGGAGGGTATTGCCCGGCTCCACCAGGCTTATCCCAATGTGGACATCTATGTCGCCGGCGTGGATTGCTGCCTCAACGACAAGGGCTATATCGTCCCCGGCCTCGGCGACGCCGGAGACCGACTGTTTGGGACCAAGGCCGATGATGCCCCATTTCACGACGTGACCAAGGGATAGAGACGAGTGGCCGAAGAACGCCAGCGCCCTTCTTGGGACGACTATTTCATGCAGATCACCTTCCAGGTCGCCCGCAGGAGCACCTGTCCCCGGGCCGCCGTGGGCGCCGTCATCGTCCGCGACAAGCGCATCCTGACAACCGGCTACAACGGCTCACCCCGGGGGCTCGCGCACTGCACCGACGTCGGCTGCTTGATGGTGAACGACCACTGCGTCCGCACGCTCCACGCCGAGCAGAACGCCATTATTCAGGGAGCCCTGCACGGCGTCGACGTCTCGGGCAGCACCCTCTACGTCACCCACCAGCCCTGCCTGGTGTGCGCCAAGATGATCATCAACGCCGGCATCGAGCGGGTGGTGTACGGCGGTGACTATCCCGACGACATCGCCCGGGGTTTCCTCGAGCAGGCGGGCGTCAGCCTCGAGCACTACGAGGTCGGCGGGCCCCCATAGCAACATGCAAAAACGCCGCGGAGTGCATCCACCCCGCGGCGCCTCGAGTTCTCCCGCTACTTTTGCGCGAACCGCAGCAAGCGATCACGGCCAACGAGCCCGATCATCCGGCTGCCGTCGACCACGGGCAGCAGGCTCAGGCCATCTTCCAGCATCCGCTCCAGCACGTCGTACGCCGCCTCACCGGCGCGCGCCGGCTTGATGTGGCTGAGAGGCGTCATAATCTGGCGGATGGTCGTCCCACCCCAACTCTGGCGCGGTACTTCGCGGATCTGGCCCAGGGTTGCCACGCCCTCGGTTTCGAGACCGTCGGACACGAGGAAGCAGTTTGGGCCCTCCGGCGCCACATAGTCGCGCACCACCCAGTCCAGGCTCAGATTGCTGTGCACCGTCGGGCAGAGGCTGCCGGCAAAGTCGGCGGCTGTAAAGCCCTCCAATGCCTCGCGCACCCGCACCTGGCTCGCTGCCTGCCCTGCAGCGCCGCCCAAGAACCAGCCGATAAAGCCGAGCCACAGGCCGCTGGCCAGGTCGCCCGTGAGGAACAGGGCGCCGCCACCCAGCATCATCAGCGCGCTCATCAGCCGGCCACTGCCGGCTGCCCAGCGCGTGGCCTTGTTCATGCTGCCGGTAAGCGCCCAAACCAGGGAGCGGAAAACCCGCCCGCCGTCCAGGGGAAAGCCGGGAATCATGTTAAAGACGGCCAGGGACAGGTTGATGGCTCCCAAGTAGAGACCTACACCGGCCAACGGCGTCAGTGCTAGCGCCTCTCCGGCCATCCACACCGCGCCAAAAACCACGGCCAGGATCAGGCTAGAGATTGGCCCGGCGATGGCGATCAGAAACTCGGACAGGGGCCGGTCCGGTTCGCGCGCAATCTGTGCGACGCCGCCAAAGATAAAGAGGGTGATGCTCTTGACCGGTACGCCCCACGCCAGCGCCACGGCGCTGTGCGCCAGTTCGTGGGCCAGCACCGACCCGAAGAACATTAAGCTCGTGACCACCGAGATAGTCACTAACCCGGCTATCTCCCAGTCCGGATAGCGCGTTGGGAAATAGCCCGTGGCCAACGACACGGTCACTAGGGCAAAGACGATGAACCAGCTATAATTGATCCCGATCGGGATTCCCATGATCTTGCCGATACGCAATGAGCTTTCCAATGCTCCCCTTCCTCTCGTAACAAGGATCAGTGCGGCCCAATGCCGTACCGATTTCCTGTAATTACAAGCCATTGTATCACGCATGCGTTAGAGGAGTGTTATCGCCGCATTAGAAATCTGTTAAGGTGGTGTTGCAATTCCCCGGTGCTGTGTGGTATAATCACAGTCCACCGGCGTGGTAAGGACAGCTTGGCTGTAGTGGGCAGCTAACGACCTGCAGGAAAGGGGGTGAACGACCGCCACGACTTGCTGTGCATCTCGTTTCAGTCTGACAGAAAGGAGAAAGCATATGGACGGTCTCGTAGACTCCCTGCGGTTGGGATGGCAGGCACTCCTCCTGCGTGAAGAAGCATACGAGAGGATGCGCGCGGCAGCCAGCCCAGTCGTCAAGGGCCTCGTTTTTATCCTCATCCTGGGGGTGGCCATCGCCCTCCTTGGATTCCTGGGCAGTGTTCTGGAGTGGGCGACTAGCCCTGACCCGGTGGCCATCAAGGACACCATTCGCGAGTATCTGGAGCAGATGTACTGGTGGGAGTTGGCCGAGAACGCCAGTCCCGAGTTCCCCCAGGAATTCGACATGTGGTACGACTGGGGCTGGGGCCTTGGCCTCGCCATGGCGCCCAACCTCGCCAGGGAAGCCGTGGGCATCGTCCTTACACCCCTGGCCCTCGTCGTGCGTTGGCTCCTCTACGGCTTGCTCGCCTACATCTTTGCCCGCTGGCTGGGCGGCACTGCCGATCTCAGCCAGACGCTGGGCGTGCTGGCACTTGCCGCTGCGCCCCAGGTGCTGCGCGTTCTGACCATCTTGCCTTACGTCGGCGTGGACAACCTGATCGCCGTCTGGGGCGTGCTATGTGCCTATGTGGGCCTGAAAACGGCCCACCGGTTGCCGTGGCACCGTGCGGTGTGGGCGACAGTGCTGCCCTTCCTGTTGGCCCTGGTCGTCCTGGTCTTTGCTGCCTGCCTGGCCAGCGCCATCCTCGCAGTCGCGGTCAGAGGAGGTTCGTGATGGGCAGTCTATTAACCACTCTGTTGCGAACGCTGATCCTTGACGATGCGGCCTACCGCGAGTGGCGGGAGCGCCCCAACGTTTTCCTGCGGGGGCTCCTTCTCATCCTCATCGTCTCCCTTGTGACCGGACTGGTAGGCTTTGGCATTCTCCTCGTGAGCGAGGTGCGGCCTCCCGATGCAGCCGAGATCCGCGAACAGATCCGCGAGGGCATCGAGATGCAGGAGCAGTTCAATCCCGGCCTGCAGGACCCGATGGCTCGACGCATGGTCGACGACGTCGTGGACACGTTGGTGCCCATGATCGTCGACATCGCCAACATCCGGCCGCCGCTGCCAACCGGAGTCGCGGGCTTTTTTGTCGCACTGGGGAGCTGGCTAAGCGGAGCCCTGGCGGCTATCGCAGGCTGGCTGTTCTACGGCGCGCTGGTCCTGGTCGCCGTCAACCTCCTGGGGGGCAGTGCCAAGCTGCGCCACTTCTACGGCACCGTGGCCGTCTACGCCATTCCTGGCCTGCTGGCCTTGCTGGGGCGCATCCCCTGCCTGGGCCCGATCCTGGTGCTTGTCGGCACCATCTGGGCGATCGTCATGTACGTGAAGGCCACGTCGGTCGTCTCGGGGCTCGACATCGGGCGCTCTGTGGTGGCCGTCCTGGCCCCATTTGTCGTCCTCTTGCTGCTGGCGATGATCCTGGCCATTCTGCTGCTCTTCTGGCTGGTGATCATTTTCTAGCTACGGCGCCTCGTTGACCACCGGGTGGTGGCTCCAGGCGCGCACCTGGGGCCACCACTCGGTCATTTCACCAAACCACCGCTCGGCGTTAACCTTCCGCCGCCCGGCGGGAGATCGGAGAGGACACACCATCAGCGAAAACCAGTGGGACGTTGCCCATCTGGCGGCCGGAGACGAGCTGCACGTCCAAGTCTTCAAAGAAGGCGGCCGCCCATTTCGCACGTGGACCACCGCCGTCGAGCAGTTCGACCCAGGGTGGCTCATCACCTGGAGCCCGCCCGGCCACCTTGTGCGCACCCTCGTCCGGCCTGGCGCCGGCGACGATCCCGGTATGCACGAGTGGCACTCGCCGTGGGGCATTCGCAACTACTACTGGGCGGGCCGGCCCTACAACCTTCTCGAGCTGTTCCACCCCGACGGCCGCCTGGAAGAGATCTACGTCCACGTCGCCGGCCCGCCCACCGTCAGCGGCCGGCTCCTGACCTGGACAGACTATGAGCTGGATGTCGTCGTGCACCCCGGCGGCGTGCCCGTGATCATCGATGAGGATGAGTTCGCCGAGGCTGTCGTGGCCTACGGCTACTCGCCTGAATTCCAGGCTGCGTGCTACCAGATCGCCCGGGACGCCGTAGCCCTCTTACTGGACTGGACGCCCGGCCTCCCGCCGACCGAGATCTTGTAGGCACCCATACTGTCCGTCCGTGCGCCCTGGGAGCACTGGCAACCCGCCCTCAGCCGCTCTTCGCTGACGAGGCTCGCGTTCACTGCTGACGCCCACCAGCGGCGCCCGCCTGTGAAATGTATCCCAAGATGTATCCGGACCTTGTATCCGGGCATATTGACACCTCGGAGCCGCTCCGTTACACTGTGGAAAACCCTTCCCCCCACGGACTCCGTGAACGGAAGGCTACCGAGGATAGCCAAGTATGAGCTCAAGCAACGGCCACGACCGCGACGGCAATCGAAGAAAGCGGGTGCTGATCCTGGGCGCCGGCTTTGGCGGCCTGCAAACCTCCATCCAGTTGGACAAGATCCTGCCCAAAGACGCTCCTGTCGACGTCATTCTTGTCGACCAGAACCATTTTCATCTCTTTACTCCACTGCTCCACGAGGCGGCCAGCGGTGTCATTCAGCCGGGCCTGCTTATTGCCCCTGTGCGCCGCGTCCTGCGCAACAGGCGCGCCAGGTTTGTCCGCGATCGGGTGGACGCCATCGACCTGGACGCGCGTCGCGTGCGCCTTTGCCGGGGCGAGATCGAGTACGATGTTTTGGTGGTCGCCCTGGGCTCGGTGACTAACTTCTGGGAAATCGACTCGGCACGCGAGCACGCCCTGGAGATCAAGGACGCCGCCGACGCCGACGAGGTGCGCTGCCGAGTTGTCGAGTCATTCGAGGAGGCCGCCAGGGAGAAGGACCCTGCCCGCCGGCGCAAGTTGCTGACCCTGGCCGTTGTTGGCGCCGGCTGCACCGGGGTGGAGGCCGTGACCGAGTTCCAGGAGTTCCGGGAACACCTGCTCCGAGAGCAATTCCCCGAGATTGATCCGCACGAAATGCGCACCGTCCTCGTTGAGGTGCAGGACCGGGTGCTGTCGCGCATGGATCCAGGGTTGGCGCAGTCGGCTCACAGGCGGATGGAGAGGATGGGCATCGACATCCTCCTCAACCACACGGTCACCGGCGTGAGCGAGCATGGCCTCGAGTTCGCCTCTGGCCGGCCGCCGCTGCCCGCTGCCGCGGTCGTGTGGGCCGCCGGCGTGGCGGCACCACCCCTCGTCCGCGATTTGCCGGTAGAGAAGGATCGGGTCGGTCGTGTCGTGGTTGGCAGCGACCTGGCCGTGCCCGGCGTCCCGGGCGTCTATGTCATGGGCGATGCGGCGCACGCCCGTCATCCCGAGACCCAGGAGGTCTACCCGCCGACCGCCCAGGTCGCCTACCGCCAGGCACCCATCGTCGCCGCCAACATCGCCGCCGACCTCAACGGCGGGCAGCACAGGCAGTTCGACTTCCGCTACATCGGCGACTTGGTCTCGCTGGGCAAGGGGTCGGGCGTGGCCGACCCCTACGGGCTCAAGCTGCGGGGCCTGCCTGCCTGGCTCATGTGGAAGTTCTACTACCTCCTCAACCTCGTCGGCTGGCAGAACCGCCTGCGCGTCGGCCTGAACTGGGTCCTGGCCCTCTTCTTCCCCACCACGAGCGCCCTATCCTACGAGTGTTTCCAGGAGTGTGACGAGGAGGACGGCCCCCGGCACACGGAGCGCGAGGAGAACGAGCGGGTCCATGTGCAAGAGGTCGACGCTATTGGCTGAGGTCGATGCCTCGGACATATTGCGCTTTACCGGCAACGTCGAGCCCCTGCACTGTCCAGGGGCTCGCTCCAGCCGCTGAACCACCAACAGCAGTACCCCAGGCAGGAGTCGAACCTGCGACACATGGTTTAGGAAACCACTGCTCTATCCTCTGAGCTACTGGGGCGTCTATGGATTAGTATAGCACAGGATGGCACGCCTCACAAAATGCTGTGCGGGTTTTGGCGTTCCTGGTGCGTTTCCGGGATTCTTCGAAGGCTGAGCACCTGCTGAAGGGCGCTCACATCCGGTTGCGCCAAATGCAGGTGCGGAGTACCAGAGACCGAGCCTTCTTCCTGGCCTTGGAGCAGCAGCGGAGAGGAGAGCTTCGAGGCCAGGCGGTCAGGGCACCGTGACCGAGCCAAGCAAGAGCCTGTCCTCAAGTACCGGTTCCCCACCAGATAGAACAGGCAAGCGTTCCAGGGTTTCCCACTGGTACAGCCCGACATAGACTCGATAATCGCCTGAAGGCACGGCAATGAGACGCTGGTCGGGTACCGTTTCCCCAACACTCCAAATAGAAGTTGGGTAGTTGCCGTCGAGTGGCTGAGTATCTGACTGTGCAACGATCTGATCGGTTTCGTCGACGAGGTGAATGAATACGGTGTAGTCTGATTGGGGCACAGCGCGTGCGTGCCAGAACAAGCCCACCTGCAAGCCAGAAGGCTGTGGGCTAAGCGTGTAGCCGACAAGATCGATCTCGCTGCCAAAGCTGGCCGTGACCAATCGGCTTGGAACAGCCTGGCTGGTTGGTAGGGGGATCTTGAGCCGTGCTACCGTCGCAAATTCCTCACCGCTCACCAGCGGAACGCGTGTCTGCCGCATCAAGTCCACTATGCCGCAAACGAGCCGATAGCCTCCCGGGGCAAGATCCGCAGGAATGGGGATCTGGTAGCTCAGGGGAACTGTCTCCTCCGGTTGCCATGCGCGCACCCGATAGGCACCATGCATGGGCCAGTCATGGACACCGGTCCTTGCTTGGTTATTCCCATCCAGGAGTTGGATGAACACCTGGACATCTTCTTGTATTATGCTTCTTGGCCTCCAGTAAAGAGTGATCGTAAGAGGCTGCCCAGCAGCAAAATCGCTTGCGTGGTAACCGACAAGGTCTAGCCCATTGCTGAACGATGTGCTGGCACTGCTGATCTCGGGAAGAACCCCACGCCAGCGTGCGGCAAAGACGTGCGCGGCCAAAGCGCCATTACTGGCCCACAAGGGATCTCTGACGCCTAGTGGCTCCACACTGTTTGGCAAGGGAGGCAAGAAGTAAGCCTTTCCGTCTCTCAGCAGTGTCCACTCGCCATCGAGGTAACCAGCAGGTATTCCGTCTGTTGTGGGGCGTTCTGGTTTAACCGGCGACACTACGGTCACGATGTCCCCGGGACCGAGAGGGACCGGAACTCCGCCCGCACGGTGGGGAAAAGAGTTGGCCAGGAGAAACGCTAATGGAGCTCGCTGATACTCGCTGGATGGCAACAGAAGCGCAGAATCAGCGTGCGCGGCAATATAGTCAGCTTCTGCAATCTCGACCAAGCTGGCCCGCCATTCGAGCCCTTCTGTACTCTCGAGCTGCGGGCGCACGTGAGTGGCCAAGTACCATTGACTTTCAATGCCTGCCAGCAGAACTGTCACCGGCACGAGGTAGACAACCCAGGCTGGTACCCGGAGTCGCTTTTCCATCCAAGACCATACGAGGGCACAGCCGAGGCCAGACGCAAGAAATATAAAGGGCAGCGCAGGGAACACGCGGGTGGCTGATGGCGACACTCCCTCAAATATCAACAGGTCTGGCAGAAGCATGAGGGCAGCGAGAACAAGACAGGCCAGCCGTCCGGCACGCCGTCTGACCAAGGTGGCACCAATCGCTGCGAGGGAGCCCAGAAACAGAATCGGCGTCAAGAGAGGGCGATCATAATGCGGGTTGTATTCGTTGTTCCAGCGAAAACCAAGCATCAGTAGCTGATTGGTCAGCTTGGACACGAGGACTCTCGCAGAGTCGGGCAGCGACATGATGAACGGCTGGTCCGAGTTTTGTGTGCGAGCCACAAAAGTGTAGGGCGCCTGCAAAAAAAGCAGCCATTGAGGCAGAGCAACCACGGCTGCGGAAAGAGCGGCCAGGGCTAGGCCACGCCAGCGAGTCAGCATCTGCCGGTTTACAGCAAACCCGGCTCCACAGGCGACGGCCAGAGCGAGGGGAAACCAACGGGCAACAATGTACACGTACTGGCTCAAACCGACGAGAACCCCCGCCAGGAGAAAATCGATGTGCCTGCCACGTCTCAAGCCACGCCACAGAAACGCAACCGCGAGCAGCTCCACGGCGGGCAGCAAGGCACCCTCGATTCCATATCGCGAGTACAGGTTGAAGAAAGGATCCAGAGCCATTCCCGCAGCCGCCACGAATCCGGCACGCCGGGCAACCTCTCGACCCTCCTCGTGGAATAGCTCTTTGCCAGCTAGGTAAGCCGCGGGCACAGCCAATGCCCCACCAAATGCCGTTACGCCCCGCAGTGCTGTGAGAGTGAACCCAAACACCGCAAAAGCGGCGGCCTGAAGGTAAACAATCAAAGGATTAGGGGCAGCTTGGTGATAGACGTAGAACGGCCAGACTCTGTTCTGGAGAAAGTCGAGGGCGTGTAGGCCAAGTCGTGCCGCGTCACCATTGATCCCTGGCGGCGCAGAAAAGAAATGCACAGCATGAATGCCCAATCCCAGCAAGAGCAACAGCAGTGGCATCAAATCCAGTTTGCGGGCTGGCATGACAATGTCATCTTGTTCCGGCATTGGTTTCTCTGTTTGGTGACCCTCGTCGATCCCCCTATCCGCGCCCGCCCTCGCCGTCGAGGTGGTGCGTGTCGTTGAGCAGGGTCACGACCGGGCCCCGCGGCCGGAACTCGAGGAGGCTCAGCGACGCGTTGCTGAGGCGGAAGGGCTGCGGCCGGCGCGGCGGCAAGCCCAGGGCGCTGCACACGAGCATCGACAGCGTGCCACCGTGCGACACGAGCGCGACCGTCTCGTCGTCGCCATGCCGCCCCCGCACATCGTGGAGTACGGCCGCGACGCGCTGCTCGAAGGCCCCCAGGCCCTCTTCGCCGGGGTACGCGGCCGGCGCCTGGGCATCGTGCAGTTGCCGCCAGACATCAGGGAAGAGCGTTTCGACGTCGGTCCACACCACGCCCGTGAGCTGCCCGATGTCGTACTCCTGCAGGCGGTCGTCCCATGTGACCGGCACCTCCACGGCCGCGGCCAGCACCTCGGCCGTCTCGGCCGCCCGCCGCAGCGGGCTGGCATAGAGGGCTGACAGATGACAGCCCTCGCGCTGGAGGCGTTCGGCGAGTAGCCGTGCCTGTTCGCGGCCCAGCTCCGACAGGCCGGTGTCATAGCGCCCCTGCATGCGCCTTTCGGCATTGCCCACCGATTCTCCGTGGCGGATCAACAACAGCTTCATCGTTCTCTCGCCCTCGCGGTCTGTGTGGAGCTACAGTAGGCTGATGGGGTCGACGTCCACCTGCCATCCCAGGGGCAGCGCCAGGTCGCCCAGCAGGGGCATCGGATCCCGGGCCCGCACCACGATCTGCCAGCGGCTGCGCCCTGCCAGGCGGCCGTAAAAGCACGGGGCTGGGCCGATGAGAGACGCGGCCGTGCCCAGGCGCCGGATCTCGGCTGCCAGCCAGCTCCCTATGCGCTCGGCCTCCACGCGGCAGCGTCGGGCGTCGGGGTGGCTGTAGCGCAGGGCCACCAGGCGGCTGAAGGGTGGGTAGCCCAGCCGGCGGCGGTAGGCGATCTCTTGCCGGTAGAACCCCTGGGTGTCGTGCTGCGCCGCGGCCTGGATGGCATAGTGCTCGGGGTTGTACGTCTGGACGATGACATGCCCACCCCGGTAGCTGCGTCCCGCCCGGCCGGCGACCTGGGTCAGCATCTGGAAGGTCTGCTCCGCCGCCCGGTAATCGGGCAGGTTCAGCGCCGTGTCTGCCGAGACGACGCCCACGAGGGTGACGTGCGGTAGGTCCAGCCCCTTGGCGATCATCTGCGTGCCGACGAGGACGTCGGCCCGGCCGGCGGCGAACGCCTCCAGGAAGCGCGCGTGGTCGAGCCCGCTGGCTGTGTCGCTGTCCCAGCGCAGCAGCCGGGCTGACGGCCACGCCGCCCGCACCGCCTCTTCCACCTTCTCGGTGCCCAGCCCAAAGAAGCGGATGCGTCGCCCGCCGCAGGCGGGGCAGGAGCGAGGCGGCGGCTGCCGCTGGTTGCAGTGGTGGCAGACCAGGCTTTCCACGGCCGGCCGGCCCCTCGGTGCCTCCGGCTCCTCCTCGGCCGACGGGCCGTGGTACGTCAGCGGCAGGTCGCAGGCCGGGCAGCGGGCCACCGCGCCGCAGTCCCGGCACAGGACAAACGTGGCACTGCCCCGCCGGTTCAGGAAGAGGATTGCCTGCTCGCCTGCCTCGAGGGTGACTCGCAGCGCTTCTTCCAGGGCTCGCGAGAAGATGCCGCGGTTCCCGGCGCGCAGCTCCTGGCGCAGGTCTACCAGGCGCACGGGGGGCAGAGGGGCCGTTTGTGGCGGCTCGTCGCCGCAGGGCGGCAGGACACGCTGCGTAAGCTGCAGCAGGCGGTAGACCCTTCCCGCCTGCCCGCCGGCGGCGCGGAAATAGCTCACGATGTCGGGCGTGGCGCTGCCCAGCAGCACCGTTGCCCCGGCAATGCGCCCCAGGGCCACCGCCGCGTCGCGGGCGTGGTAGCTGGGCGCGGGAATCGGATCGTCCTGCTTGTAGGACGTGTCGTGCACCTCGTCGAGGACCACCAGGCCCAGGCGCTGGACCGGCGCGAACAGAGCCGACCGTGGCCCGATGACCACGTCGGCCTCACCGCAGCGCGCCCGGTTCCAGGCGGCATAGCGCTGTCCCTGGCTCAGCTCGCTGTGGAGGACGGCCACGCGCCCCGGAAAGCGTGCCTCAAAGCGCTGGACCGTCTGCGGCGTGAGGCTGATTTCCGGAACGAGGACGATGGCCCGCCGCCCCGCGGCCAGCGTGGCCTCCAGGGCCCGGAGATAGAGCTCGGTCTTGCCCGAGCCTGTGACGCCGTGGATGAGTGCCACGAACGGTTCCTCCCCGGCCCGCCGTCCGTTCAGCTCGCAAGCGATGGCTTCCCAGGCAGCCTGCTGTTCGCCGGTGAGGCAAACCTGCCGCGCCGCCTCCGCGGCCGGCCGGTCGTACTCCTCAGCGTGGAGGCTGATGAGCCCTCGGTCCGCGAGCGAGCGCAACGTCGCGAGATCCGCTCCCGTCTCGGCATAGATGCCGCCGACCCAGACCCGGCCCGGACGGCCCCGCAGGGCCTGGAGCACCGCCAGCTGTTTTTCGCTGCCCCGCAGAGCCACGACCCGGCTCAACACCTCGCCGGGGGGCAGGGCCAGCAGTACCAGGGGTTCTTCCTGCATGCGCGACACCAGGCCCTTTTTCTCCAGGGCGGCGATCGTCTGCGAGCGAACGCCGGTCTCGCGCAGAAAGGTTTGCAGCTCTGCCGTGCCGCCGCGGGCCAGGAGGGCCGCCAGCGCTTCGGCCTGCGCCTGCGTCACGCCCACGTCTGCCGCGTGCGTGCCTGCCCGGGCCGACACCACGGTGCGTCGTGGGGTCAGCTGCACCCAGCCCTTTTCGGCCAGGGCCTGGACCGGCGCCGGACTGCACTCGGCCAGCCGGCACACCTGGCTCAGCGCCAGGGGCGAGTCCGCGCGGCGGGCGACGACGAGCAGCGCGTCGGCTTGTTTCGACGGGTGCCCCAGGCGCGGTGCCGCGGCCTCGAGGGCATCCTCGTCGGCCAGCACCCGCACATAGTTCACGCGCGGCGGTGCGGGCAGGGGCGGCACCAGGCTGGGCTGCATGTCGACGAGGCCGCGGTCGGCCAGGGTCGCGAGCAGCGCGTCGGGGTCTTCGGCCCGGACCTGGTTCAGCAGGGTGCTCAGGCGCACCCGGCCGCGGCGCCGCTGCAGCAGCCGTAGGACCTCCTCCTCTTCGGCGCCAAGCCCCTCCGGTGGCCGCCCCCGCGCCGACCGGCAGACGGTGATGAAGGTGCGCTCCTCGAGGCCGGGGGGCAGCATCAGCCGTAACGCTCGGTTGAGGGGGGACAGGTATTCGGCCGCAATCCAGCGCGCCAGGGCGATCTGGGTGGTCGTCACCACCGGCAGCGGGTCCAGGATGTTCTGCACGTCCCGGATCTCCACGCCCGGCGGCAGGCCGGGCGGTGGCTCGTCGGCTAGCTCGACGATGACGCCCAGGGCCGTGCTGCCGGCCAGCGGCACCTGGACCAGGTGGCCCACCGCCGCCTCCTCGCGCAGCGCCTCGGGCAGCCGGTAGGTGAGGCTTTGCGGGCCGCCCCGGCCGCGCTGCGGGTCGGCCCCCGGTGGGGGACGACGCTCGATGGGGCGGTCGACGACGACGTTCGCGTACACTAGGCGACGGGCGCTGCCTGGTAGATGGCCGCGGCCATGTAGCCCACAGTATACTGCCCACGCCGGCGCTCGCCGGTGACTTCCGACGAGTTGGTGTGGTGCAGGATGCTCACCCTGTCCGCCCCCAGGGCACGGGCGGCCTGCACGACGGTGAGGATGGGCATGCGCCCGCAGACTGTGCTGTCAGGTGCCATGAGGGCCGCGGTGAGCGCCTCCACATCCAGGGCCGCCAGCGCCTCGCGCACCCTGGCGTCGCGCAGCACCACCTGCTCATAGTCCTCAATGTGGTGCAGATCCGAGCTGGCCACGAACAACACGCGTCCCACCTCCCCCCCCGCACGATCCCGGGCGACCGCGGCCAGGGAAGCGGCCAGCTCCCGGGCGACTTCTGGCTCGTCGGCGCTCATGAGAATCGGGACGAGGCGAAAAGAGCCCAGCTCCCGTTGCAAGAAGGGCAGCTGGATCTCGAGAGAGTGCTCGGCGTCGCCCCGGATGCGGTGCAATAGGTGGTGCTGGGCGAGGGCTTCGACAAAGTCCTCATCCACCGGAACCTGTCCCAGGGGCGTCGCGTACGCCTGCTCAGCGCTCGTGGCATAGTCACCCACCCAGGCGCGATGGCTCGGGCCTAGCAGCACCACCGTCTCTACCTGGCGGCCCTCGAGCTGGCGGTAGGCATGGGCCGCCGTCGGGCCGGAGTAGGCATAGCCCGCGTGGGGCGCGATGAGTCCCAGGAGCACGCCCGGCACGCGTGGCTCTGCCACCGCCTCCAGGTATCCGTCCACGGTGTGGCCCAGCGATCGCTCGGTTCCAGGGTACCAGCTCCCGGCAATGACCGGCGGGCGGACACTCGCTCGTACCGCTGCGCTCATGCGTTTACCTCCTTGCCCTCCCGGGCTTCTTTCGGGTGGCCTCTCTCCCTGGTTCAATTATAGCACAGTTCTCCGCGTGCGGGAAGCCACATTCTCGCTCCTGCTTTGCAGAATCGCTTTTCCTGTGCTACAATCGTCCCGCTCGCTCGGCTGCCACGGCTTACAGCTGGTGCCGGATGACCTGCACGGGCTTGGGCAGCACTGCTCCATGGAGGAGAACATGATAGAAGCGAATAAGGTGGCTGGCCCCCGGGCAGCCATGCGGTCCATACCCTGGACCGTCGTCACGTGCGTCGTATTCTGCGCCCTGGCCATTTTGGCCTTCGCCCTGGTTCTTCCGGCCGGTGTCGGGCAGGCGGCCGGGCCTGTCCCGGCTGGTCGCGATCTTGGCCTATCCAAAGAAGCCCAGCCGGCCCGCCTGCTCAGCGCCGAATCCATCACCTCCACCCTCTTCTTGCCCCTGATCGCTGAGGCCCCCGCGTCTCTCCTCATTGATGACTTCGAGAGCGGCATCGGCCTCTGGACACCGTTCTTGAACTACTGGCGCCTGGAGCCGGGCCAGTGGTACTGGGGACCCTCAGACGGCGTGGGCGGCTCCGGAGCCGCCACGCACGATTGCTGCATCGGCGATAGGGAGGCCGCGGACGCCCTGCTCATGCACCTGGGCGACGGTGCCGAAGGATGGACCGACTATCGCGTCGAGGCCAAAATGCTGCTGCGTGGCGGCGTGGACAAGGAACACAACTGGAGCTACATCGACGGCGATCCCATCGGTCTCTGGGTGCGCGGGCAGTACGAATACGTGGAAGGGGTCACCATCCGTGCCCAGTGGGTCACCGGCTACTATGTGGTCATCGCCGGCAAGCCCGACAGGGACAACTTGGTCGTGCGCCTCACGCAGATCCAGACGTTGGACGACTGCATGGATGACGCCTGCGACAACCCACAGAACCTCTACACCTTTAACAATATCTATCCACTCGCCGAAACGCCGCTCTACAAGCCCTACCTGCGCGACGTGTGGTACAAGCTGACGGTCGAAGTGCGTGGCCCGCGGATTACCGTCTGGTTGGACGACCAACAGGTCATCGACTATGTCGATACCAAGGTCCCGTTCCTGACCGGCACTGTGGGCTTCAAGACCCATGAGACCTGGACGGCCAGCTTTGACGACCTGGTCGTGACGCCGCTGCAGTAGGAGCTGGAGGGGCGTGCGCCCACTCCGCGGCCGCCCGAAGCGGCCCAGGCAGGCGTTTTGACACTGCCTGGCATCTATGTTACAATCGCCTGGCTTCGCCTGCCAGGCTCGCGCGGCGGCCGGACGATGGAGCCGGTGCCCTGCGAACTCGAAGACGAATGGAGGCAAACCCCGATGATTGTCGCGCATTCAAGGCCCAGGAGCTGGCTGTCGTGGACGGCCGTGATCATGCTGGGCGTGGTCTTGCTGGGCCTGCTCGGCACTGGCCTGCGTCCCACGCAGGCCCTTGCTCCCACCGCTGCAATAGAAGTCATCAAGTCGGTGAACGTCATTTCTGTGCTGCCCGGGCAAACGCCCTATCCCCTGTACACGGTCACCTTTCGGAACACCACTGCCGCTAACGTGGTGCTCGGCAGGGTCGCCGATACCCTGCCGGCAGGCTTTGAGTTTGGCTGGGTGAACGAAACCCTCAGCGACTGGGACCAGCCCCCCTCGGACACCGTTGCTCCCGAGATCGTCTGGACCGACGACATGACGGTGCCGGCGGGCGGCCAGCTCTCCCTGGTCTACGCTGTGCGCGTGCCCACGAGTGTTCCCGAAAGCGAGGTGCCCTATGAGAACAGGGTCGCCGCCTGGGACCGGCAAGGCGCCCTCGTGGGCGAGGCTGCGGCGTCCCTCATCGTCGGCCAGGTCAACCTGGCCCTCCATAAGGTGGCTTCGCCAACCGAAGTGATCAACGGTGAACCGGTGACCTTTACCATCACCGTCGCCAACAATGGTGAGGTGCCCGCGACCGTCAGCGCGGTCACCGACATCCTCGACCCCGAGCTGGCGTACGCCGGCGTCGTGCCGGGCGGCGACCTCGGCGCCCCGGTGCAGTCGCCGGTCGGGACCTTGGTCTGGGAGTGGGCGGAGCCGATCACCGTTCCGC
>JBFYTF010000152.1:0-18252 GCA_041300865.1 Anaerolineae bacterium
AGATCCATTTCTGTCAAAATCCCCTTCTCGTCGCCTACCGCGAGGTGCTCTACCAGGACCTCCAGCCTGTTAACGCAGCGTCGATGTTAAAGTGCGGGAGGTACGAGGCGGGAGCGTGAAAGAGCAACCTAAGCCCCGCTGATGTTTCCTGTGCGACGCCGATAGCCGGCCTGCACCTGTCCTTCTACACCGACGACGAGGGGCACTGCGTCGCCCGCTTCCTACCAAGCCGGAGCAACAGGGCACCAATGACCAGCAGCCGGGTTGGGTCATTGTCTTCCTCAAGCCTCATATGAGCAATCAATATTTGACACATCGCACGTCTCTGCGCAATTGCGAGATTTGACTGACGGTTCGAGTGTCTGTTACGGGTGGAGAGCTGCCAACATAGTTGCAGGCAGTGTAGACAGTGCTCTTCGGCTAACGTTTTGAGCTGAGCCGCCAGGCGGCTGGGGGGCAGAGCCTCCCATGACCCAAGCAGTAGCAGGCCCAGCCAAGCCCATAAACCACCACGATAGCCTCGTCGACACCAGCGAGTGGTTAGGCGCGACCTGACCTTGTATCCCTGCAGCACCAACGAAGAAGCACTCGCCCGCCTCTGGCAGATGTGCCGGTTCTTACTGCTCGCCTCCGCGCCACTTACCGGCTTGTTGCCGACGGGCAAGCACTTGACGCACCAGGTGGCGACCAGCTTCTGTCGCGCCGCCCGCACAGAACAAGGACAAGACAAAGCCTATGCTGCTGCCGACTGCACTCAAGGTCGTGGCGGGGTCAAGGTAGACATAGATCACAAGGGCTCCTGCGCCGAACCAGACCAGAACAACCAGGACAATGCCCAGCGCGTTCGATACCAGGCTCTTGTGGCGTCCGACAAAGCTCTCTACCAGCATGCCCACCGCGATACCCGCCAACGCGATCGCGCAGGTGAGTTTGGTAACCAGCAAGACATCGGACCAGGCAGTCAATCCTAGCCATCCTGTCAGGGCGAGACATCCAACCATCGAGCCAAACAAGATGAGAATGTACACTGCGAATGCGGATCTCGAGTGGGACATACCCCTGCATCCACGCGCCTTCTGAAAGGCGAGGAAGCTGTACGGGTTGGCAACCTGTACGTTATTGGTGGCCTGGTTTTGTTCTTTCGCTGTATAATGCTGGCTCTTCTGCCAACCCTCGTCGGGCTCGTAGTGACGAGCGCAGCCCCTTGGTGCCCCTACGCAGCCGCGGCTGGCTCCTGGCACAGCTCCGCGTGCACCTTCTTCAGCCAGACGGGGATGTCGATGTGCTGCGGGCACTTTTCCAGGCACTCGCCGCACTCGATGCAGGACGGCGCGCGCTTTTCCTCTTCGACCCACGAGTAGAACATCTTGGCCCGGCCGTTGTCGCCGTACATCTGGAGCTCGTTTTAGATCTGGAACACGTCCGGGATGGCGACGTTGTTCGGGCAGGGCAGGCAGTACTCGCAGCGGGTGCAGGGGATGGCGCCCAGGGCATTGTACTGCTCTCGCACGCGGTCGATGACGGCCAGCTCCTGGGGGCTCATAGAGCCCGCGGCCGAGCGGCCGGCGCTCGCCACGTTCTCCACCACCTGCTCCATGGTGCTCATCCCGCTCAGCACCACCCTGACCTCGGGCTGGTTCCACAGCCACTGGAGCGCGCACTCAGCCTGGGTGCGCTGCACCGGGGCGCCGTCCCGGATCTCCTGCACGGATGGCGGCACCTGCCCGGTGAGCATACCACCCCGCAGCCCCTCCATGATCACCACGGCCAGGCCCTTGTCCGCCCCGTATTTCAGGCCCGCCGTACCCGCCGGACAGTCTCCTGCAGCGATACCTCCACCACCGTAGAGATCCCCCAGATGCCCATGCACTGCACTACGGCGTTCCTCTAGCGACGTTCTTATACAGATCTTGGCCGCTACTCACCAACAGCACATCCAGGCTGTGGGCCTCTTGTCCACCGAGAGCCGTGAGGGTGCTCCGGGGCAGGATGGCCGCCCTGCCCAGGCGCTCATAGGACACCTCTTCGCCGTCCAATTGGATACCAGCTATGGTGTACGTCCCCCAGGGCAAGTGGTCTGGATTGTGATAGGTCACTTTGAGCGTGCGATCGGCAAACAGGGTCAAGGCCGAAGCCTGACCATCGGCGTCAAACTGCTCGGGCATCAGCTTGGGCTCAAGCACCAGGTCGCCAAGCTGCCCTTTTATGCCCAAGACCTCGGTGAGCATGGTCAACAGGTACCAGCTGGCCGAACCGGTAAGATAGGGATACATGCCCCGTCCCCCTGGTTCGACATACTCGGGGATGCCGGGATAGATCCCGCTCAGTCCAAAGTCCTGATTGTGGCGGTAGATGCCGTCCAGAACGGCAAAGCCTTCCGTTACTAGACCGCGCTTGTAGAGAGCGTTGGCATACATCACGGCCATATGGCTGAACATGGCCCCGTTCTCCTTGTGACCATAGGCGAAACCGAAGCAGCGGCCTAGGCTCATACTGAGCCTTTCAGTGTCAGAGCCAAAATTGGTGTTGAGCCGGTAGCCACCCACCTTGGCATCGTAGAGGTACTCGTCAGCGGCCCGGACGATCTTCCGGGCCTGCTCGTCCGTGGCGATGCTGCCCATCAGGGCGAACACCTGGCCCGTGAGCGTCATTCGCACCCCCTCGGGGTGCACCCCTTCCAACCGCTGGCCCTCCTCATCGTAGTAGCCGTTAAACCAGCCGAGCTCCTCACCCTGCGGCAGCCACTCTTGCCTTCGCACATGGGCGCAGAGCCAGTCGGCCTTGGCCGCTAGGTCAGCTGATAGGTCGTCCAAAGTGATCGCCAACCGGTGTCCCGAGATCAACGGCTGTGTGGCGGCGAAATACTCGTCCAGGCGCGACTGCTTGTCGGCAACCGAACCATAGTCCACGGGCGCGTTCAGCCTGTCCAGAAGCGGCAGCAGTTCGGCAAAGAGCTCCACTTCGGTCAGGCCCAGTCGGCCCAGTTCCAGTACCAGTTGGCTGAGCGCGCGCAGGTTGCTGGCGTACAGAGCGCTGAAAGCGACGCTCTCTCCGCGCTGGTGGGCCATGTCCAGGCCATCGTTCCAATCGGCCCCCTCCAGGCGGATGATGTTATGCTCGCCGACATGAAAGAAGGCGGTGAGATGCTGCACCAACAGGTGCTCGAGGATGCTGCCGCGATAGATACTTCCCGCGTTCGTTCTCAGTTCTGTGCCGTCCTCTGGATCCCAAAGCTCGTCCACAGCTTGAGTGCGGTGGATCCAGGAGTCCTTGAAGTACACCTGTTCCTGTAGCAGCAGGGCCAGGTCCCCACTGCGATCCAGATAGAGCTGGGTAGTGAGCAATGGCCAAGCACCGTGATCCATCCATACGCGCGGAACGTCGTTGCGATCGGCTCGAAATTCGCCCGGTGCGTCGCCGATGATAGTCGCGTTGCTGCCGTCCAGGCGGATCCCGGCAAAGTTGCTGACAAGCCGATCACGGACCTCGCCGGGCTCGGTGAGAAGCAGAGCCAACTGGTCCTGCCACAGGTCGCGCCAGCCGCGGCCCCCGCGCCCATAGTCATGGTAGGGCAGGAACGAGTTGCCGCAGATGCGGCGCAGGATCGGCTGGATCGTGACCCACTTGAGCCAGCCACTGAACCGCGCCTCGCCCAGATCGATCTGCAACGAGGCCAGCTTTTGCTTCCAATGATGCTTCGTCCGGGTCAGCCAGGCTTCGAACCGGGCCTGGTCGCCATAGTAGGCCATGACCGCTTCCGGACCCGTGCCCTCGTCCAGGATGCCCAGAACCAGCACGTAGGCCTGGCGCCGGCCCGGATCGAGCGTGATCCTGCGGAAGCGCAAGGCGCCCATCGCCTCGTAGCCAGACAGGATCTGTCCTGCACCGAGGCCAGGATTGTCCGGGCTTACTACCGCTTGCGGCCAGTCGAGGCTGCCGCCCGGGCCGGCGAACGTCTCCAACGTGGGGAGAAAGGCGACGGGGAGCGTGCCATCCCCTTCGGCTCCAAGCACAGCGTAGGTCACGGTATTGGCCCGGTGCCCGCGTTCGTCAAAGGTGAGGGTAGGCCGGACCAGGACGCCGTAGGTGTGGGTGTAGATCCGGTGCAACAGAGAGGTCACGTGGCGATGGTCGCGCACTCTATCGGCCGACCGGCCAAATATGGGGATGGCCGCGGTGGGGGTCAAGGTCAGTGGCCCTGAACCAGTGTTGGTCAGCACCACCTGCATCAGCTCCACCAAGCTAACCTCTGCTGGCAGGTCCGCGCTCGAGGGCACGAAGCTGGTGATCTCGGCGCGCAGGCCCAGCGCAGGGTTGCTGCGCGTCACCTGGTGCCACAGGAATCCGGCCTGCAGTTCCACCTGCTCGGCATCGTCGTCGACAAAGTTCTGGGCGATCTGGCATGCCGAGTTGCCCGTTGCCGACCAAGCCCCACGACCTTCCACATTGACCCAGAAATTGCGGGCCGCCCGTGAGATGTGCAGGTCTTCGGCGGAGACAGGCAGCGTCAGAAACCTGTGCTGCCCGGCCTTGACGTCGCCATGCAGCGTGGGCGTAACAGCTGCTACCAACCCCTGTTCGTTCACCAACGGAAAGTACAGGTAGTTATGGCGCTGTGGATCGGGTAGGGCAAAGGTGCCCTTGTCATCTACAAAGTGCCAATCTATCACGTCGACTCCTGGAAGAATACATCTATGCCGGCAACTTGACCAGCTCGCACCATTCGGGCATAGGGTTCACCGATGATGCCGTCAGCGAACTCGATCGGACGCTGATCTGCCAGATGGAGGATCACATGTTGGAGGCTCAGATCTTGTTTCGGAAGCAAATCCCGCCGATCAGGATTGTGATAGGTGACTGGAACCTGCCCCGAGAGGGTAAAAGTGAGCTTGCCGTCTGCATCGAACAGCCAGCCCGGAAGCGTCGGCTTGAACTGGAGGCAAAGCGCCCCGTTGCGTAGCAAAAAGGGCTGCCCGCCGGCCATCATCGTGGTCCATATGCTCAAAAACTCTGCTGTTGCTCCGCTCAACCGAGCCACGAATCCAGCCCCATGCAGCGACTCATCGGGATGAGCGCTGCTGACCAGAAACGACGAGTTCTCGAGGGGGCTGCGGCCGTAAACCTCCGGGTCCTGGAAGCAGATCAGGATACGCTTGAACTCTTCAAAGAATTCCTCGTACAGGCCCGCTTTCAGGACCTCCAGCAGATACTTGTACTCCATGTGCAGCCAGATCGATTCGTTCTCCAGCCAGCCCGGCGTAAAGGCTCGGGCGCGGCCGATCTCGGCGGTCTGACCGTCTAGCGGAGCGTTAACTTTGTACCTGCCGAGTTTGCGGTCGTACAGGTCGCTGGCTTTGATCTTGGCATATAGCTCCTGGGCTGAGGCCACGTCCGGTTGCACTTTTAGCGCATGGACTGGGCCTTCTAGATACAGGGGCAGCAACGCTGGCTTGAAACCTCTGGCTTGGACGTAGGGGCGGCCCTGCTCATCGCGGCGGGGTTCCCCGCTGGCGTCGGTGATCAGGTCATAGTCAGGTACGCTGTAGGCAAGATAGGTCGGCGGGATGCCGGGCGATGCGCCCTGGTTCATCTCGACGGCCCGTTTAATACCGGCGCGCACTTTTGCCTGGAAGGCAGCCAGAATCGGCGTCAACTCTTCAAAGGGCAGCACCTTGGTTTCCCCGTCAAAGCCCAATCGAACGGATGCGCGGTAGGTTTCCCTCGCGCTGGCTGCAGCGTCCCAAAAGCGGAAATCCCGGTCCGGGCCGTCCGATGCCCGCCACCATTCCAGGGCGCCCGAGATCTCTAGCAACAAGGTGTGTTGTTCGACCGGCATCTCGACCGCGCCCAAGTTCCTCTCGTTCATCGCTTCTAGTAGGAACGTGAGCAGTCGCTCCAGCTCGTAGGTCTCGCACAGTGATGAGCCTAACAGGCCCGGTAGGCCGTTGAGTGCGTCGCACCAGCTCGGCTTGCCCGCCTCCATCTCTACGCCCATACCCAGCGGGTCGAGGGTGGCGAACTTGAGCAGGGCCAGACCCACCAGCTTGCCAAAGACCGTTGTGCGATACACCTCGCCCTTGCCGTGTGCCGTCCGCACCAGGGTGGCGGACTCGCTGCGACCCGCGATCAAGGTCGCCTTTTCCTCGTCCTCCACCACTGCCCCGTACTGGCGCACCCGGCCCTCGCCGGCGAGCACGTACTTGAGAGCGCGGGGCTGGACGATGGCCGGGCTGTCAAAGAAGGGCACGACGGGTTGGTTGAAGAGCAGGTCATCCTTTCGGTCGGGGTAGACGGCCAGGTAGGTTTCGATCAAGTCGAGGTTGTAGGTCCAGTGGTCGATCCAGTAGCCCTCGCCGGGAGCGGCCTGGAAGTGCTGCTCCGCCTGGCGCAGGGCCTCAGCAACCAAGTTTTCAGGGCTGACCTTCAGCCCAATATTCCTGTTGGTGATGGCCCGCAGGAGTTGGCCGGGGGTGAAGGGTTGGGCCAACAGGGGTGCCAGCTCCTCCGGCTGCTCGACAAGGGTCAGTAGAGTCGCGCGCTTCTGGTCCGGCAAGGTGAAGCGGCTGCCTTCCACCACAAGCGGATTGTAGCCATCTGCCTGGATTAGGCTCAGGAAGGACAGGACATTGAAAGCGCCCACCCCGGGCTTGAGTAGGACGTCAGAGCGCCGGTTTTGGTTCACGTCGCGGTAATTGGCATTGCCCTGCGAATATGGCTCGGCGGCAACGTAGAAATAGTTATAGTCGCGCTCCAGATCGCCGTGTTTGCGCGAGTAAACGTGATAGATGGCAGGCGCCGCTTCGTCGCCCAGGAGGAGGGGCCAGCCGCCACGGAGCACGTTGTCGAGGAAGGTCTGGCGGGTGTAGGCATCAAGTCGGGGCGATGAAGTGTGAGTGGCGACGGCGTCGGTGAGTTGGTCGACCAACTGTCTGGATTCCTGGTGCTTTTGCTGCACGTAGGCTGGTTGAGCCAAGCGTCTCTTCTCACGGAGGATGCGTTCGGCGTGGTCAGCATGGCCGATGATGGCATACATCGTCGACGCCTCCCCTGGCTCCAGAACCTTGCTCGCGCCGAAAAGGCCGCAGGGCGTCCGGCCAGTCGTGATCTGGCGTCTCTGACTCAGGTCGGCCAGGGGCTGGGTGACAAAGCCGTCCGGTGTGCTCAGGGACGTATTCTGGCCAAACACGACAACTGGATCAACAAAGGGCAAGAGGCTCTGTCCCGAGCTATCAAAAGACAGGTAAAAGTGCCCCGCCTGGATCTCGCTGACTTCGGCCGAATCGCCAACACTGGCTTGGAGGCGATAAAAGGGCAGCCGGTCGTCCAAGTTAAAGACCGCCATATAGGCCTCGATGGTGCGGCCTATCTCTTTCAGACCCCAATTGTTTACTCCGAAAGGCATGACCCGGGCCATACCATCCAGGAGCTCGAGGGTCAACGGTTCCTTGCCCACGTTGGTCACTGTGACCTGGCGCACGAGCCCAGCAAACGGTTCGCCAGGAAGCGTGAAATAGAGAACTTGGCTCTGGATCCCGTGAATATCGCTGGTGGCTTGCAGCTCCAGCTCATTCATGCCGATGCACATCCGCGTTTCTTCGCTCTCGTTCCCCGGGGAAAAGGGCTCGTAGGATACCCACTCCGCCCCGCGCTTGAGCTTCAGAAAGGTGCGAAAACCCGTGTAGGATGTGGCCTGGTAGGCCTTGTTTGCCGGCTCGAACTCCATGATGGGGTTGTCCTTGTTCTCCACCCCAAAACTGGCCACTGCCTGACCGCGATTCACGTAAAAGACCCACAGCGGGATGCCCAGCGGCCCGGCGATGCCAGGCAGGAAGCTGGCGAATGGCCGCTTGACGGCATAGTCCCGTATTACAAATCGCCCCCGTTCGTCAAGAGCGAGGTCTTGCATCCGTTCCCTCTACTTTCTGGCTGTCGATGGTGAGAGGTCCATGCTCCTTGGTCATGATAAACCAAACCCCAGTGGGAACAATGGATCGTCTCCTTGCTTGCGTGGGATCTGATCCATAGTCCTGGACCAGGTGTAGGGCAGCTTGCCCGTAAACGAATACTCACCAAAGAGTACCTGTGCGACTCCGTCACCTTCCGTACCAGGCAGCCAGGCGGCGACAAAGGCGTCCCATTGCGGCAGGTGCTCGGTGACGATCAGTGGCCTGCCGGAAAACAGGACGACGACGAGTTTCCTGCAGCGGGGGCGCACGCGCGCCAGCAGGGCAGCGTCGGCCTCCGCCAGGGTGAGGTCAGCACGATCCCCTTCTCCCTCGGCGTAAGGCTCCTCGCTCAAAACGACGATACCCACATCCGCGACTGATCCAGCGCCGAGGGCTTCGATGGAATCAAAGTTGCCGGCAGGGTCATAGCGGACCGTCGTATTCTCAGAGACTGCGGCCCGGATGCCCGCGAGCACCGTCGTGCCGGGCGTGATGTCGCCCGATCCACCCTGCCATGCGATCGTCCAGCCACCGCACTGCAGACCGACGTTGTCGGCTGCCTGGCCTGCGACGAGAATGAGAGGGACGTCCCTGACGAGCGGTAGTGCGCCACCAGCGTTCTTCAGCAGAACCAGCGATTTGCGCACCGCCTCGCGCGCCACGGCGCGATGGGCCTCCGAGCCGATGAGAGGCAGCAGCGATTCTTCGCCAAAAGGACGTTCGAACAACCCCAGCTCAAACTTGACGGTCAGGATGCGGCGCACGGCATCGTCGATGCGGGCCGGGGGCACATCACCATGCTCTACGGCCTGCGTCAAGGCGGTGATGAAACGTTGGCCGTCGTAAGGGGTCATGACCATGTCTATCCCGGCGTTGATCGACGTTGACACGGCGGTGCAGTAGTCAGCGTGAATGTAGTCCACTCCCTGCCAATCGGAGACCAAAAAGCCGTCGAATCCCAGTTCCCCCTTGAGCACGTCCGTGAGTAAGTAGCGGTGGGCGTGCATGCGTAGACCGCCCCAGCTACTGAGTGAGACCATGATATTCCTGGCCCCGGCCTCGAGGGCAGCGACGTAGGGCGACAGGTGCACCGCGCGCAGCGTGGCCTCGTCTGCCTCGGTGACACCCTGGTCGATGCTCCAGTCGTTGGTGGTGTTGCTGGCCCAGCTGGTACCACCGTCGCCGACGAAATGCTTCACTGAAGCGAGTACGGTCTGCGGATGGCCCAGGTCAGGTACGCCGTCCCAGTTCTGCAAGCCCTCGAGTTGGGCCACGCCCAGTCGGGTAACCAGATCTGTGTCCTCGCTGAACCCCTCATAGGTGCGGCCCCACCGGATATCCTGTGGCACGGAGACCACTGGCGCAAAGACCCAATGGATGCCGGTAGCCAGCGTCTCGGTGGCTGTGATCTGTCCTATGCGCCCCATCAGGTGGGCATCCCCGCTGGCGCCCAGGCCGATGT
Organism: Anaerolineae bacterium; assembly: GCA_041300865.1. Lineage (GTDB taxonomy): Bacteria > Chloroflexota > Anaerolineae > JAAYZQ01 > JAAYZQ01 > JAAYZQ01. The sequence continues at coordinate 9,409 of JBFYTF010000152.1, forward strand.
TGTGGGGAAAGACTACGGCCCCTCGCACATTGCTGTGGCCGTGCACAGCATCGGCGCCATAGAGCAGGGGGATACCCAGGCGGGTTTGGAGGGCTGCCTCCTGATAGCCCCGCACCATTGTCGCCCAGTTCTGCGGCGTATTCGGTTCGGAGTTGCCGCCCCCGCCGCTCAGAACCGAGCCGATGAGTTGCTGGGTGACCTCCGCGGGAGTGATGCTGCGGTTCTCCACCTGGGTCATCTGGCCGATCTTTTCGGCCAGGGTCATGTAGGCCAGGAGGTGTCGCACCCATTCGACGATGGGCGCCCGGGTATCCTGGTAGCTGTGTCTTTTCTCCATGTTCATCCTGCTGGCCCTTGGTCCCCGCCCCCTGCCCCCTCGCCGGCGGGGAGGGGGGCAGGGTTTGGGCACAAGAGGAGGAAGAGATGAAACGCCCCGGCTACGAGCCAGCCACCTCGTAAACCCGGACATAATCCACCGTGTACTGCGCCGGGAAAACCGTGTCGAGACCTATTGGGCTCCCCAGCGTGCCACCCACGGCCAGGTTGAGAATGATGAAGAAGGGCTGGTCGAATACCCATTGCCGACCGCTCAAGTCGGCGGGGGTCACAGTGTGGTATTTCTCGCCATCATAGTACCAGTCAATCTGACCTGCCTTCCACTCAATGGCATAGGTATGGAAGTCATCGGCAATCGCGTACTCTTGCCGGTTCCATTGGCTCACACCCAAGGCACCGGAATAGCCCGGCCCGTGCAGCGTGCCGATGATCAGGTCTGGCTCTCTGCCGACGTACTCCATGATGTCGATTTCACCACAGTCGGGCCAGTTGGTCCCGTCAAAGCTGGAACCAAGCATCCAGAACGCGGGCCAGAGGCCATCTCCCGAAGGCACTTTGAGCCGCGCCTCGATCCGGCCATATTGGAAGGACTGCAAGCCCTGGGTCTTGAGCCGGGCAGAGGTGTAGTACGAGCTCTCATACTTTTCCTGGCGCGCTTCGACCACCAACATGCCATTCTCAACCCGAGCGTTTTCGGGGCGCGAGGTGTAATACTGCGCCTCTCCATTCCCCCAACCCCCAGCGCCGAGGTCGTACGTCCAGTTGGCACTGTCAATGGCATCACCGTCAAACTCGTCGTGCCACACCAGTTCCCAGCCAGGGAGTGCTGGTATGGGCGTGCCTGATGATGGAGAAGCAGGTCCACAGGCTGACAACATGACCATCGCGATTAGAGTGCATTGAGCCAGTCGTTTCACTCTTTCTATCCTTTGACGGCTCCTGCCGTCAGGCCAGAGACGATGTACCGCTGCAGGACAAGGAAGATGATTAGCATCGGGAGGGTCATGATCAACACAGCAGCCGCCAACGTGGGCCAATCGCTGCCATAGACGCCCTGAAAAACGATCATACCTCGGGTGATGGGGTAATAGTCCTTATTGGTCAGATAGATCGTCGGCAGGATCAGCTCGTTCCAGATGCCGATCGCATGCAACACGGCCACGGTGGCTATGGCCGGTCGACTCAATGGAAAGACAACCGTAGTCACAAAGCGCAGATATCCGCAGCCGTCCATGGCTGCGGCCTCATCCAGTTCCCTTGGCAGCGTTTTGAAGTAGTTGACCAGGATCACGATGCCGATTGGGTTCACCAGGAAGAGCATGACGTATCCGATAGGATTGTTGTACAATCCCAAGCTCAACATCAACTGAAACTGGGGAATCAACGCGACGGGCAAGAACAGGGCGATGACATACAGGGTTAGCAGGAAACCAGCGCCCCTGACATACCCCCGCGCAATCGGAAAGCCTACGAACACCGCCGTAACAAGATAGATCACCGTTGCCGATACTGTATAGAGGATTGTGTTCGTCAGGTAGCGAGGGAAGTTGGCTTTTTCCCAGGCGACTGCAAAGTTCTCAAAGTTCAGGGTTGCCGGCAGGCTGGTTGCGTTCTTCATAAAGTCTGGCATCGTCTTCAGGGAGGTGCTGAGTAGCATGAGAAGGGGTCCCAGGTAGATCACGGCAAACACCAGAAGGATCAGATAGGAGACGATGCGCCCCCAGTTAATAGGCTTGAGGCTTCGTGTTTTGGTCTCAGCTCTGGATGTAATGGCTGCGTTCATCCCAGTAACCTCTTTTCTCTGCGCTGCACTATGAACTGCACGGACATGCCGATGACGAGAACCAGACAAAACAGAACAATGGAGGCGGCAGCGGCATAGCCCTGCCGGAAGGCACTCGTGACGCTGCCCGACGTTTGGCCAAAACCCTGGGCAAAGATCAAGTAGCCCAAGACCTGGGTGCCGTTCCGGTAACCGATAAGGACCAGGAACAACTGCCAAGCCTGAAGTGAACCGATGATGTTCAGGACTAGATTCGTGTTCACCGACGGTGTCAGCAAGGGCCAGGTGACATTCCTGAAGACGCTCCAAGAACTGGCGCCATCGATCTTGGCCGCCTCGTAGAGCTCTTCCGGAATGGTCTGCAAGCCGGCGATAAAGATCATCATCGTGATGCCCATGTTGGCCCAGATCTGCACGGCCATGACCCAGGCGAAGGCCTCGGAGGGCTGTCCGCCCAAGAACTCGGACTGGATGCCCAGAGCTCCCAGGATCTGTGCCATGGGGCCGCCCAGTGGATAGAGAAAGAGCGACCAGATCAGACCCTGGATTACGGCCCCCAGAATCACAGGCATGAAGTAGAGTGTGCGAAAAAAGTTGACGCCCTTCAACTTCTGGTTCACGACCAGCGACATGATGAGGCCGAGTGTGAACTGGATGGTCGTCACAAAGAAACAGAAGATCAGCGTCCGCAAGAGCGCATCATAGTTGTCGCGAGACGCCTGGCCCATAAAGAGGAACTCCTTGTAGTTGTCCAGCCCAACCCAATTTATGGGCGCCCCCTTGATTCCAGTTGCATCTGTGAACGAGTACACGCTGGTGGCCAATGAGGGTCCAAGCATGATGAGGAGATAAAAGAAGAACCCAGGAAGGAGCAGAAGATAGGGCATCCAGCGTGCCTTGCCACGACCGAAATGATAGTTTACCATGGCACACCTCCGTCTTGAGCCTCATAGGGTAGGCTTCTCGTTCCAGTGACGAGAAGCCTACCACTAGTATCGTTCGACCGGTGCCTATTGATTGGCGTCGAGCCCGGATTGCAGGTCGGCCTGAACCTTGTCGGCAAGCTCTTGGGGATCGTCGAACGTGCCGAACGGCTGATAGTACGAGGCGTAGGGGTTGGCGTACTGACCAGCACCCTTGGGAGCAACCCAGTACTGCTCGTAGCCCACTCGGAAGTTCTCCAGATAGGGCGCGACCTCTGTGCCGATTTGTGTGTCCAGCGTGGCGCCCGGCTGGGTGGGGATAAAGCCCACGGCATTGGCAAAAGCCTGGTAGTTGGCCGGCTCAGAGAACTCGGCCAGGTAGGCCACGGCGGCATCTTTGTGGGGAGTATTGGCGGCGATGGCCCATCCTTGGTCGTACTTGCCGAACAGATACTTGTTGTCTTCAGGGTTGTCACTGCCCGGCCACGGGATGTAACCCCACTCAAACTCCGGCTCAGCAGCCTCGATGGCGGCGGCATACCAGGTGCCGCCGGTGAACATGGCAACCGCGCCAGAGGCAAAACGTCCAGGCGCTGCATCGCCGGCGATACCGCTGGCACCCTCTTCCATCATATCTTGAGCATAGACCTTCATTTTCTCCCACATCTCGAGAGATTTCGCATCGTTCCACTTTGTGCTACCGGTCCACAGACCCTCCACCAGGGCTGCCTGGTCAGGGTAGATGGACCCGATGATACCGTAGGCACCGACAAAGATCGGCCAGCCATCCTTGCCGCCGGCCGTCATGCAGGGGATATCGGCTGCATTGAACGTTTCGCAGGCTGCTACGAGCTCACTCCAGGTGGTGGGTACCTCGACGTTGTTCGCGGCGAACAGGTCTTTGTTGTAGTAGATGCCACTGTAGGAAACGCGGCCAAGGTTGATTCCGTAGACCTTGCCGTTGTAGGTTCCGGCGTCCTGGATGGTCGCCGCATCATAGTTCTGGACAAACGGCTGGTCCGAGATGTCCATGATCAGGCCGGCGTCAATCAGGGTCTGCCAGTTAGGCGGCGTCACATTCTTCATGTAGGGCTGGGCCCCATTGGCAAAGCCGAACATGTCTACGACGTCCACATCGTTGGCGTTCAGGCGGGTCTGGGTGACCGTGCTCAGGTCATTGGCATTCACCACCGACATATCCACGGTGATATTCGGATACTTGGCCTGGAACTCTTCGTTGAACGCCTCCATAAACTCCACCATGGGCGGGTTCTGGTGGACCAGAACTGTCAGCGTCACTTCCTCCGCAGCCGGGGCCTCGGTCGGCTGCGCAGCTTCGCCGGCCGCCGTGCCTGCCTCAGGCTGTTGGGTGGCAGGCTCTGCGGCCCCGCCGCAAGCAGAGATCAAGAGGACTGCCACCAACAGCATACCCGCGAAACCAAACCACTTGCTCTTCATTGTTCTTTCCTCCTTCAGGGATAAAATTGATCTTTGGCCAGTGGCCAGGACAATCCTTGAGACGCTCCTACCTCTCTTTGCTGATATCACTCACCTCCTCCCAAGCCTATCGCGCGCCATCTGTGGGACCGATCCCACAGACGATCGGGAAGAAGACTCTCACCATTTCACTGGTGAGTCGAATCGATCCCGTCTCTTCCCGTACCCATTCAAAGCTCATCAGCCAATCAGGCCCGAGCCACAGGAAGCCCGGATCACGAGTTCTGTGGGCAGAATGATGCGCCGGGCAGGATTTGCTCCGTTTCCCAGGATGTCAATGAGCATCTCAACGGCCAGTAGACCCGTTTGCTGAATGGGTTGCCGGATGGTGGTCAGCGGTGGATCTGCCGTCGCGGCCTGGGGCATGTCGTCAAAGCCCACCACGGCTACCTCGTCCGGCACACGTTTCCCCGCCTCGCGCAAAGCTCGCAGTGCGCCCAGGGCCATGCTATCTGAGGCAACAAACACGGCATCTGGCTCGTGGGGCAGCAAGCCCTGCATCGCCTGATGGCTGCTCGTTTCCGTAAAATCGCCGTGGATGATCAGCGCTTCGTCGATTGAGAGCCTTCGCTCCTGGAGGGCATCCAGATAACCCCGCTTCCGATCCTCGGCAGCCAGGCTACCTGAAGGTCCGGTGATGAGGGCGATGCGGCGACGGCCCAGGCGCACCAGGTGAGTCACCGCTAAGTAGGCCCCTGCCACATTGTCGACATCTGCAAAGCTAACCCGTGGGTCCTCGTGCCGGCCGTGCAGCACAAAGGGAACTCGGTTGGCGAGGAGTTGCGGGATCAGGGGATCTCCGTTTCGCGTGGCGGTGACAATGACGCCATCCAGGAGCTGGCGGCGCGAGAGTCTGGGGTAGAGTTTCGCTTCCTCCTCCTGCGTATGGAGTAGAAACAACGCCAAGGTGTAATCGTGCATATTGCAGCCTTGGGAAATCCCCTGCATCAGGCGGGCGAAAAAGGGATCCTCAAAGAGGCTCTGGATGGCGAGGGGGATGACCAAACCAATGATGCCCGCTCGACGACTGGAAAGGGAACGGGCGATAGGATCAGGGCGGAAGCCGGTTTCGGCGACGATGCTTAGCACCTGCTCACGCGTCTCCCGGCGTACACTGGGGTGATCGTTGATCACGCGGGAAACTGTGGAACGTGAGACACCCGCCAGTTTCGCAATGTGCCTGATGGTCAGCTTCTCCTCTGCCATGATTCCCCTCGAGAGATCCTCCGCTCGGCCATGGGACCGGTCCCAACTCCTTGATGACCATTATAGCCATCCGACTCACTGGAGGCTAGGAGTAAAACGAGATTGAGATGGACATTTCATAGAGGAAGAGAAGCCCTATGGCAGTTGGTGTCACCGCGTATGAAATCAGCAAAGGCGCAACAGTGCGGCGCCCCTGCGATGATGCGCTGTTCTCGAGTCAGTTAGCGGAGGAACCGATTAAGCCTGGCGATAGGCTTCGGGGGAGAGTCCGACCTCACGCCGGAAGACGCGGCTGAAGTAGCCACTGTCGGAAAAGCCGACTTCCAGGGCGATTTCGGTGATGCTTTTGCTCGTGTCGCCCAGAAGCTGCCTGGCTTGATTTACCCGATAGCGATTGAGATAAGCGATTGGCGTTACGCCCAGCTCTCTGCGGAAACAAGCAGTCAAGTAGTCCTCGCTGAGGGCAACGTGGCGCGCGAGGTCCACGCGGGAGATAGGCTCGGTATAGTGCCCGTGAATGTAGGCCATTGCCCGTCGTACCAGGCGCTGTGCCTCGGTACTCAATTTGCGATTGCGCTCCAGTGCGGTATCGACGTGGGCCAGGGTTTCCTCAAGGCTGAATACTCCTTTGCTCAACACCGTCGCTACACCCCGGTTCAAGCGCGCCATCTCTTTTCCAGTCAACACCTGACCGGTCACTACGATCACCGGTATCTCACGCATGCCTTCCTTCTCACGCATCGCTTCCAACACACAAAACCCGTCGAGTTCGGGCATGATCAAATCCAACAGCACCAGATCGGCGCGCTCCCGCTGCAAGATGTCCAGCGCCTCAAGGCCATTCCGCGCCATCAACACTCGGTGGGAGTGAGAATGGGCCTGTACAATCCGCGCATGCATCTCCAGCGTGTCTGGATCATCGTCCACGACCAAGATCGTCCTGGCGTCTTGATCTGTGTCCAGGACCAGCCACTGCTGGTCGAGGGCCCGCGTTAACTCGGTTAGCTCGATGGGCTTGGTGACATAGTCTAGCTGCAGTACCGACCCGCCCTGCGGGGACAAGGCGTAGAATAGCACGGGCAGGTCTTGTGTCTGGGGATGGCCCTTGATCGCTCTCAGCACGTCCCAACCCTGCTGGGCTGCGGTGCCCATGTCCACCGCGATGGCACCTGGCGGCGATATCACCACCTGCGATAGCCAATCGGGGGTTTCATCCATGACGAATGTCTTTGCCTCAAATCCACGCCCACCCAGGTATTCCTGCAGCTGCCGACTACCTCCGATCCGATTGGTCAGCACCAATACGCTCTCTTCGGAGACGGATGGGACAGCAGCCGGCTCAGCCCGAGTTGCCGGGGGTTGCACGGTTGGCAGCGTGACGTAGAAGGTCGAGCCGGCGCCCTCCTGGCCCGAGGACTTCACACCTATGGTTCCGCCGTGCAGTTGGACGAGCCGTTTGCAGATGGCGAGGCCCAAGCCCAGGCCGCCATAGCCGTGGGTCTGGCTTCGCTCTGAGCGGCGGAACTCGTCAAAGATGGCATCCTGCTCCTCGGGGGGGACCCCCAGCCCCGTGTCGTGGATGGCGACGGTGACAGAATCGGCGTTGGCGTTCACCTCTAGGCCAACGTGGCCCCGGGCGGTAAACTTGATCGCATTGTTGACCAGATTGAGCACGACCTGACGCAATCGTGTCGGATCTCCCCACACCCAGGGGCCGGACGCGGGCAGGTTAGCGTACCAGGCCAGGCCACGCTCGTAGGCCAGGCGGCGGCCGGTTTCGGCCACCAGGCTGAGGGCCTGGCACAGGTCGACGAACTCGTGTGCCAGGCGCAGTTGCCCGGCGTCGCTGCTGGCCAGATCGAGGACATCCCCGATCAGCCCGCCGAGGTGCTGGGCGTGAGCGTGTATCTGTTCTATGTCCCTCCGATATGGTTCGGGCAGTGGGGGGTCGCCCTCATCGGCCTCCTGCAAGAGAATCCCGCTCAGCCCCACGATCAGGTTCAGTGGCGTGCGCAGCTCGTGACTGACCGTCGAAAGGAAGCGACTCTTGAGCTCGTTCGCTTCTTCGGCCAGGCGCTGGCCCTCGGTGGCCTCCCGGTACAACCCTGCACTGTTGAGCGCCGTCGCCAATTCCTGCGTGATCGCGCCATACAGATCCAGGTGCGCTGTGTCGAAGGCAACGTAGCCCAGTTGGCCGCGTGGACCGGTCAGCGGAAACAAGGCCAGGCAGAACGGTTGATCTGGCGATAGCAGACCCTCGGGTGGAAACTCGCGGCTGGGAAAACGGCGTATCGGCTGATCCAAAGATGTGAGGTCCCGCATCATGGTCCCGCCAACTGGATCGTCACCCTCCGCACTGAACAGGGCCAGCCACGCGGTATAGATGCCCATCGTCGGCAGGTGTCGGGCCAGCATGTGGTAAATCTGGGTTTCGTCGAGGGCGGCCAGTAGCCGGGCCGTCAATGTGCCCAAACGGTTGAGTGCCCAGCGTTGATCCACCACGTGGCGGCGGAACTGACGCTGGACGCTGGCGCTGATGGTGAGGCGTGCCTGATCCAGAAACTCGGTTGCCCGGCCGGTTGCCACAGCCGGCAGCCCATCGAGGCCAGCGCCCAGCCTCGAAAGGGCCGCCTGCCAGATGTGAATATCATCTCCACTGGCTGCTACTTGATGAAGGACAGCCTCCAGAGTGGCCTGGAAATCCCCTGCGTCATCCTGCGCCAGGCTGGCATGGAATGCATCCAATAGGCGTCGGCATAACGACTCGATCTCGGCGGCGGGGAGGCATTGGGCCTCGTTCATGACTGGCGCAGCCATGATCTGCGCCAGTTGTTCGCGAGTGATTGTTCGATTCGGCAGCCCGGTTTGAGATGTGATTACACCAGACGTGGCAGTGCGCGGGTCGCAGCCGCACGACTCGCGAGCCACCAAGCACGTCTCGACCTGGGCCGATTCGATGTCCTCTGCCTCGCCGGTAAGGTACCGGAAGAGCGATTCCACCGCCCGATAGCCCATCTGTTGGAGGGGAATTCGTACACTGGTGAGCGAGAGTTCCTGGGCAGCGCTCTCTGGGCGGTCGTCAAAGCCGATGATGGCCAC
>JBFYTF010000184.1:0-4160 GCA_041300865.1 Anaerolineae bacterium
ACTCGCGGCCGTCCACACTCACCACTGCGTGCGGGTGATCTCGTTCGATCACGATCTTTTTGCCTCTATAACTGAACTCCTGTCTGGTCATGCGCGCCTCCTGCTTTTTATGTCAGCGTGGGTCATTATAGGACCGGGCAGCGGGCTTGTCTAGAAGGGAAAACCCTAACCGGTGTCAGGAAATTCCCGCGACTTTCGGCAATGCCTGCCGGGGAAAACCTGACACCCGCCCCCTTCCGTCCCCCTGTCCCGCGGCCGTGCGCGGGGGACGAGGCGGGAGAGCGGGCCGGGGGCGAGGCCGGAGAGCGGCGATCGGGCCGGGGGGGAGCCACAGCGCCCTGCCCGTCCAACCTCCCCCTGTGCCATTGCGCCGGCAGGGAGGGGATCAGGCTGTCGCGCTCCTCTCCTGGGGAACGCCTATCGCCGCCCAGGGGAGCAACGCAGCAGAGTGGGAGGGGGGCCTATCGGGGGAGCCCGGAAATCGGCAGGGGGGCGGACTTGTGCGGAGCCTGGCTACTCTTGTTCCTCCAGCAGCCCTCTCTGCAGCGCGTACCGCACCAGCGCGGCCCGGCCCTCCAGGCCCAGCTTGGCTATCAGCCGGCTCTTGTACGTCTCCACCGTCTTGACGCTCAGGCCCAGGCTCGCGGCCACCTGCAGATTGGTGTGCCCCTGCGCCAGGAGGCGGAGCACCTGCTGCTCGCGGCGGCTCAGCTGCTCGTACGAGTCGTCCACCGCCTTCTCTGGGGGGAGCGCGGCCGGCGTCACCCCCAGCAGCAGGCGGAGGTGCGCCGGATGCAAGTACGTCCCGCCCCGCCACACAGCGCGGATGGCCGACAGCAGCTCGGTGTCGGCGGCTCGCTTCAGCACATAGCCCGCCCCGCCGGCCTCCAGCACGGCACGCAGATAGCTCTCGTCGTCGTGCATCGTCAAGGCCAGGACCCGGGCCGCGGGCCGGCCGGCCCGGATGCGCCGGATGGCCTCCAGCCCCGAGGGCATCGTGTCGGGGCTGCCCGGCCTGGTCGGCAGCGTCAGATCCATCAGCACGACGTCAGGCTGCAGGTCCGCGTCCAGCGCCGTCGCCTCGTCGGCGGTGCCCGCTTCGCCCACGGTGGACATGTCGGGCTGCGCGTCCAGCAGCCGGCGGAGTCCTGCGCGCAGAACGGCGTGGTCGTCGGCAATTAACACCCGGATCCGTTCGTCGCTTGCCATGCTTCCGTCGCTCCTATTCCAACGGCACTTCTACATACACGGTCGTGCCCATGTCCGGTGCCGACTCGATGGTCAGCCGGCCGCCCACGAGCTGCGCTCGCTCCCGCATCCCCGACAGGCCCAGCCAGCTCTCGTCCATCTCGCCGCGCCCCAGGGGGCCGACCTCAAAGCCACAGCCGTCGTCCTCCACGATCGCGACCACCGAGCGGGGCTCGGCCCGCCGCGTCTCGAGCAGCAGGCTAACGCACTCGGCCCCGGCGTGCTGCACCACGTTGGTCAGCGCCTCCTGCACGATGCGATACAGCGCCGTTTCCACCGCGGGAGATAAGCGCACCCCCTCCAGCCCCACCGTTTGAAAGTCGATGGCCAGCCTGTAATGCTCGTGATACGTCTGCACGTAGCGGCGCAGCGCCGGCACCAGGCCCAGATCGTCCAGCACGCTCGGGCGCAGCTCCGTCGCCAGGCTGTGTACCCCATCCAGGGTATCGACCACAATCTCCTTGAATTCTTGCAGCTGGCGCGGGCTCATGGTCAGGCCGGCCGGGTCATTCGCCTCGCACTCCAAGGCCTGCAGCCACACCAGGATCGACGTCAGCGCCTGGCCAATCTGGTCGTGCAGCTCCCGGGCGATGCGCCGCCGCTCGTCCTCCTGGGCGGTCAGGGCCTGTTCCAGCATTTGGCTGCGCAGCGCGTCGCGCCGCTTCAGCTCGGCCCACAGGCGGGCGTTTTCCACGGCCACTCCCAATTGCCGGCCGATGGAGCCGAGCAGCACCAGCTCTTGCTCGTCAAACACCCCCGGCCTGTCGCCGGCCAGGTTCAGCATCCCCAGCACGCGGCCGTGGGCCACCAGCGGCACCGTGGCGTGGCACGTCGGCGAGCGGCCCTCCCCCAGGTCCAGCCCGCGCACCAGGCACCCCGGGTGCAGGGGGTGGACCACGAGGGGCGCGCCCGAGTCGAGCGCCTGGCGGCATTCACAGTCCGCGGCTCGAAACCTCGCCACCGCCGCGGCGCTGTCCTGCGACAGGCCGGACGAGCGGACCGTCACCACCCGGCCGTCCTCCTCGGACAGGAGCAGGATCCAGCCGGCCGGCAGGCCCGTCACGTCCAGCACCACCTGCAGCGCCCGCTCCAGCATGGCGGCCAGATCCATCTCCCCGGCCGAGATGGACTCGGCGATCGCCGCCACCGCGGCCAGCTCCCGGTTCCTCTGGAGCAGCCCCCGATCAAAGACCTCGCGCTGCTCCCGGCTCCGCTCCAGCCCCTCGGCCGATGAGCCCAGGAGCTGCCCAGGGTCGCCCGATCCCGGCTCCATACGGTTGCCCTCCATCACCCGCTCGCCCTGCCGTCAGTGCCCCGTCTGTGCTGCTGCTGCCATGGGGCCTGGCCCCATTGTATCGCAGATCGGGCCGCGCGTCTAGAGGGGAAACCCCGCCAGGAAGCACGTGTCTTGCCAGGCTTTCCCTGACAAGCGACAGGCGGGCACCCGCCAAACATCCCGGACAGAACACGGGCCGTGGCCGCCGGCAGCGCGCCGGGACGATCCCGATCTCGGCCCGACCTTGCTCACCCTCGACCGGCAGCAGTTGGAGCGGCTGCCGCCCCAGGCATCTGGGGTGAACGCCGTGCAGCCGGCTGCCGTGTTGGCCCAGGCGGAGCCAGAGAGCGAGCCGCTCATCTGCACCGTGGCCCGTGGCTTGGCCCGGCGTGTGCTGGTGGTGTTCGAAGACGAGGCGCCCTGGGATTTGTTCGATTTGATAGATGCTGAGAGGGAACTGGAGCAGATCTTTGGGCGCAAGGTCGATCTGGTGGAGAAAGGGACCATCCGCAATCCCTTCCGCCGTCAACACATCCTGCAACATCACGAGGTGATCTATGCCTCTTGAGGAACGCGCCCCGGCCTACTTGTGGGATATGCTCGATGCGGCGCGGGCCATCGTCGAGTTTACGCAGGAACTGACGAGAGGCCGCCTTCTTCATTCTAGGCGTGGTTCTCGCTTTGGCACTTTCGCAGCTCAGATTAGGTGGATAACCTGAACAGAACCAAAGCGCGTCCAGCAGTGATGTGTAGGTCCCGGTCACGTCTCGCGCCGCCATTTTGACCTGAGCGCCTCACCATCCTACCCTCGCGGCCCGGCAGCGCCTTGCCCCTCGCCCCCGCCCTCAAGCACGACCTCCGGCCCCGCCCCCGCCAGGTCGCCGGCCCCTGGGAGCGCCGGCATCCCTGCCGGCTCCCCGGCTGCGCGCCGGGCATGCGGCTGGCGGAGCGGCCAGGCAACGGACTCCTTGCTTCGGCCCGGCCCCTCTGCCTCTTGATCCCCGCAGACCTACGACCTGGGACCGGGCAGCAGGGGACGGCGCCTACTCGCCGGGTCTCCCCTCGGCCCGCGACCACAGGCGGAGCAGGGCCGTGGCAAAGCGCTCGGGCTCGGCCCGCTGCGGCGGATCGAAGTGGTGGCGGCCTGCGTACACCTCCACCTCCAGCCCGGGGAACAGGCGCGCGAGGCTCTGGGCTTTGCGCTCCTCGATGGCATTGGAGAGGTCGCCGAGGGCGAGGTATGCCGGGTTTTGGAACTGGCGGAGCTGGTCAAGGGTGAACGTCGCCGACCAGATCGCGGGCACAAAAGCCTTGAGGCCGGCCGGGCGCTTGGCCATCCACGGGGGAGGGTCGCCGACGCGTGGGGCAGGTGGCGGGACATCCGCTCGAAGGTTGAGACGCACAAACTCGCGCATCTGCTCCCGGGGCGGCAGGGCCAGGACCTCTGCCAGTTGTGCCTGGAATTCGGATTCCTGCGCAAACCACTCCGGGCTGGGGATGAACGCCGGCTCGCTCAAGCCCAGGCTCCTGACCCGCTCAGGGTACATGGCCACAAAGGCCAGGGCCACAGCGCCGCCGCCTGAATAGCCCACCAGGTGAAAGCTATCCCAGCCGGCGGCATCCACTACCTGCTCCA
>JBFYTF010000187.1:0-4182 GCA_041300865.1 Anaerolineae bacterium
AGAAGGCCCTCTACGAGCGTGCCGGGGTGCGCGAGTATCTGGTGGTCGATCCGCTGGAGCATTACGCCATCCGCTTTCTGCTCGGCGCCGACGGCTACGACAAGGGCACCGTCTTTGCCTGGGACGAGATCCTGACCTTCGCCACCCTGGCCGATGTCGAGGTCCCGCTGTGGGAGGTGTTTGGGCTCCCGGGGCCGGCGGAGATCGTTCCCACCGCCACCTGATGGGCCTGTAGGTCGGGCTTTAGCCCGAGCGGGGTCTTTGGCCACGCCATCGGTCTGCCCAAGTCCCCCGCGCCGTCGTCCCGGCCGGGATGCCGGGACCCAGACCAAGGATGGTCACCCGGGGGCCCTGTCGGCATTAGCTTGTAGCCTGGATGGCGCGCAGCGGAATCCAGGTTTTCGCAGTAACCTATTGATCACATATGGTCTGAGAGGCTGGCCTCTTGCGTCAGGCTTGCTGGGCTTGACTGAAATTGAACTTAACAAGTGGTGGAGTACCCACTTGAATACGTGTTGCCTTATAGATGTCAGACACACCCATGAGTCGAAGGTGCTCTCGGTCGATTGGTCTATTGCCAAGATACTGATTTGCCAACAGGGACCTGGCTACGTCCACAGAGATGGCGCTGGTCCATATCGGCCATGTGAATGTCCGCGAGGATGGGTTGAATCCAGTGGTGTTGACAGATCTACCGTGCGTGAAGCAGGGGAAGAAGGACAAGCCATAGTAGGCGAGGAGGTTTGCAGCCCAAGTCGTTCGGGTCTCGTTTCCCGGGGAAGTCGGGTCGCTCCACATTAACGCGTATCTTCGGTCATCGACCGGGTCCCACCGCATCGAGAACCTGAGATCATCGTAGGTCCAGTGATCAAATAACGCTTGCTTGATCTTATCGACCGATACGCAGTGTAGTAGTTTCTGAATTGTCTCCAGAAAAAACTGTTGTCCGGATCCGGTCACAAAGCAGAATTCAGTGGCTTGAATATAATCGTCCTCGGTTCGGCCCTCCGCTCCAAATGCCGCTATGAGGTCTGCCACCAATCGGTCCGTTTGGGAGCACTCTCCGCTGATTCTATTTGCGACATCGCGAAGTTCCCCAATAGTCACAGCAAGCGTCTTGCCGAGCCCGAGCTCTGGCGAGAGCACAACCTGTTGTAGGCCCGCAAGCCAGCTCGCGCGTAGGCGACTGACAGCATTCCGCATATCTAAGGTGCCAGCCGAAACGAAGTCCGACAGATCCGCCCCCTTCAAACCAATCGTCTTTCCTTCCTCCTTTAGGGACTTCTCAAGCGCAGCTAGGGCCTTCTTTTCGGACTTGTAGGTATCCTCCATGGCCACTACTGCCCGGAGGCGCTGTTCTGGTGTAGGGCGCGCCGGGGCTCCAAGCTGGCAAGCGATGATGCCAGCGATGAGCCAAGGATCACACCAACCTGGGTCATCGTCATCCCAAGAAATTGAAGGGACCCATCCAGTGGCCGCTGGGTGCCAACCCATTCTCACCGGCTTTGAGATCGCATCGCTCAGAATACGAAACGTGCCCAGCGCTGCAAGAAAGGCAAGTGGATTATTCCCAGTGAGGGCGCTAAGTGGGATTTCAGGCATCGGTGGTCTCCAAGTCGCGCTCTTCCGATTCGCTCCTTCGGTGATCGGAGAGCATCAGCATGGCCTCCAGCCCCGCCAGCCCCCACCAGCCGTAGCGGCGGATCAGGCGCCAGAAGCGTTCCGGGACGCCGCTGTCCAGGCGCTCCAGGCCCGTCGCGCTGGAGGCGTTGAAGGTCACGCCGTCGATCTCCAGGCTCACGTAAGGTGCGCTCGGGTCTTCAACGATAGGCGCGAAGGGTCGGCAGTGCCCGTGGTGGCTTGCGATCAGGTGCAGGACCAGATCCGGCTCATGGGCTTGGGCGAGTAGGTCCGGGGCGCTTTCCAGCAGACGAACCGACAGCAACTCGTGTCGGCCGCCCCGTGGATAGCCGGATGCTTTCAGGGCCGCTGCATAGTCGGCCTTGCCCTTGGGCATGTTGCCGGACTTGGCGAGCAGGGTGCCCCGCACCCAGGGGTTGCCGCCGTGAAGCAGGGCCTGGAATCTTGGGTCTGTCTTGCCTAGGTCGTGGCAGAAGGCAGCGAGCTGCAGGTCCTCGGCGAGCATCCTTGGCAGGTGTTGGGTGAAGCGCGTCGCGAACTCCCGAACCCCGCGGAGGTGGTCCGCTAAGGGGACTCGGATGGTCCCGGAGGCGGCGGCGTCGTCCTCGTGGCTGAATCCGCTGCCGCCACCGATGGTTGCGTGCAGGCGCCTGGTCCCCTTCACCACCAGTCCGCCGCAGGGATGGAGCGCGATGCAGCGGTCGAGTCGGCGCTCGCGGGCAAGGTGATCGGCGATTTCTCGCAGCCATTCCGGGGCAGTTGTTTCTTCGGCGAGATGGGAGAGGACGGCCTTTAGGTCGGCCGCAAGGCCGTCCGGGTCCTCATCCAAGCGGGCCTTGGTCTCGGCTGCAAGCGTAGAAAGCGCCTGCCGGGATGAGGATTCGGGCCACTCCGACAGCGTCCCGGCGGTCAGTCTCAGAACAGCCTTGGCTCGGGCGTTCCGGTGCGCCCGGTCGCCCTGGTCCTTCGCCGCCCCCGGTGGGATATGGCCGAGGGTCTCCCAGCCCCCGAGGCCTGCTGGCACCACCAACAGGTCGCCGGGGCGGATGGCGCCGGGATCTGTGATGACCCCGGACTCCTCCAGCCCGCGCCAACGCAGTACGGCGCGCGGGGCTCGCGTAGCCGGGGTCTCGGTGCCCGCCTCGCTGGACTCCAGGTCGCCGCTGTCGGCGGCGTCGGACTCGCCGACGAGCCAGCGGCGGAAGGCGGTGATGGGGACCGGCATCAGCTCCCCGGCGGCTGGCGGGCAGACGCCCACCGCTTCGATCCACGCCTGATCCCGCTCGCGGTTGCTTGGAAACTCGCCGGCCAGGTCCGCCCGCCAGCACACCTGAACGTCGGGGCGTCCAGCCTGGGGCCCGTGCAGAAACAGGGCGATGTCCGGGCTCGGGTAGGGCTCGGGGGCGGTCTGGGCCAGGGCATCGACGTGAGCGGGCAGCATCACCGGGGCCTGAGCCCCGGGTACCGTCAGGGTTGACAGGTCCGTCGGCAGTCGGTCCTCCAGCCCGGCGATGCCCATGTCCAGCTCGCCGCTCTCGTCGATCTGGGTATTGAGCCAGGACCAGGTGGCGGTCAGGGCAGCGCCGTAGACCGGGTCGGGCTTGGCGTCTGCCTTTTGCTGGTCGCCGCGCACGACGATGACGGCGCGGGCCTGCATCGGCCGGCCCATGCGGTTTAGGCGGCCGAAGCGTTGGCGCAAGGCGGCGAGGTCCGCGCACTCGCTGACCAGCAGGTCGAAGTCCAGGTTGGCGCCGACTTCGAGGGTCTGGGTGGCGACGACGAAGATGGGTTCGACAAGCCGCCTTTTGTCCGATCTCTCCGCGCTCAACAGGGCCAGGGTTCCGCTGACGGTGTCGTCCTTGTCCAGCGGACGCATGCGGCCGGTCAGCAGCGCGGCTCGATCCTTGTGATGCCGTTCAAGTAAGGCATGGGCACGCCGAGCGGTATCCACGCGGTTGCAGAAGATGACGATGGCCGGGGCGCCCTGGGTTGCGAACAGGTCGTCCTGGGGCGCCTGGGCCATGGCGGCATCCACCAGGGCGATTGCCTCCGCCACCAGCTTTTCCGCCAGGGCCTGGTTGACCTTCGCGGCGTCTTTGCCCTGGGCCTTCTCGGCGATCACCAGACGGCAGGGTTTGGTGGCCTCGATGCGCTTGCCCAGGACCCGGTGGGATCGGTCTGCGGCCCTCGTCTCCGCGTCAGGGAAGAGCGAGGTCCCGGACGGTAGCGTGGCGGTCATGACCACAAGGTGGAAGGGGAAGGGCAGGGGCTCCTCTGCCCACGCCCGGTAGCGGGTAACAGAATTCAGGGTCTCCATGAAGGGCTGGGCGCAGTGGGCCTCGTCGAGCAGGATCAGGCTGTCGTTGCCGACGAGGCCGGCCTGGAGGTGCCATGCCTTGAAGGAGCGCCCATAGGCGCGGAACAGGAGCCGCGAGCCGGTCTGGTCCACGGTGCTGCATACGATGGTGGGCTGGATCGGCGAGCGCGCCCACGAATCATCCCGGTAGATACCGCCGCGGAGTTGGAAGCAGGCCAGCGGGG
>JBFYTF010000188.1:0-2818 GCA_041300865.1 Anaerolineae bacterium
ACGGTGCGCGTCGTTGGGACTGCAGGTCACGTCGACCACGGCAAGTCTACCCTGGTCCGTGCTCTGACCGGGATCGATCCCGACCGGCTCAAGGAAGAAAAAGAGCGGGAGATGACCATCGACCTGGGCTTTGCCTGGTTGGATCTCCCCAGCGGCGAGCGGGTGGGCATCGTGGATGTGCCCGGTCACAAGGACTTTATCAAGAACATGCTGTCGGGCGTGGGAGGGATCGACGCCGCCCTCTTCGTCGTCGCCGCCGACGAGGGCGTGATGCCCCAGACGCGCGAGCACCTGGCCATCCTGGACCTCCTCCAGATTCGGGGAGGAGTGGTGGCCATGACCAAGCTCGACATGGTGCCCGACGAGGACTGGCTGGACCTGGTAGAGGCCGATCTGCTGGACGTACTGGAGGGTACGGTCCTGGACGGCGCTCCCATCGTGCGCTGCTCGGCGCGCACCGGGCAAGGCCTTGACCAGGTCGTGGCCGAGCTGGACCGCTTCCTGTCTACCAGCGCCCCCCGCCGCGACGTTGGGCGGCCGCGGCTGCCTATCGACCGCATCTTTACCATCGCGGGCTTCGGTACCGTCGTCACCGGCACGCTGAGCGATGGGGTGCTCATGGTCGGTCAAGAGGTCGAGATCCAGCCTTCGGGCCTCAAGGCGCGCATTCGCGGGCTGCAGAGCCACAAGCAGAAGGTGCAGCGTGTCGTCCCCGGCAGCAGGACGGCGGTAAACCTCTCAGGCGTCGGCACGGACGAGCTCCGGCGGGGTGAGGTTGTGACCACGCCCGGCTGGCTACACCCCACGATGCTGGTTGACTGCACGCTCCGCTACCTGGCCGATTCACCGAGTCCGTTGAAACACAACGCCCTGGTCGACTTTTTCAGCGGCGCGGCCGAGTCGCAAGCACGGGTGCGGCTGCTGGGCAAAAAGGTCCTGGCTCCGGGTGAGGAGGGCTGGATCCAGATCCGACTTGAGGAGCCGGCGGCTCTCCTGAAGGGCGACCGCTTTATCATCCGCCAGCCTTCCCCAAGCATCACCATCGGCGGTGGGACGGTCATCAACCCCTGGCCCGGCCGGCGCCACCGGCGCTTCCGGCCCGAGGTGGTGGAGCAGCTCGAAACCCTGGCCCACGGCACGGCCGACGAGATTCTGCAGCAGGACCTGGAACGCCGCCAGCCGACCGATGTCCGCGAGTTGTTGGCCCGCACCAGCTTGCCTCGCAGCCAGGCGCACGAGTCCCTTATGGCGCTCGTGACCGGCGGGCAGATCCTCGTCCTCGACGGGCGGACGGAAGGCGAACTTTCCGAGTCCAGCTATCTCATCACCCGTTCCGGGTGGAGTGCACTCCAGGAGCGGCTGGAAAGCCTCTTGGGCGGCTTTCACCGCCAGTTCCCGTTGCGCATTGGCATGCCGCGCGAAGAGGTCAAGAGCCGGCTGGGGAAGCACATCCCCGACCTGTCTCCAAGGCTGTTCCAGGAGATCGCGGCCCGCGCCCTGGCGGAGGGCTGGCTGGCGGAGGGGGGAATCGCTTCGGATCGCCTCCGCCTGGCGTCGCATGCAGTGAGCCTGCAGCCGGCGCAGCAGAGGGCGGTAGACGAGCTGCTGCGGGACTTTCGCCGCGAACCCTACACTACGCCTTCCGTGGCCCAGGTCGAAGAGCGGGTTGGCGGCGACGTGTTGGCGGCCCTCCTGGAGCAAGGCCGCCTGGTCAGGCTCGGCGAGGACGTCCTTCTCCTGGCCGAGACCTACGAACAGATGCGCGACGCCATCGTGGCGCGCCTACAGGCGCACGGCACGCTTACCGTGGCCCAGGTGCGTGACATGTTTGATACGAGTCGCAAGTATGCTCTGGCGCTGCTCGGCTACCTGGACGAAAGGCGGATCACGAGGCGGGTAGGTGACGAGCGCGTCTTGCGTTGAGGTGCAGGCATGAAACCAACAATTGACCGTACCAAGTTCGGCTCCATCACCATTGCCGGTGAGAAGTTCGAGTCGGACGTCATCATCCGCCTGAGCGGAAAGATCAAGAAGCGGAAGAAGAAGCTGTCGAAGGCCGTCTATGGCACCTCGCACGTCATCTCTTTGGCGGAGGCACAGCATGTCCACCAGCAGGGAGCGACGCGCCTGATCGTTGGCAGCGGGCAGTATGGCATGGTCGAGCTGTCGAAAGAGGCAGCCGCTTTCTTCGAGGAAGAGGGCTGCCGGGTGGACCTTCTGCCCACCAAGAAAGCCATAGAGGCCTGGAACGAGGCCAAGGGTCAGGTGATTGGCCTGTTCCACGTTACCTGTTGACACCAGGCCCCGGAAAGGATGGGAGCGATGGACGGCATCACGATCTACACCAAGCCGGGCTGCCCCTATTGCGCGGCGGCGAAGGACGATTTCCGGCGGCGCGGCGTGGCCTTTGTGGAGCACAACGTCCTGTCCGACACGGCGGCGATGCGGCGCATGCTGGAGCTCAACGGCGGCCGCCGCCACGTGCCGACCATCGTCGAGGGCGAGCGGGTCAGCGTCGGCTATGGCGGCCATTGAGGAGTGTGAGGCCCGGACGTGTTCCGGGCATCGAGATGGCCCGGCGGGACGGAACCGCCGGGCAGACCGGGCCCCCATGAGAGCCCGGCCTGCCTGGTTTCTGGCCGGCTTAGTAGTTCGCGGTCAGGATGGGCAAGTAGATTTGGGTCTCCATCGTGCCTACCAGGTGGCTAAACTCATCCTCGGCGAGCCGCACCTCGCCGTCGAGCAGGTAGGCACGGTTAAGCAGCAAGCTGCCGGGCGCCACGCTGGCCCGGATGGTAACGGTCACTGAGGCGGACCT
>JBFYTF010000190.1:0-18326 GCA_041300865.1 Anaerolineae bacterium
TGAACGCCGTGTTGGTGATGGCCAGCGGACCGGTCAGCTCCGGGCTCAGCAGGGCAGTTACGGTGATGATCCCGCCCGCCCCCGGCTCCAGGTCCTCGACCTCCCAGGCCAGCCCCTCGCCACCGTCCACCGGCGTGAGGGTCGCACCAGAGTAGGCATAGCCCGTGGCCTCGATCTCGGCCGGCAAGATTTCGCTGATGGCCGCGCCCTGGGCCACAGAATCGCCCGCATTCCAGTAGCGGAGGGTGTAGGTGATCGTCTCGCCCGGGAGAGCCGCCTGCGGCGCTGCCTCCATCGTGATGGCCAGGTCCACCACAGGCAAGGCCCCCTCTTCCACCTCGTAACGGTCACCGTGAGCCGTCCACAGGCCTGCCCCGATGAACTGGCCGTCGGGCTGTGTGCCATCCGTCGAGAGGAAGAACTGGATAAGGTCGCCTGGCAGAGCGCCTTCGTCGGCCTCGGTAGCGGGATCATCCCCGTAGCAGGCCAGCAGCCCGTATTGCCCCGGCTGCCAGGCGACAGTCGCGCCGCAGAGCACCCCCTGTGGATCGACCGCCAGCGCCACGGTCCCCGTCGGCACGGGCGTGCCGTCGGGCAGGGCCAGCTCGCCGTAAAAGTTCATCCACTCGTACGTCGGCTGCACTCCGGCCAACGATTCGGCCTCGCGTACGGTATACAGCCGCTGCAAGGCCATCTGCGTAGCGGTCAGAGACAGGGTTTCCGTGATGCCCGTCACCGGGTAGGCGAGGGTGATCGCCTGCGTGGCGCTGATCCAGTAGCCATAGCCGGGCGCCATGTGGGCCAGCGTGTTGTAGCTCGGGTCGAGGTCGGGATAGTAGGACGCTGCAGTGCCGTCAAAGCCCAGCACCGCACCGTACTGGCCGGCGATGCTTTCCAGCGCCGTCGTGACCGTCAGCGGCTGCCGCGGCAGGTAGCTTACCAGGTTCCAGCCGGAGGCCAGCGACAGCGGTAGATCCTCGGGCAGGATCTTGCCGACCATTCTCCACCTCGCCGCCGGGTCGTCTGTCGGGGGGTCGGTGGGCAGCGGCATGGGCGTGTGGATCCAGTAGCCGTGCAGCCCGTCGACCGTCGTCAGGGTGCTGTCGCCCGGGCGATCGGGATAGTAGGCCAGCAGGCCGCCGTCATAGCCCAGCAGGGCGGTATAGTCGCCAACGATGCCCCGCTGCACCACCTCCACGTCCGTGTTGCCGGGGTGCAGCGGCGGCGAGATCAGGTTCCAGCCGTAGTCGAGCGCCGCGTCGCGCAGCGACACGGAAAAGAGCGCCGTACCCGGCGCGACGCACAGCGGACCGTCGGGCAAAGCGGCATCCTGCCTGGCTGTCACGCCGATGTCATAGTCCCTGGTGCCTTCGGGCGCCCAGACGAGGCTCAGCGCCTCCGACTCGCCGGCTGCCAGCGGCACAGTGGTCACCACCTGGCCGAGCTCAGTAACGCCCTCGACGAGGGTGGCTGTGATGCCGGCCGGCAACGGTGCAGGGCCGGCGTTCGAGATCACGACGGTCAGCGTCAGCGATATCGCCGACCCCGCCATCGGCTCGGCGTCCAGGCTCGTGACGACCGGCGCGGCGTCGGTGCAGGTGACGGTCACGGTGAACGGGCCCGCCGTCGTGATGTTGCCCGCCACGTCTTTGGCGTCGGCCCATAGGGTGTACTGCCCCACGAGCTCAGCCGGCAGGATGAACGACCATGCGCTCCCCTGGCGCGCTGCCCGCTCGCGTGTGAGGTCGCTCTCGGGCGACTGCACGCGCACTGACACCTCCACAGCCGGCCCGCCATCGCCGGCGTCGCCGCTCAGGACGATCTCCTCGCTGCCCAGCGGTACCTGGGCCAGGAGCTGGTTGGCGGTCAGCAGCGGTGGCACGTTGTCAAACACCACCGGCACGGCCAGCGGCTCAAGCAGGCTGTTGCCCAGGCGATCCGCCGCCTGGATGGTCAGCGTCCTGGTCACATAGTCCAGCGCCCCAGGAGCGAACATCCAGCGGGACCAACCACTGGAGGCCGCACCGGGGCTGCTGAGGTCCGCGGTCCGGCAGGTGCCGTCGTCCAGGCAGACGGTCACGCTCCCCACCGCGTGGTTGTCCAGCGACTCGCCCGCCAGCCGCAGGGCATTGCCGCGCACCACGCGCCCCGCGTAAGCGCCGATCGCCTCCGCCAGTGCGAGGCTGGGCGGCTGCGCGTCCACCCGGAGGACGTGAGGCGCGCTCCAGGGGCTGGTGGTGCCGAAACGGTCGGTGGCCCGTATCCGTACGGTAAACTGGTCGCCGTCGGCCGGCCGGAGCCCGCCGTTCGCGACCGTTGCATCCCAGGGGCAGGACCAACCCCCCGAGGCCTGGTCTGGCACCTCACAGGTCAACGTTTGGATCGCGCCAGAGGGCGAGGTGATCTCGATCTCGACCTGGCTGATGCCCGATTCGTCGTGGGCAAAGCCGCGCAGCCAGCCCGCCGCAGGCCCCACTACCAGGTCCGGCAGATCGAGCCCCATCTCTTCGGGCGCGCCCTGGTCGACACGATGGAGCACTGCCAGCCATTCCAGGGGGGTGTCGCCGTTGTTCGCGGCGTACAGCCGGCCCACCACAGCCCCCAGGCCGTAGGTCGACAGGCTGCGATCGGCTGTCGCCTGGAACTGGACGCTGCCCTCGCCGCCGGGCGGGATGTCCCCCAGCTCAATCGTGTCGCCGGCCATCGAGACTGCCCCGGAGGCCGACAGGACCAGCGAGGCGCCTGCCAGGGTGTGGCTGCCTTCGTTGTGGTAATGGACGGTGTAGGCGATCGCCTGGCCGTTGGGCACGGGCGGGTAGCCGGCGCGCAGGAAACCAAAGCTTGGTTCCGTGGCTGGCACGGTCAGGGCAACGCCGGGGTCGGCCACCCAGAACAGGCCGCCGGCCACGCCGCTGGCGGCTGCGCCGGGCGGGTCGCTCTCGACGGTCAGGTCGAGCATGGCATCGTTGTGCTGCTGGGCCGCCAGCACGCCGTTGGTGCCATTGGGGCACACCCCGTCGCCCACAGCTGCCCAACGGTACTCGTGGAGGAGAGGCATGGTGCTTGCAGCAGCCGCGAGCACGCGCCGGCTATTCACCCGCTCGCTGTTCAGGGGGTTGGCCAACGGCAGCGTGGCCCACACCCGCAGCCCAACGTCCGGCGCCGGCTCTTCGGCGGCGAACGCCAGCAGGCCCAGCTCCGCGCCGGCGGCGGTGCCCAGCAGATCAAACGGCAGGTACAGGTCGGTCTGGCCGTGGCCACGCCCTCGATCAAAGCGGTACTGGTCGGGGGACAGCCCGGTATCCAGGACCCAGGCGCTGCCGTCCCAGCGCAGAAGGCTGGCGGTGCTCGCGTCCTGCACCCAGATCAGGACGTCGGCTTCCATGTCGGCCGGCAGGGTGACGAGCGTGCCGGTGACCGCCACGGCGTACGGGGCGAACGTCGTGCTCGTGCCGCCGGGGACGGTGTCCAGGTAGACGAACAGGTCGCCGTCGCCGCTCCAGTGTGCGCCGGTCCAGGCCAGCCGCAGCGCCTGGTGGTCCCAGGTGCCGTACAGCCGCTGGGTCGTCCAGCGGTCATCCCCCGTCCGGCGGGCAATGCGCCGGTCGGCGCCGAGCAGGGTGCAGGTCGAGCCGGTGATGTCCCCCTCGGCTCCAGGGGAGAAGGCGATATAGTCGGGGGTCAGCGGGCCGTCGACGATGACCGAGCCGAACGCCCGCCCGCGTAGATTGCCATAGACGTCGCGGCTGGCCAGCCCGACGCTGACCCGCTGCGCCTCGCCGGCGGTGACGTGTGCCTCCCGCGGGCCGGCCGGGTCGTGCAGGCTGGTCTGGATGTTCGTGGTGTAGGCGTCCTCAAACCGCCAGGCGGCCAGGTAGGGGGCGAGGCCGCTACCGTCGGAGGACGGCGTCCAGGTCAGTGCCAGGTCTGCGGTCGGCTCGCGGATGATGGCGCCGGGCTCGACCGGCAGGCCGTTGGCGGCCAGCGTCAGGGTCACCGGGGTGGGCAGGACGAGGTCGGCGGTCAGCGTGGGGCGCACGACGGTGGTCCGGCCCGCCAGGTCGGTGGCAGTGATGACGGCCGTGTAGGCGACGCCGTCGGGCAGCGCCGAGTCGATCGGCAGGTGCCAGGGGAAGGTCCAGGTGACGGTGTAGGGCCGCTGCGCGGCAGGCTCGGAGAGGATGGCCGGACCGGCATCCTGGTCCATGGCCACCTGCACGCTGATCAGGTCGTGCTGGCCGGCGCCCGGCTTGCGTTTGGACGTGACCTGGCCGACGACGTCGACGGTGCGCGGCTCGTAGTACTGGGAGGTGGTGACGACGGCCGGGGCGATGATGTCAAAGCCGGCCGGCCCCGGCTTGGCCGCCGGCGCGGCCTTGGAGGCGCCTGGGACTGTGGCGCCGGCGAGGGCCGGCTCCACCACAGCCTGTCCCAGATCCTCGCCGGAGGAAGGACTCGCGGCGGCCCCGCCAGGGACCGAATAGGTACAGGTGCCAGAGACGTTGCAGGTGGTGCAGTTGCCAAAGGTGTCGCAGGCCGTGACCGAGTTCCCTGAGCCATAGCACGGGTCGCCATAGATCCGGTACAGACTCGCTTTACCCGTGGCTCCAATGGCCCAGGGGGAGTAAAAGTACTCCGTAATCGCGGAGAGGCCGCAGGCCGAGCTATAGTTCGTCAAGGTCAGGTTAAAGTCCACGATGTCCAGGTTATAGTAGTTGCTGATGACGCCCGGGATTTGGTAGCTGAACTTGATGCGCGGCGGCGTGGTGTCCACCTCGCCGCGCCACAGGACCGAGCGCTCGCTGGCCGGCTCGGCGTGCCCGGCGACATCCCGGCCGCGCATCTCGATCTCGTAAGCGCCTTCCAGCCCGGCCGGCGCCGTTGTGGTCCCCGCCCCGGCCGGCACAGTCGCCGTCCAGGTCGTCCTCTCAGCACCGATACTGTCTCCCAGCGTGGCTGCCTGCCAGCCGGCGTGGACCAGATCGGCGACCTCGACGGCCGGCAGGGCGCGGGGGTAGATGCGCAGGTCGTCCAGGAGCCCCTTGAAGTAGTAGGAGCCTGTCCCATACCGGCCGATGATCAGCTCCCCTGTCCCCTTGTAATCAGCCGACGCGACTCGCGGCTGCCCCACCTGGATGCCATCGCGATAGACGGTCTGAGTTCTTGTCGCCGAATCGTAGGTGCAGGCCCAGTGATGCCAGTTGGTGTCCTGTGTGATGGTGACGTCCAGATCGTCGCCGTAGAAGGCACACGTGAATTTGGTGCCACTTCTGAACCCGATGTGCAAGAACTTGTCGGTGCCCCCCGGACCCTGGCTGAGCACAAACTCCTGCAGGCCGGCCTCGCGCTTGGCCCAGAATGCGGCAGTGAACGAGTGGTTCGCCACATCTACCCCGCTGCCCGCGCTCACATAGTCGTCCGTTCCGTCGAGCTTCAGGGCATGCGACCCGACCTGCCCGGACACCGACTTGATCGCGGTGTCACTTGTGCCGGTGGAGAGCGTGCCGTCGTGTCCCCGGCCCGAGGCATCGGCCAGGATGTCGCCGCCCGTCACCCACGGCTCGTCGAAGGGCAGGGCCAGCAGCGACCCGGTGCCGAGGTAGAGCGCCCTGATCTGTTCAGGCGTGAGCGCGAAGGTAAAGATGCGCACCTCGTCGATGCCGCCCTTATAGTAGTTAGTGCCTATCCTGCCCACGTCGAGCTGCCCCACAGAGACCGGCACGCGGCCGGCATTTGTTGTATCGGTGTAGACCAGGCTCCCGTCCACGTACACTTTGTAGAGTTGGCCGTCGAAGGTGGTGGCCACATGGTTCCAACCCGCGTGAATCTTGTTGTACACGTAAAAGGGCTTCCAGTCGGTGCCGTTGCCAAAGCCGATGTGGAGGGACTTGCCGTAGTAGAGGTAGATGCTCGGGGTGCGGTCATATAACTGGTTGCTGGCAGGCTGGTAGCCCAGGACGCCGGCGTACTTGGCAGTGGTCTGGGGATTGATCCAGACGGCCTGCGTGAACTTGCCGCCGCCCAGGTTCACGTACGAGGACGTCACGTTCACATAATCCTTGCCGTCGAACCAGCCCGCATTGGCCGCAGGGCCGGGCTGCCCCATCGTGGGACAGGTGCCGCCAGGATAATCGCAGGTGCCCTCGGGCCCGGCATACCAGCCGACGCTGCGCAGCGTCAGGGTGTCGTTGCTGCTGGGAGTGTCCTCGAACGCCAGGCGCAGAACCTCCTCCTGCAGGGGGAATTCGTTGACAAAGGCAGAGCCCGGCAGGACGGATCGATAGGCCACGTCCGCCCCCTGCACGCCGGCCACCTTCAGGTTGGCCGTGCAGCCCGGGGCCAGGCACGTGGTCGAGTCCGCCACGAAGGCGACGGTCTTGGGGCTGGAGGCCGAGACGCCGTCCGACCAGCTTGCCTTCTGTTCGTCGCAGACCTGTACGCTGCCACTCACTACGGCGGAAGCCGCGGACGTCGTCAGCTTCACCTGGCAGGTGCTGCCCTGGTGGATCTCTCCCTGCCAGTGCAGCGTGCCGCCGACCTTCAGCTTCTCCTGCGGCACGTCAAAGAGGGTGTACCAGCTCGACGTGGTGCCGTGCTGGCAGGTCAGCCAGACGCGGGCCAGGGGGGCGTTCGTCCCGCCCGTCAGGTCGACCTGCACCAGCACCGGGCGGTCGCTCGCCGCGCCGTCCAGTGACGTCACGGCCGGGCCGAGCGTCCCGCCGGCGATTGCCTGCGTCTGGTTGAGCAGCACCGACGGAGCGCTGGCATCGAGCACAATCGTGTTGGCGGCCGTGCTTGTGTGCCGGAGGATCTGATCCGAGCTCAGGCCGGGGATGCGTGAGACCCGGTCGACCGCCTCCACCTCCATCTCGTAGCATCCGTCCGCGTGGGGCTTGGAGAACTCGTAGCCCAGCGACCACTCGCCATTGGACGCGACGGTCGCCGCCTGGGCGGCATCGCCCAGCGCCTTGCGTTCCGGATCGCCTGCCTGGCTCAGCGTGACATGCACGCCATCGGGGGGCACGCCACTGCCGGGAGACTTCAGGTCGTTCCATTGCCCGGCCCAGACCTCAGGATCCACGACCGTGCCCGGCAGGCTGACGACCCAGGTGCCCTCCTTGACCTGGGATTCGAGGGCGTCTACCCGCTGGAGGGCTCCCTGGCTCAGGGTGATGTTGGGCGCCCCGTCGTCCACGTAGATGGTCCCCGCGACCGCCGCGTCCCCCTGGTTCCCCACGCGATCCGTGGCGCGGGTGAGCAGGGCATAGTCCCCCTCGCCCAACGGCTCGAACCGGGCGCACCAGGCGCCTTCGGGGCGGTCGGCCGTATCGGCGCAGTGGGCGGCTTCCGTCCAGGCTATGCCATGCATGCTCCAGTTCGTGCCCAGAGACACCTCGTCGACCTCCGACGTCGGGTCGTTGGCGCTCAACTCAAGCCAGATCGGCTGGTTGGCCAGGTAGCTCCTGTCGTCGATCGCCACCGTGGCCGTCGGATCGTCGTGGTCCACGGTGATCTGGTGGGTCTGGCGGTCCTCGATCCAGGCGCTCCCGTAGTCGTACTGGTCCGAGATCTCGGATCCCGCCAAGGCGCGGCCGTAGATCTGCACCTCGTCGATGAGGCCGGGGAACCAATGGGGAGACGTCTCGTTGCGGCTGCCGATGCCTGTGGTCGCCGTGCCCTGGGTCATCGTTCCCACGATGTCGTCGGACTCGGCCACGAGCGATCCGTTGTAGTAGAGGCGTATGGTCCTGCCGTCGTACGTGCCGGCCAGGTGGACCCACTGGTTCAACGGGACCGGGTACTTGTCCGCCGTGACGGACTTCCACCCGCCCACGTGGACATAGAACCGTGGGTAGTGGTTTGTGCCGTCGTCGTTAAGGTCCAGCACCAAGCCGCCGGGGAGGCTTTCTTTGTAGGACACGATCGTCTCGCGCGTCTGGGTCGCCCCGGTGCGATAGACCCAGGCGGAGACCGTCGCCCTGGTGAAGGTCCCAAAGCTCTCGACCTGGACCTTGTCGTCCTGGCCGTCGAACTGGGCAGCGAGGCCCATCTGCCCGCGCACCGCCTCGCCCGCCTGCGGACAGGTGCACGTGCCCGTCTGCGGACAGGTGGCTTCGTAGGTGCAGGTCCCGAACCGGTTGTAGGCGGCGTTGTCGGCAAACTGTGTCGCGCCCAGCGCCTCGTCGAAGCGCAGGTGCAAGACCGGCGCGCTTTCGTAGAGATCGGCGATCCGGCTGGCCGGCAGGGCCGTGTTGATGATCGACACGTCGTCGATCCGGCCGTCAAAGAACTCGCTGGGGGCGGCGGCCGCCTGCGCCTGGGTGGCCCCGATCAGCAGGGGGTCGTCCGTGTCGGCGGCCGCGCCGTAGGTCCCCGCGTGGCTGGTGGACTGCACCTTTGAGCCGTCGACGTAGAACGTGACGGTATAGTCCGCATTGACTACGGCGGCGACATGGTACCAGCGGCCGGTCTGCAGCCCCAGGGACGACGTGCTGGAGCGTCCGTAGCCGTAGGGGTCAAAGATCAGGTTCCCCGCCGAGACGCCAAAGCCCCAGCCGTTCTGGGTCTTGGTGCGCGCGGTCGAAACGATGCGCTGCGTGTCCGCAGAGCTGTTCTGCTTGATCCAGGCCGCCACGGTAAAGGACGCGGTCAGCTCGTTCGCCGAGCTGTGGTCCAGTTGGATGGTGCTCTTCTTGACTTTTTCAAAGTTGGCCGCCAGGTTCATCCGCCCGCCCGTCCCGAGCGTGGGGCAGGTGCTGCCGCTGCAATAAGCCGGAACATACGGCCGGCTCGTGTCCTGGAACTCGGCGGCGCCGGGCGCTTCATCCAGCGGCAGGTGAACGAGGGTGGCGATATCGAGGAACAGCCGCCTGACAGAGAGCGGGTCAAGCGGCCGGCCAAAGATCTGGAGCTCGTCCATATAGCCGTAGAAGGGGATCGAGTTGTTGTCATAGGCGACGTGCAAGCCTTCCCCTGCACCGCAGCCGGTAAAGTCATACTGCTTGGAGCCGTAGCCCGGGCTGTTTGTATTAAAGGGTATCTCCGTGCCTACGCCTGTGAAGTTGCAGGTGTCGTTGGGGTAGCAGGCCTGATTGGTGTCGTCTTCCCACATCGTGAGATTTGTGCTTTGGGTAAAGTCCCGGGACTGGTCTATGCTGAAGGTTTTTGGAAAGCCGGTGAAGTCCTGGTACCACACTTGCTGCCCGCCAATCAGCAGGTGCAACGTGGTTGTGCTCAAGGGGGAATCGCCGCCGATGCGCACATAGATGCTGGAGACCTTCACCGTTCCCTTGGAGCTGGAGCGGCCGATCTCAAAGCTTGTGGCCGTGGAGAGAGGTGTGGCCGTGAAGGGTTGTGTGTCCACCAGGCCGCCGTTCACGTAGAGCCGCAGCGTGCCGCCGCTGTCCTCCTTGTCCAGGGTGAGCGCCACGTGGTTCCACTGGTTCTCCGTCAGCACCTCGCCGCTCTCGTAGGGGGTTTGCCAGGCGCTGCCGGTGCCGAGGCTGAACCGGATCTTTTTGCCCACCCGCTGGAGGGTGGGATAGGCGCTGCTGGTGCCGCTGTTCAGGCCCAGGATGGCCTGGGCAAAGGTGTCCTTGGCATCTTTGCCGCCGCGCGTGCGCGGGTAGATCCAGGCCGCCAGGGTGAACCGCCCGCTGCTGAGGTTGAGCTTTGAGGCGCTGGCCACGCTGAGATACTGGGTCCCGTCCAAGCTCGCATAGTTGCCGGCAAAGCCCGCGCCGTGGGTCGGCTCCGCGGTACCGGGGGAGATCGTGGTGGGCGAGTAGCTGACGTCCTTCCAGGTGCTGCCGTCGTTAAAGTCGGCGCGGAAGAGGGGCAGGTCGTACAGGTCCTGGACCTGCGCCGCGGTCAGCGCGCTGTCGAAAACTCGCACGTCGTCTATTGAACCGGTTAAGTAATCCTGGCCGGCGTCGACAGAGAATCCGATGTTGATCCCGTCCTGCCAGGTAAAGTTGGAGAAGGTTTTCAATCCACTGGCCCTTTGCACACCATCGAGGTAGAGCTTCTGGCCGCCCTCGGTGCCGCCAAAGGTGTGGACCACGTGGTGCCATTGGCCGTCGGCACAGTTCGTGCCCGAGGTATAGATGGTCTCGTTCTCCCACACGCGCGCATAGACGTTGCCGTCCTTCAGGTACACGTGCCGGTCGTGGTCGGGGGCTGTGAGACGGTCCACAGAAAAGATGCCACAGGTGGTGCAGGTGGTCTTGAACCACAGCGAGAGGGCATAGGCAGTCTCTGATACGTCGATCGCGACCTCCACGTACCCCGCTCCACCGAGCTGGACCGCACCGCCGATGTGGCCGCCCGCCGGCTGGAGGGTGCAGCCGGTGCCGACGCACTTGCCGTCGTGGCCGTAGCCCGACTGGTCCGCAAACACAGTGGAACCGGCCGCATCGTCAAACGGCAGCCACAGCGTCGCCTTCCCCGACTCGACGGTGGGGTCGACGATCAACGCCCCTGCTACCTGGGTCACGCTGTAGGTGCCGCTCGCCGCAGTTGTCCACACCTTCGTGTCCCCCGTCATGCTTGTCTGCTCAAACGGCCAGAGCCTGAAAGATTTCGGCTGGAGCCCACTCGAAGTGAAAACGTCCGGGTCGACCGTGGTC
This sequence comes from Anaerolineae bacterium, assembly GCA_041300865.1. GTDB lineage: Bacteria > Chloroflexota > Anaerolineae > JAAYZQ01 > JAAYZQ01 > JAAYZQ01. The sequence goes on from JBFYTF010000190.1 coordinate 10,629, forward strand.
GCCAGCAGACCCTCCGCCCGGCGGTTGTCCAGCTCGTTCTTGACCGAGGCGCTGTAGGAGAGCGTCTGGCCGGGCGCCACCAGACTGTCCGAAACGGCCTGGCCGGCCTCGCTGAGCGTGGAATCCAGGCTGAGCACGTTGAGGATGGAGTAGGCACGGGGGTTGTAGCCGTAGACCATCTCCTGGCGATCGGTCAGCCCGTCTCCGTCGGTGTCGGCGACGAGGGGGTTGGAGGTCACGAGGGTGTTCACCGGATTGCCCGCGTCCCACTTGTAGACGATGGTCCAGCCGCCGGACCAGGTCCCCTCACCGCCACACTTCTGGCGGGTCGCCTCGTCCCCGGCGACGACGACCTGGTGCAAGACCTCCTGGCAATCCAGCAGGCCGTCGCCGTCGCTGTCCGGGCTCCAGGGATCGGTGCCGAGCCGGACTTCCTGGAGGTCGGTCAGCCCGTCCCGGTCGTGGTCGGACATGAGCGAGTCCATGCCGTTCGCGGCCTCATAGTCATCCGCCAGGGTGTCGCCGTCGGCGTCCCACTTGCTGTCGTCCAGATCAGCCATCCGGGAGACGCCGTCCCCGTCGGCGTCCTCTAGGGTCGGGAAGGTCAGGTCTCCTTCCTGGCCCCAGGCCAGTGCATAGCCGTCGCCCTTGGCCGTGAGGGCGTAGAAACCGTCCAGCGTGGCCGGCAGGACGTCGTGGCGCATGCTGGCCCCCATGTCGTAGTGGATGGTGTCTTTTTCGGCGGGAATGTAGCAGTATTTGATCAGGCCGAGTCCCCAGCACTCCTGCTCGGGCACGGCGTAGCCCTCGGAGAGATAGAGGTTCTCCATCGGGAGGTTGATGCCGGCCCTGGTCAGCTCCCACTCGTCTGTGCTCGCCACGGTCTCGGTGTGGTAGAAGGGCGCCCCGTTGCTCGTCCCGTCCCATTGCATGCCGCCCAGGCCGAGCGGATCGTGCAGGGGCTCTTCTGCCTTCTGCCACTTGTAGGTGAAATTGGCCTTCGCCAGGTTCTCGTCGCTGAACTGGTAGTTCCATGCGGACTCGTGGCCTCCAAACGGCACGTCGACCAGCATAATGGTGTTGGTCACCCCGACCGTGTAGCGCATCGTGCTGCCCACCACCATCCCGTCCTCCACCTGGACCACGGTGGGCTCCAGGTTGTAGGTGTCCAGCCGCGGGTACCACGGATCATCCTCGTAGGGATCCATGTCGACGAGGATCGTGCCGCTGTAAAGCAGGCTGACGATAATCTGTTCGAGAAGGCCGGTGATGCCGCCGCACACCCATTTGGTCCATTCCTCCTTTTGCATTTGCTGCTCCGTCAGGAGGCCGTGGCAGAGGCTCGCGGCGAGCGCGTTGATGAGCATCTTGACCATGGTGATGAGCGACCCGATCGGGCCCAGGAAGGTCGTGATGATGGTCAGAATGATACTGACGATCATCGTGGCGATGGCCCCGACCAGGGCCTCATCCATGGCCATGCTGCCGGGCGCCAGCCCGGCATAGATGCCAAACTTGGCCCAGGCCGCCAATATGATCACGACCGTGATCGCAATGCCGAGGACGCCGCCCTTGGTTTTCGCGTTCTTGGCAAAGCCCATCGCCGCCTTGCACCCCGCCAGGAGGCTTGAGGCCGTGATCTTGACGATGGATGAGGTGAGCTGGTACGCTGCTTTGACGAATAGGCCCACGCCAATGCCGGCGTAGACAGTCTCGTAGACATAGTACACGATCTCCTTCATCAGGAGCCGGGCCTCCTCACTGGCCTTGAGGGCCGCAATGAGGCCGGTCGTCGAGGAGCTGATGTCCATGCCGCCCGACATCCCGAGCGGCGGCCCGCTGGTATAGACGGTCTGCCAGGGAGAAGCGACGGAGCTCAACGATTCCTCGCCCAGCGCCTCGAAGAAACCGGTCTCCGGGTGCGTCACACCAGTCCACACCGTCCCCTGGGTCATGAGCGTGACATTCTCCCGCAGCTCCACCGTCTGCGCTTTCCGGGTCCAGTCAAACGGGGTGTCGTTGGTCCTGATGTGCTTCTTGGCCTCCATGAACTCGGACATGACCTCGACCGTGACGCGGTTCAAGCCACTCTTCATCGTCGTGGTGGTCGTCGTGATCTCTTTGTCCGAGGCGCCTTCCTCCAGGTTCGTCGGGCAGCGCTGATCGTCGGGCGTGCAGTAGACGGGGCCTCCCACCCCGACGATCAGCCCGACCGTGTAGGAGCGGGCCGTGATCACCCGGCCCAGCGTCGTCGCTGCCGAGTCGGTGGAAAAGAGTGCCTGGAAGCTCTCTGTGAGGTCGGTCTCCTGGGCGGTCCAATACTCGTCGGACGGGAACGCCTCCCAGCCAACCGGCTTGCCGTCGACGACCGTCTCGTTGTAGCGGAAGGGCGCCCACTTGATACCCGTGCTGGTCTCCTCCTTATGCTCGCCGGTGTTCATGTCGATGGTGAGCACACCGGACCCGGCTGCAGCCGGCACCAGGTCCTCGAGGTCGCCGCGGCGGGCGCGCTCCTCGTAGGCAAACAGCAGGGTGGGGGTCACAGTGGTGGAGTAGTCGTCCAGGATGTCGGGCGTCTCGGTCATGGCGAGAAGGCCCAGGTAGTCCTGGTGGTCATAGCGGAAGCTCTTGACCTTCAGCGCCTGGCGGTCGATGCCCCAGCGGGAACGGTGGTCATTGTAGCCAGTGGTGTTGTGAAAGCGCTCCCCGATCGTCGAATCGCCGATCGTCCGCGCCGGGGTCGAGCGATCCGTCTTGTAGACTGCCAGGTCCCGCACCTTGTTGCCGTGGCTGCACGCAGGGGTTGTGGGGTCCGTGGCGCTAAAAATCGTGGTCGCCGTCTCGCAATCGCGCCCGGTGATGAACTGCCGTGACAGGCCCCAGGCCAGGGTCCACAGCGGATCCTCGTTGTACGCCTGCTCGGGATTGGGATAGGCGACGGCCACATCCAGCCCGTGAGCTTCCTGCACCGACACGCCGGTCACATACCAGCTCTCGTCGTAGATCTGCACCAACTGGGTCTGCTCCACGCTGCGGGTGTCCAGGCAGTAGGCATCAAAGTATTCGTTATATTGCGTCCTCGTCGCGTCCGGATTCTTTGCTTTGTACTCGTCCCACGTCAGGAGGTCGGCGCTGTCGGCGCACGTGTCGGTGATCATTTCCACCAGCCAGACCACGCGCATCTGTGCCGGCTCGCTCCAACTGCTCTGGTCGCCGACCCAGTAGAGCATGCGCGCCTGGAAGGCCGCCTTCCCTCCGCCCGTGTCGTCAGGGACGACGTCCAGCGGCACGTAAGCCACCAGATTCGTATCGTCCGTGCCGTACCCCTCCTTCACCGAGATGCCATACGGGTCCAGCACCGACGTGTCGACCATCTTGTCGGAGTAGGGACCGCTGACCAGGTCTGGGAGGTCGGCGCAGGCCGAGGTGGTTTCCTTGGTGACGACGACGGCATGGTTGCCGTCGGCCAGCTTCGCCACGGCGTTGCTGCTCACTGTGGCGGGTGTCTGGGTGAAGGTCGTTCCAACTTGGGCGCCCTTGTCCGCGCAGGTACCCACATAAACCTTCAGACTGGCTCCCGAAAGGAAGGTGATCTGCGTGTCGGCCGAGTTGGTCGGGCTCGGCCTCAAGGCGACCGTGCTCGACACCGCGGTTCCACTGCCCACAATCACCGTGACCACCGCCGTGGTCAGCTTGAGCGGAACCTTGGTACCGGTCATCACGATCTCGAGCAGTGGCACCAGGCGCATATCGCCGTTGGCGCCAGCCGTATCGTCAGGGTCCTGGATGTCGGGGTTGTCGCCGTAGGCAAACGTGTCGTCGTCGCCGTGCTGGATCTGGCCCTGCACGTCCCCCTCCGGCCAGTCGAGCACATTCATGGCGTACCCCAGGTGGGCCGGGGTCGTGGGGCGGAACTGCACGTCGACAAGCACCGGCCAGTTTGCCTGGAGATCCACCGCCGAGAGCTTGAACGGATTATCGCGGTTGAAGGGGACCGCTGCGGTAGCCGGGCCGGAACGCAAGCCGCCTGTGTCTACCCACCTGTCCGGAGAGAGGTCCTCGCTATCCGGCACGCCGTCGGCGTCGTTATCGGCCTCGAAGGGATTGGGAATGTTGTCCCCGTCGGTGTCGCACCCGGCTTTGATTTGAGCTTCGGTGGGATTGGCATACTGCACCAGCGCGAGACACTCGGCCGAATCCACGAGCTGGTCACCGTTGGTGTCGGGGTTGTTCGGGTCGAGATACCACATCTTGCCGCCAAGGCTGAACCCCTTGACCTCGAGCGTGTCGGTGATCAGGTCGCGATCTGTATCGGCCAGGGTCGGGTTGGTGCCCAGCTTGTTCAGTTCCTGGCCGTCGGTCAGGCCGTCGTTGTCGGTGTCATTATCGTTCAGGGTGAGGTCGTAGACGCACTCCTCGTAGTCGTTCACGCCGTCATTGTCGCTGTCAGCCGTATCCTCCTGGTTACAGGCCGGTACGGTGGTGAGAGGCACGTCCAACGACGCCAGGGTGAGCGAGCTGGTCAGCACGCTCACAGGGGGCTGGATGGCGGAGACGCCTCCCAACGCGGTCTGACCGGCAAAGCCGCTGGAAGCCTGCCCCGAGCCCAGCGAAGTGGTGAGACCTACCTCCGTGGTCTGCGGCGCAGTCGGCGCCTGGGCCAGCAGGTCCTGCTGCGGGTCCCAGGTGGGTTCCAACGAGTCGGCGAGGGCCTGCCGGGCGGCCTCTTGTTCCTGCGCGGTCTGCGCGTCCACCAACTGGCCATCGGCGCCGAGGGTCATTGGGTCCTGGGCGCGCGCTTCCTGGTGCTCAAAAAAAGCCACCACGCGCTCGCTCTCAATCAGCGGCACGACCACCATCGACAGGATAACCGCCAGGACGATGGCCACATATAACCGCCGCGAGCGGCGATGGGCCAGCAGCAAGGCCATGGCAACCAGGCTGCAGGCCGCCACCCCTCCGATACCCCCGGTCTTTGCCGCCCTGGCCGGCAGCGAGGGGTCGTCGAGGCCCAGCGCCGCGCCCGTCCAGGCCACCGGATCCGAAGAAAAAGCCGGGGCAGCGGCTGTTTCCTCCGGGAAACCGGAAAGGTTAGTCTGGACGTCGGCCACGCTGTAGGAGCCATCAGGCTGCTCGGGGAAGACCAGGTGCGCAGTCAGCCGCAGCGGCAGGCCGCGCCCATCCACCCACAGCTCGCCGTAACCCGTCATGTCCCGCACGCTGGCCGGGGCGTCCAGCGAGACGCTCTGCGGCAGCTCGCCTGCCTCGGCCAGCTCGCGCTCGAGCCGGTCACGCAGGTACGCCGCCAGGGCCGGGCCGTCCATGTCGAAGCGATAGCACGCCACCTGGGCGGGGGAGCGGGCCTGCAGTTCGCAATCTGCGATATTCTGGATGCCGGCCAGGAACGCCAGCGGGTCGTTGTCGGGCGCAAAGCTGGAGGTGAAATCCTGGACCTCCTGCCATTCGCCCCCGGCCTGGCGCGTGTAGGCACGGTCACCCTCGACGCGCACTTCGTTTCCCGTCTCGCTGGAGGTGCCCAGGCCCGGCTGCGACAGGCGAAAACTCATGGTGCGCGCTGGCTGGTCGATCTCGCCCTCCAGGTGCAGCTCGGCCCGCTGTGGGCTGCGCCCCACGTTGGACAGGGTCCGGGCCGGATACGTCACCTCGGTCAGGTCAGTGGCAAAGGCGTAGACGCCGGCGTCCCGGGCCTTTTCCCAGGCCTCGCGCACGGCGCGCTTCGGGTTTGGGGGATCGAGCCGCGCGGATCGGCTGCCGGCCTGGGCCGGGGCAACGTCGGGGGCGGCCTGCTCGCCCGCAGAAGCCGTGTCTTGGGCGGGTGGTGCCGAGGATGGGCTGACTGCCCAGACCAGAGAGCTCATCAGAATCCCGATCAGGAGCAGGCACATGCCTGCCGCCAACACTCGACGCTGGAAAACGTAATGGCCCTTCATTGCTTGCCTCCTCCAACGAGCGCAAATAGCCCCTGCACCCCGACCGAAGGGAGTGCGTGGTGATCCTTCCCCCTGGCCTGGTGGTGATGGGCGTGCGCAGCCCTCGCCATCAACCCTCCAGGGTCAGAAAACGGGGGTCCTGCCCCGAAATCGGCTGCTGTGTCAGATGCCCGGCACCTCCGGCATGTGGGGCACCTGGCCGTCACACCGATCGCTCAGAAAGGTGAATACTTGCTCCAGGCTGGCGAAGGCATGGCGCTCGCCCGTGTGCGGGCACTCGATCGACGCGCGCCACTGCCAGTGTCCCTGGCACTTGGCGCGCCACAGGTGGAGCAGATAGGTCTGGTATGCATCGGGCTCGTCGCTCATCAGCCTCTGTCCCTCATCCTTTGCTCCATTATACACGCCGATCGCGCGCAGATCGCGCGGGAAACGCGCGTGGGCAGGAAAACTGGACGAGTTTGCCCGATTCGTGGTATACTGGTGCAAACCGTGGAGGCAGCGTAGTGGCTCACCTGGCACTGGCCCTTTTGGGACCCTTCCAGGCGGCGCTGGCCGGCCGGCCGGCCGAGGGCCTGAGCTCCGCTCACCTGCGCGCGCTCCTGGCCTACCTGGCCGTCGAGCGTGGGCGGGAGCACGCCCGCGAAGCGCTGGGCTCGCTGCTGTGGCCGGAGCGGCCTGACCGCGAGGCGCTCAGCGCGCTGCGCAACGCCCTGTCCAACCTCCGCGGCGCCCTAGGTGACCGCAGGTCACCTGGAGACCGCCGGGCCCCCGCCCCTGTGTTGCTCGTAAGCCGCAGCAGCGTGCAGCTCAACCCCGCCGGCGACTATTGGCTGGACATAGCGGAGTTCGAAGACCTCCTGGACCTGACAGGTCGCGAACGGGCAGCGTTCGCCCAAGACCTGTCACCGGAACGGCAGCGGTACTCCGCAGGTCTCACCAGGGCCGCCAAGCTCTACCGCGGCGCCTTCCTGGAGGGCCTGTCGGTGGGAAACAGCCCCGCTTTTGACGACTGGGTGCTGTTCAAGGGCGCAGAATACCGGCGCCGCGTGCTGTCCGTGCTGACCGAGCTGACCTCCCTGCAGGCGTCGCGTGGGGAATATGGCGAGGCGGCGCGCTGGGCGCGGCGGCAGCTCGAGCTGGAGCCGTACCGGGAGGAGGCGCACCGGCAGTTGATGGCTGCGCTGGCCCTGGGCGGGGAACGGTCCGAGGCCCTGGCGCATTATGAGGCCGTACGCCGCCTGTTGGCCCGGGAGCTTGGCTGCGAGCCGGAGGACGAGACGCAGGCGCTTCTTGCCCACATCCGCGCCGGCACCCTCTACCTCCTCTCCACGTCATACCATCCCGGAGGGCAGCGGAGTGGACCCCCCCTCCGTGTCTCCGCATCTCCGGCCGACCGTCGTACAGTGCAGACGACCAACGGGAGGGCGATGCAGGGCCGTCTCCCTGTCTCCCCCAGCGCTCAGGCTCCCTTCCGCTTTGTGGCGCGCGAGCGGGAGCTGGCCCACCTGGACATGATCCTCGATCGGGCCCTGGCCGGCCGGGGTGGGGTGGCATTGATCGAAGGCGAGGCGGGCAGCGGCAAGACCGCCTTATTGGACGAATTCAGCCGGCAGGCAGGGCTGGCCTATCCGGATTTGATCGCCCTGCGCGGGCGCTGCAACGCTCACGGCGGGGCCGGAGACCCCTACCTGCCGTTCCGCGAGATGCTGCAGACGCTGGCCGGGGACGTGGAGGGCCAGCGGGC
>JBFYTF010000192.1:0-11344 GCA_041300865.1 Anaerolineae bacterium
CCAGGGGAATGGCCACCGTGAACTTGCTCCCGGCATCCCGGTCGCTCTCGGCCCAGATCCGGCCGCCGTGCGCCTCCACCAGGCTTTGGGCAATGGCCAGGCCCAGGCCGCTGCCGCCCGGGCCGCGCGCGCCGCGCCCGCTCGCCGCGCCGGCCTCGCCGTCTCGGCTGCGCGAGCGGTCGGCTCGCCAGAAGCGATCGAAGACGTGGGCCACATCCTCGGGTGCGATACCCTCGCCGGTATCGGCCACGACGAGCTTGAGGTATGCGCCATCGCGGCCGGCGCTCAGCGTCACCGTGCCGCCCGGGGGCGTGTAGTGCAGGGCATTGGTCACGAGGTTGCGCAGCACCTGGGCCAGCCGGTCGGGATCGGCCAGGACGGGGGGCAGATCGTCTTCCAGCTCCACCTCGAGCGCCACTTCCTGGGCCTCGGCCGCCAGGCCCAGGCTGTCGCCCACGTCCACAACGAGGGCGGCAGGGTCCACCAGGCGCAGGTTGAGGCTAAGCCGACCGGCGTCCGCCAGGGCCAGATCTCGGAGGTCGTCGACAAGCCGGCTCAAGAGGCGCGTCTCGTCGTAGAGGCGCGAGACCTCTGCCTTGTCCAGTGGATAGAGGTCGTCGAGGAGTGCCTGGAGGTTGCCCTGCAGCACGGCCAGGGGCGTGCGCAGCTCGTGGGCTACGTCGGCCACCATGTTCTTGCGCTGCTGTTCCGATTCGTCCAGCGCCTCGGCCATCTCGTTAAATGCCTGGCCCACCTCCACCAGCTCGGCGCTGCCCTCCGGGTGGACCCGGTGGCTGAAATCGCCCCGGGCAATGCCCCGGGCGGCAGCAGCCAGGTGCTGCAAAGGGGCCGTAAGGCTGCGGCTGACGGCCAGCCCGAGGAGCAGGGCCAGGCCACCGGCCGCCAAGCCGGCCACTGCCAGCCAGCGGCGGACACGGTTGACCAGCACCTCTTCCAGGGGGCCCAGGAGCGTCGATCGGGGCGGGATCGTGACGACCAGGAAGCCGGCGACATCACCCCCGGCGCTGATGGACTGGGCTGCGGCTCGTTCGTCGTGGCTCAGCAGCCGTCCAGGATTCCCCTCAACGCCATCGTACACCACGGAGGCTTGCGCATCGGCCAGGACGAACTGCAAATCCACATCCCGGGGCATCATGTGGCCCCGCATACCCCGCCGCATGCCCATCATCGATCCCTGGCTGGCAGCCTGCTCCAAGATCCAACCGGCGCCCTCCCAGGTACCAAACTCCTCGTAGTGTGCCGCCAGGGCATCGACGACGGCCTCCTGGGGAACCAGGGCACTGTACGCCACGTAGTACCGCAGCGCCTCGCCGGCCGAAACTGAGCCCAGAAAGGCAACAGCGCCCACGGCAACCAGCGCCACCAGCCCGAAGGCCAGGGTGAGGCGGACCCACAGCCGGTTCACCCTTCATCCTCCGCGGGCAGCCGGTAGCCAACACCAAACACGGTTTCGATCGTCACCTGCCCGCTGTCCGCCTCGTCCAGCTTGCGCCTGAGATTCTTGACGTGGCTGTCCACCGAGCGCTCCAGGCCCTCGTAGCCGTAGCCGAGGGCCTTCTCGATCAGCTCCAGGCGGGTGAATGTGCGGCCTGGGTTCTCGGCCAGAACCTGGAGGAGCTTGAACTCGGTGCGCGTCAGGTGCACGGGCCGGCCCTGCACCAGGACCTGGTGCTGGTCGAGGTCTACGGCCAGTGACCCAACGTGGAGCATCCTTGGCGGCAGTGCTTCGCCCTGCGCCCGGCGCAGGACGGCACGGACGCGCGCCACCACTTCGCGGGGGTTGAAGGGCTTGGTCACGTAATCGTCGGCGCCGAGCTCCAGGCCGACGATCTTGTCCTGGTCGTCGGCCCGCGCTGTCAGGATAATCACCGGCAGGCCGGTCAGCCCCGGATCGCCGCGGACGACGCGCGTCACCTCCCACCCGTCGCGGTCGGGAAGCAACAGATCGAGGAGGACCAGGTCCGGCCGTTCGCGGCGGATGATGTGCAGGGCAGACTCGCCGTCGTAAGCCACGAGTACCTGGTAGCCAGTCTGCTCCAGGTACGTGCGCAGCAAGCGAACGAGCTGCTTGTCGTCGTCGACCACGAGGATTCTCTGCATCAACCCTTTCCCGCCTTCTAGCCCCGCCGAGGCATAGCCACCAGCGGTGCTGCTCGGCGCCATTATACCTCAATTTGCGGGACCTCGCCAGAAGTCAAGGCGTTGGGAAGCCCATCGGCGGCAACGAAAAGGACCGGGCCGGCCCTGTCCGCATGGACAGGACCGCCCGGTCCCCGTGTGCAGCCTCATGGGAGGCGCTGTCTGTCGCGTGACCTTGAAGCCCGGCTCTTCCGGCGCTCTCGCTCGGCGTCCGCTGCCAGGGCCTCGTGGCCCTCTCTTCGGGATGGGCTACGACTCGTCCGTCCCGGGAAACGCCCGGAAGCCACCCGGCCCCATCATGCCACCCCGCCAGGAACCACCCTGCCCGCCACCGAAGCAGCCTCCCGGCCCACCGGCGCCTGTGTAGGGCGTGTCGAGATGCTCCAGCACCTCTTCCTGCATATGGTCCAGCATGTAGTCGGCCTGCTCCTGAGTCATGCGCCCGTCCTCAACGGCCTGGGCCATCCATTCTGCCCGCTGCGCTACAAAGGCGTCGACGATGACCTGCGGGTCCACGCCCTGTGCCGCCGCGACGGCGGCGATGGTGTTCGTGTCCTCGTTCTCCAGCGCGGCAGCCAGCTCCTCAACAGTCATGCTCAGCTCTTCGGCAGCGACCGCCAGCAGCGAGCTTTGAGAGCCGCCCATCATGCCGCCCCCAAAACCACCCGAGCGGCCCATCATGCCCCCGCGGCGGCCAAAGCCACCCATGCCACCAGGGCCAACACCCTCGGCAAACCGCTCACCCATGCGCTCGGCCTGCTCTTCCGTCAGCACGCCTTCGCTCACCGCCTCGTCCAGCACCTGCTGTCGCGCCGTGTCGACGGCAGCGTCGTACTCGTCGACGCCGACGCCCAGCACCCCGGCGATGGCTTCGTGCAGCCTCTCGCGCAGGTCGAATCCGGTGCCATCGTCTTCATCCTGGGCCAGGACAATGGCGCCCAACGCCGTTGCTCCCAGTATCGCCACCAGCGCCACAAGGCCGGCAATGGTCCACAGTTTTTTCACAAGACCCTCCTCTGTTTTTCGCGGGCCCAGCCCGCCGTTTACCATGCAGCTATCATACCATGCAGTTGTGGAGATTCTGTGTGGTTTTTGGGCAAGAGTTGTGAGGAAACTAGATCACTTTCCGGCTTGACAAAGCACGCTTCTTCACCTATAATCGCCGGTAGTGCAGTACGGAGAACGTTCTCCCCAATCCCGCAATACTGCCGATCTGCCTGCGGCCTCGAGAGTGACTGTCTGTCAAGTCCGGGTTCAGCATCCCAAACGCCCTTGCCCTTCTTTGTAGTTTCCACGGGCGCATTCGGGGCCACCTCTTTCGCACGCGTCGCGACAATGCCGGCCCTCCGGCCTCATTTGCACGCGCCGCGTGCGCACAGTTGGATCGTAGCCGCGTGCTCGCCTGCACGGGGCAGCCTCTCCTCGCGATCGCCGTCCAGCACAGCAGAACAGGTTGGCAAACGAAAGGAGGTGCTGTCAATCGCCACGAGCCAGTTTATCGGTTGAACACAGCCAACTCACTCGAGTACAGCAACGAAAGGAGACGAACCATGTTCCGTGATCCCTCAGCAAGGTGGCTTCCCCTGATCATCGTCGCAGCCGTTCTAGCAGTAGGCATCTTGCTCATGGGGAGCACGGGGATAGTTTTGGCCAATGACGGACCAAGCCCCCGCGCTTTTCCGCCAGATGAGCCGCCCCCGATAGAACCCCTCGCCGTCGAGCCCATGGCGTACCCTGTGTCTGGCTTTGACGCGGAGCCCAGGCAGGGCACCGACCTGGTCTTGAACGTGAACTACCGCCATGACTGGGTCGAAGGCCAGTATCCCCTGGGCCACACTGTGTGGCTGACGGTAACCGACAATGCCGGTAATGTAAAAGCGACCATCACGCTGCAAACCCAGACGCTCAGCCACTGGGTGCCGCCGACCAGCGGCTTTTCGAGCCAGCTGGGTTCGTGGCAGCCGGTCCCGCCCGACATTCAGCCGGGCGACTGGGTCTATGGCAGCTCCTCCGAGGGGCTGGAGGCCAACGTCCGGGTCGGCACCATTGCCGGAAACCTGAACGTCGCGGCCGACACTCTCAACGTCACGGTGGATGCCGACTGGTTCACCCAACCGCTATTCGCCTACTGCGTCAACTGGACCACCGGCGATGCGCTGCCCGCTTTCAACATCCTGCCCGATGGTGTTGCCAGCCACCTATGCGATTTCGGGGCGGCCGGCTATGACATCCAACCCGGCCAGAACGTGGCGGTTGCCTACCGCGAGCCAGACCTCGACCAGGTCTTTAACGTCTTTATCGAGCCCGTGCCAGACCTGCGCATGGAAAAGTGGGCGCCGGGCAGCGGGCTGTCCATGCCCGGCGGGCCGGTGGTTTATGCCCTGCGCTATCGCAACGACGGCCAACAGGCGGCGAGTGGCATCAGCTTGTCCGACGTCCTGCCGGCCAACACCGCCTACCTGGCCGACAGCAGCGGTCTGCCACACACGGGGACCTCGACGCTGGTGTGGAACCCACCGAGCCTCGCCCCCGGGCAGTCGAACCTCTTTTACCTGGTGCTCGACAGTACGGCCGTTCTGAACGACGTGCTATCCAACCAGGCCACCATCTCGGTCGACTACGACCCCATACCGAGCAACAACACCGCCACGGCCAACGTGACGGTTGCCGCCGGCCAGCCGAACCTCTTTGTCGGCACCAACCCCAACCCCGTGGACCCGGCCGCGGGCCAAACCATGCTGTGGTACATCGACTATGGCAATGACGGAGTCGTAGCCAGTGGCGAAGCCACCCTGACCGATACACTGCCGGCCGGCACGACTGTCGTCGAGTGGTGGTCCGAGGGCTTCTACAACCTGTGGGAACAGGTCGCTAGCCCAGCGAACCAGCTCGTCCTCCGTGTTCCGAGCATTCCCGGTTCCTGGCGCGACCGCATCACCGTGCGCCTCCAGCTGGAGCCCGGGCTGGCGCCCGGCACACAGCTGGTCAACACGGTCGCAATCGCGACGGCCGGCGACTCGAATCCGGACAACAACAGCGATACCTACCTCTGGTCCAGGGTCGGCCCTCCCCGCGAGGACGTTGGCGTGCACAAGACCTTGAACTGGGGCACATTCGTCCCTGGTGGGCAGGTGAGCTACTTTGTCTATGTGACCAACAACGGTAACATGCCCCTGGATGTGACCCTGACCGATCACCTACCCCTGGGAACCACTTTCGGCAGTTCCTGGCTGGTCGTGCTCCCCTCGCGCCAACCGCTCGCGCCTACTTCTTCCACGGCCGGCGAGGTCGTCTGGGACCTGGGCACCCTGGAGCCAGGCGACTCGCGCCAGATCGAGGTCCGTCTGCTCATCGACATCACGGCGGTGGCCGGCGGCCCAATCTTTAACTGTGCCGAAGTGAGCACGCCCGGCGGCGACTCGCGGCCCGCCAACGACCTGTCGTGCGACAGCCAGGTCGTCGAACCGGCGGGGCCGAACCTGCAGACCACCAAGGAGTGCTGGTGGAACGCGCCCGACCTTATCGTCTGCCAGGTCACATTCCGCAACCTGGGGACGACGATCCTGGAGGACATCAACCTGACCGACACGCTCCCGGCCAACACGACCTTTACGGGCGATTGGTGGCACTACTTCTGGGACGACATCTCGCTCACGACCGGCACCGGCGAGCTCACGTGGAGTATCCCCAGATTGGAGACAGGACTGAACGGGAGCTCGCAGCTCAACTTTGTCCTGGCCGTCGCGCCCGAGTTTGCCGGGGACCAGGGCCTGGCCTACAGCAACGCCATCTCGGGACCGTACCCGGGGGACGTCAATCCTGAAGACAACCAGGCGACGGCCACGGTCTACACCGGGCCCGATCTGTATGCCACCAAGCGGCTGACGAGCGGGACGGTCCAGCCGGGTGGGCTCCTGGTGTTTACCATCGAGTTTGGAAACCTCAACGTCTGGCCCTGGGACTCGGACCCGAACTATGACGTCCGCGTCGTAGACACGCTGCCCGCGGGGGTCACCTTTGTGAGCAGCACGGCGCCCTCGGCCCCGACGATCACCGGGTCGCAGCTGGAGTGGATGTTCGACTCGCTGCCGGCACGGACGAGCCAGGAGTTCCAGGTCACCGTTCGGTTGCCGGATCCTCTGCCCAAAGGAGTGCTCGTCAACCAGCTCGAGATCGAGGGCATGAGCCCCTTTGACGTCGAGTTCAACACGACCAACAACGCTTTCAATCTGCCGCTTGCCGGAGACTTTTTCCGGCTCTACCTGCCTATGGTTTTCAGAAACTTTAGTCCATAGCGCGGGCGGGCCAGGTGCGCTGCCGCGCGGGCAGCGCACCTGGCTCCTTCTCCGTCTTCCAGGTTTGACGCGCTATCTGCCGCCTTAAGCGCGGAGAGTGCCCCCTCTGGCCTGGCAACGACGCGAACCGAACCAGTTCCAAAAGGAGTTAGACCATGCCCTTCAACCTGCCACGGCGGCGGAGCCCCGCGTGGAGAGGTACGGCCCTTTCCCTCACAATTCTCCTGTCGCTTGTGCTCACCAACAGCTCTCTGCCCCGGCACGTCACGGCGCAGGGCAGCGCCCTGTCCGCCGGCGTCGTCGTGCTGGTCAACGACCAGAGCGCCCACTACTCGGACTTTCAGCGCCTGGTCCAGCCCTACCTTGACCATTACGGCATTCCATACAGCCTCCTCAATGTGCGCACCACGCCCATTGGACCCGACATCGGACAGCACGCCCTGATCCTTATCGGCCATCGCCAGATCGATGTGGGCGGCAGCGCCCTGGACCCCGCGGAGGAGGCCTATATCAGCGCTGCAGTCGACGGCGGCACGGGCCTTGTCAGCCTGGACAACGATCTTTCACCCGATGGCAGCAGTGCCCGCTACCAGTTCGTTCAGGACATCTGGGGCTTTGCTTACAAGGCACCGTCTATCGACTGGAGCGTGAGGTTCGTTAACCCGTTGCGTGAACCGGGGCTCGTCATCGACTGCAGCGACGACCTCCACCAGGATCCTGTCCTGGCCACAGCCACCGACGCCCTGAATCTCGTAGCCGACGATGGGCAGTGGACGGAATACGCCTACCCGCCGCGCGGCGTCAAGGCCGTCATGGCCGACGCGGGCGAGGCAGCCTACGGCCTGCCGGCCATGCGCTGCTACAGCGGCGGCATTCCCAACGGCACCTACACAGTGAGCGCCAGCCTCTACACCGACAGCCGCCGCCCCAGTATGCGCTACTTTTACGGCTACAATGCCGGCAACCCCCAGGCATATTCCGTCGATACCGAAAGCGGCAGCGGCGGCGAAGACAGGTTTACCGACTACTCGCTTGGCACGGTGTCCGTCGGCAACGGCACTTTCCAGATCTACTTTAACGCTGCGACTCCGTTCACCGCCACCCTGGCTACAACCTACCCTTTGCTCGACCCGTATACCGAGGACGTGTATCTCCGGGCCAGCCCTGAGGTCCTGGCCCCGGCCCAGCCGCTCGAGCGCGCGATTCAGCAAACCTACCCCACGGTCACGCAGACCTTGACCCTGTTCGGCTGGGCGTCTGTCCGGCTGACCCCGGTGGGCACGCCGGTTCCGCCCATGCCCTACATCACCGCGAGCCACTGGGCGGGCGAATGGTTGGGGACGGGCAGCATGACCATGGCCGGTCTCGGCCCCTTGCCCGCGGACGTCACCGTCCTGGCCATGTCGAGCAGCGAACCTTTCCTGCTGTCGACGACGTTTGGCCAGGGCCGGGCCGTGCAGTGGGGCACGTACGACTGGATGTCGCACCTCGTCAAGGGGCCCATGCGCGCCCTCGACGACCTGGTGTGGCGCAGCATCGTCTGGGCGGCGCGCAAACCGTTCGCCATGCAGGGCATGCCACCCTTTCTCACCATGCGCGTCGACGACGTCTCGGGGCCCTTTGGCTGGCTCGATATCGCCAACGAGTTCGGCTTCAAGCCCTGGATCGGGCTGTTCTACGGCGACCTGGGCCCGCCGGACGAAGCCCACCTTTCGTCCCTGGTCCACACCGGGCAAGCCACAGCCTCCGTGCACGCAGTCCACGGGGACACCTTTTTCTACTACGACGACGCCCACGCGGCCAGCTGGCCTGACAACGTGATGGCGGCCAACTATGCCGACGCCACCGCCTGGCACAACATCGAGAATATCCCCATCTCTCCGTACGTCGTGCCGCACGAATACGAGATCGGCACCAACGCCTTCCAGGGTCTGAAGGATTGGGGGGTCGAGTTCCTGGCAATCGTGATGGAGCCGGGGCAGCCCTTCGGTGCGCCCTGGATCCAGAACGGCCCCTTCCGCCTGTACGAAACGGGCAACAGCGGCGGCGGCGAGCCGCTGTACTATGCCGACTGGATCGACGTCCCCGGCCATCCCGAATTCGATGGCCAGTTCTTTAACTGCGCCACCGAGATCCGCGACGACACCGGCTACGAGTGGTACCCCAACAACGACGTCCTGGGCAGCGTGGGCCGCGGCACGCGCCAGGCCAAGCGCGCCCTGGACAACATGGCCATTCCAAACCTGCTGACGCACTGGCCCTACGTCGAACCCATCGACCTGGTGAACTGGCGTGCCATCCTGCAGGGGGTCACGGCGAACCTGGCGGCCTACGACCCCATCTATGTCACAGTCGACGATGCGTGTCGCTACGCCCGCGCCATGCGGACCTCGGACATCGCCGGCGCCAGCTATGATCCGCTGGCGGGCAGCCTGACCGTGGACGTAGCCGGCAGCAGCGACGTGCCGACCATGATGTACCTGTTCACCGAGAGCAACGGCGCCATCCGCTCCTCCATGTTTGACGTGCCGGTCTTTGCCGGCTCGACGCGCCTGACCGTCGCCATCCAACCAGGCAGCGGCCAGTACCTGTACCTGCCCCTCGTGCTCCAGTAGCTTGCGGTGGGGCGCACCTGCCGTTGGTGCGCCCCACTGCAGCTCAAGCCCCCGAGCTCGGCAAACGGAACAGACCAAGACAAGCTCCCATCCGCGAGTACTCCTTCTGCTTGGTGCAGATTGAACGCTTGCGTTCTGATGCCACCATGGATCTGCCAATGGGGCCACACCCGCACTTGACACCCACGCCGACTTGATGTATAATGACTGCGAGTCAGTCACTGACCAGCAGTTCGAGCTCCAGGACGGAGAGTCTGGAAGGGGGATTTTTTGAGCACCGCTGAGCGACGGGCACGCGAAAAGGCCCAACGCCGCCGGGAAATCCTCGACGCTGCCCGGCAGGAGTTCTTTGAGCGCGGCTTTCACCGCCCGACGATGGACGAGCTAGCTGCCCGGGCGCAGGTCAGCAAGGGTACCGTCTACCTGTACTTCGAGAGCAAGGAGGAGATCCTTGCTCATTTGCTCTTAGAAGGGCTCCACCTCCTCCTCGAAAGGCTGAAGGCCGGGGAGCAGGAGGCCGCGATCCTGCCGCCGGACGAAAAGCTGCGAGCCGTGGCCATGGCCTACTTCCACTTCTTCTGCGAACAGCCCAGCTACTTCCGCCTCATCATGGCCTTCGACCGGGGCCGCTTCGAAGAGTCCATTTCGCAGCAGCTGTACCGGCGGGTGAACAACTACAGCTTGCGAGGCTTGAGCCTGTTGAGCCAGATCATCGAGGCGGGTAGGAAGGAAGGGGTCTTTGCCGTCGAAGACTCGTGGCAGGCCGCCGGCGCGGTCTGGGCAGCCATCAACGGCGTGCTGGTGCTCATGGGCCACCCCCTGCGCCAGCGGCTGGTGCGCAGCGACCTGGACACCATGTTCCAGGCAACGCTCAACCTGGTGATTCGGGGCTTGGATAACTCGAAAGGGGAGGGACAAACATGAAGGAAGTGGTCGTCGTCGGGGGTGTTCGCACTCCCATTGGCAGCCATGGCGGCGCGTTTCGCACGCTCACAGCGCAGCACCTCGCCGCCCTGGTGTTCAGGGAGGTCATCGATCGCGTCGGGCTGGACGGCAAGCTGATCGACGACGTCATCCTGGGCTGCATTGGCCAGCAAAGCGATGCGCCCAACATCGGCCGGGTGGCAGCCCTGCTCGCCGGCGTACCGGTCCGCGTCCCGGGCTATACCGTGCAGCGCAACTGTGTCTCGGGCATGGTGTCCATCACCAGCGCCTACCAGGCCATCCAGGCCGGCGATGGCGAGGTCTTTCTCTGTGGTGGGGCCGAGAGCATGAGCACCTCGCCCTACGTGGTCCGCGGCGCGCGCTGGGGCCTCAAGCTGCGCCACGACACCTTTGTCGACACGCTGTGGGAGGGCCTGACCGACCCGGTGTGCGGCGTGATCATGGGCTACACCGCCGAAAACCTGGCCATGATGTACGACATCAGCCAGGAGGAGCAGGACAAGTTTGCCGTCAACAGCCACAAAAAAGCCTTCATGGCCACGCGCAAGGGCTGCTTCCGTGATGAGATTGTGCCGGTACGCGTCAGCAAAAAGATAGCCGGCCAGGAGGTCGCCTACGAGGACATCATCCAGGACGAGTGCATCAACCCAACCCTCACCGTCCAAAAGGCGGCCATGTACCCCACCGTCTTCAAGAAGGGCGGCACCGTAACCCCGGCCAATGCCTGCCCCATCAGCGACGGCGCCGCGGCGGTCATCGTCATGACCGCCGAAAAGGCCCGGGACCTGGGTCTGGAGCCCATGGCCACCATTCGCGGCTACGCCTACGCCGGCATTCCGCCCGAAATCATGGGCCTCGGCCCAGCCTACGCGGTGCCCAAGGCACTGAAGAAGGCCGGCGTCAAGCTCAGCGACATCGACCTGGTCGAGATCAACGAGGCCTTTGCCGCCCAGTCGATGGCCTGCGGTATCGAGCTCGAAGATCAGGGCTGGGACTGGAACAAGGTCAACGTCAACGGTGGCGCAATCGCGTTGGGCCACCCGGTGGGCTCCACAGGCACCCGGCTGATGGTTACACTCACCCATGAGATGGCACGCCGCGACGCGTCCCTGGGACTGATCACCGCCTGCGTCGGTGGCGGCATGGGCGGCTGCATCGTCGTCGAGCGGAAATAGGAGGCGGACAATGGCAGACGTGGCAATGTGGGAAGACAAGAAGGTCAAGGCCGAGTTCGAGGCCAAGGCCAAGGCGCGCCTGGGCGAGATCCAGGCTGAGCTGGCAGGCCAGACAGGTGTGGTGGCCATCGAGCCGCAGAGCGGCGACTTTTTC
>JBFYTF010000648.1:0-4728 GCA_041300865.1 Anaerolineae bacterium
AAGCTGCCTGAGGCCGCTTGGATCAATCCACCCAAAAAGGAAAATGTCGCCGAAAACACCGATCATTCATCGACACTAAATTAAGAACGCTGGTGTCTCAAAATCATTGACACGTTCCGGGTCAACATCCGATACCAAACAAAACACGGGGTCAGCATTAAGCTGACCCCGATCAATAGAACATGTCGCCGTCGATGCGGCGGTCTAGTTTTCGCGCCTCGTGGTACGCAACCACTCGTGGCGGCCGCGATATCATGCCCGTGTGATTATGTACCGAGACGAAGTTACCCGTTATTCCTAGCGGGGGACGTTCTGCGCAAACTTAGGGCAGAGGTTAAACGCACTCGTCCCGCAACTCGCAAGACTTGGGCATACTGACCGGAGACCGCCCATCTGGCAGATCACGTCCTGCCCCGCCTGACGATACGGTAGTGGGTGTTATCACTGCCCAAACGGCTGCGTTCTCCGCGGCGGACGCCAGCGATGCCGAGGCTTGCCCTTCAGGCGATCCCCTCGCTCAGCTAGAGCCGGAGTACGAGTACGAGCAAGGGGTGTCCTGGTAGCGGCCCGTCTTGGGTTGCCGCACAGGCCGTTGCCGCGCGCGAGAACCCCTCCCTCTCCTACCGCGAAAACCACCTTCATTTCCTCCCGACAGGCCGATTTCAGGCTGTTTTCGGCGCCCCGTTCACCCTTCAGTGGTAAGAAAGGTCGAGCCTTGACTGCGCCCCGGACGGGGAGGATACTTCGGCGTAGGCGGTTGGATTTCCTATCCTTCGGGGAAATGGGCGGTGGGGGTCAGTTCTCGCATCGTCGCATGCAACGATGCAAGAACTGACCCCGCCGACTGACCCCGCCGGACTTTTCAGAACTGACCCCGCCGGACTTTTCGCCACACTAGCCCTGCCGCCCACATTAGTCCAACCCGACGCGGACACGACCAGTGGAGGAGACGAGCAATGATCCTGCGAAACGGCGACCACAACTCGGCAGTCAAGCAGCTACAGAAGTTGCTTACAGAGAAGGGGTTCGATACCAACGGCATAGATGGCTGGTTCGGAAACGATACGGAAAAGGCCGTCAAGGCTTTCCAGCGATCGAAAGGCCTGGATGATGACGGGGTGGTCGGGGATGACACATGGCAAGCGCTTGGTACCAGGTTTGAGCTCGCCGCGACAGAGGCGCAGATGCGCTGGGCGAAGGCGCCAGCGGATAGGTACATGGACGGGTACGACGGCTTCAACCTGCGGGAGGACGTCGTCGACGCGTACCAGCCCGTCTACAAGGCCATCAAAGCCGCCGGCGGGATCATCCCTTCCAGCGGCGGGAAGCGGGAACTTAGCGCTTCGGTCGGCGCCGGACGCTCTAAGACCTCGTTTCACTACACGGGGCGCGCCCTGGACGTCATGATCCAGAGCGCGATGACCGATCCTCGCACCGATCCACTCGTGGCAGTTCGGGATTCGGGGGAAGCGAACCCCTACTGGCGAGTCTACGCCAGGACCCGAGACGGGGAACAGATGACCCTGGACGGCATGATCTGGAAGGCCGACAGCCCCACCAACAAGACCATCACCGGTACCTTTACTGACCTCACCAGATTGTTTGCCGAGGCGGGGTTCGACCGCATCCGCGCCCGAAACAACTGGCGCAAGACGTACATCAACACCGAGTGGTGGCACTTTCAGTACACGCGCGGCCTGGTGGTCGGTCAGTCCACCTTCGGTGACGAGCTGCTCAAGGTCTACGACCGCGCCACGGTCCAGCGCTTTCCACCGTGGGGTTTCCGCACCTACGTCTTCGCAGGCCAGTCCTTCGCCCAACCGTGAACAAACTGGCCGCTCGGGCGGGCGATGCCATCGAAGCCGGCGGACCCCGCAAGGAGTGCGTTATCTGGGGGTTCGACTTGTGCCATAGGCACAAGACAAGACCCTTATCCACTATCGCGTGGCGTTGTCCGCAGTCCCGGCGCCTTCAGCGGTCCCCCAAATGCGGCCCCGCACCCGACCCGCGCCATGTGCGACAAGAGTAGAGGAACCAATCCATGAGCAGACGACTGGTCTTGTGCCTCGACGGCACTTGGAACACCTACAAGGACCACACCAACGTCTCGCGCCTGCACGCCCTGACGCCCAACCTGCCCGGGGGTGCGGACGGTACTGAGGAGCAGATCAAATTTTACGACGAGGGCGTAGGCACGGGGAGCGCCGACCGTATCCGCGGTGGCGCCCTAGGAATGGGCTTGTCGAAGAACATTTGCCAGGCCTACGCCTGGCTGGTGCGCAACTACCTGAAGGACAGCGAGTTGTTCATCTTCGGCTTCAGCCGAGGCGCCTACACCGCCCGCAGCCTGGCAGGCCTCATCGCGCGCTGCGGCATCGCCCAACTGTCGTCTGGCATCAATCCGGACTCGGTGGCGGAGCGCGCCTACAAGATCTATCGCGGCAGTGCAACGGACAACCCGGGGGCACAGAGCTTTCGCGCGCACGAATCTCGCGAGGTACAGATTCATTTCCTGGGGGTGTGGGACACGGTCGGCGCCCTTGGCGTACCATCCCTTAAGTACGCCGAGAAATTCCACAACACCGAGCTGTGCGCCAACGTCTCCAACGCCTACCATGCCGTCGCCATAGACGAACACCGTGCGGCCTACGATGTGTTGCTGTGGACTGCCAACCCCGGCAACGCCCAGATGGAGCAGCGCTGGTTTCCGGGTGCGCACGCCAACGTCGGCGGCGGCTACGAGGACGACCTGCTGCCGGACCTGTCGCTCGCGTGGATGCTCAAGAAGGCCTACGATTGCGGCCTGTACCTGGGTCTGCGCAAGAACGTACCCATCACCCCGGACGATGCCCTGCTGCTCGACAGCAGCGAATACCGCTCTCCGGTCCGCGACTCCTACCGTGAGTTCGCGTTGGGCGCGTATGCCGCCCTTCCCTGGGTTCGCCGCCACTTCCGGCCCATCGGCAATACCATCTACGAATCGGTGGATCCCTCCGTCTTCAAGAAGCTGGAATACGACCCCAACTATCGGCCGACCAACCTTGCACACGCCGGCTCGGGGGTCATGGTGCCGGGCGCCGGCGAGGCGCCGATGGCGGCGGCCCCCGTGGGTCTTTGAAGGAGATCGACATGAACACTATCCTTGAAATCGCCCTGGGACTGGCCCTGGTCTATCTGCTGGTATGCCTGCTCGTCTCCGGCATACAGGAAGTTGTGGCCCTCAGACTCGGAACGCGCGGGCGCTTCCTCGTCGAGGGCATGCGCAGCCTTATCACCGACCGCTGGACCTATCTGCGCACCATCAACCACCCCAGCATCGTCGCCTTCTATCGCTATGCCCCCGGCAAGGGCCATGCTCCGCCCTATCTCCCGCCCAATGCCGTCGCCGAGGCCTTGTGCGATGTGCTCGTGCGATACCACCAAATGCAGTCGCCGGGCGGAGGGCGGGTGGTCTTCGACCTCGCGGCTATCAAGGCCGCGGTACGCAATTCCAAGGAGTGCGACAGCAGCCTGGGGCATGCCCTGCTGCCATTGGTCGAGGGTGCAAACACCCTGGAGGAGGCCCTCGCCAGCGTCGCCCGCTGGGTCGAGCGGGGCATGGACCAGGTCACCCGCTGGTATGGCGCCCACACCCAGAAGCGACTCTTCGTGATTGGTCTGGTGGTCGCCGCTACACTCAACATCGACAGCATCGCCATCGTCGAGGCATTGGTCCGTAACCCCTCCCTACGCACCGAATTAGCCACGGCAGCGACCCAAGTGGAGCGGTACCAGGCGGAGGTGGACAGGTTGCGCGCCGTCCCGGCCGCAGGGCAGATGGGGCAGTCCCCTGAGGCGCGCCAGGAAGACCAAGCCGCCGTACTCAAGGCCCGGCAAGAGCAACTGGCGGAGACCCGCGCCCGCCTCAACGTGCTGGCCGCCCAGGGCCTGCCCATCGGCTATGCCTGTATGGGCTCGACGGTGCAGACACCCTGCTGGCCCATCGATGTGGCGTCCTGGCCCCTCAAGATTGCCGGCCTGTTGCTCACCGCCCTGGCCGCGATGCTTGGCGCCCCGTTTTGGTTTGACCTGATCAACCGCTTCGTCAACCTGCGCGCCAGCGGCGCCAAATCGAGCCCCTTGAGCACATCACCGAACTGAGATCGTACTTTCCTTCAAGGGTGCAAAGACGGGAAAACGAGGACAGACAATGAGTTCCGCAGTAGGAATCGTAGTCTGTCCCTGATTTGCGCCGCTGCCCTGACGAAATCTCATCGGACCTCCTGGCGTGCCCGTCTCGGCCCCCAGACGCGCTCTAATACGACCAACTATCCACCCCTGGGAATTACGAGGCGGACACCATTGCGACGACAGTCAGATCGAAAGCAGAAGCTCGCAAATGAATCGCATGGTGGGTTCAATCCGATGGTGAACGGGGCGGAACGCGGCAAAACCCCTACATCGGGTTGCTCAGCGCCTCGTTGAACTTGCTCGAAAGGTTCTGCACGCCGATCCACGCCGTGATGGCCAGCGCCCTGCGCATCCTCTTCGATGCCGTCGAGCAGCTATTACGGCGTGCTCGCCCCCAACTCACCGTTGCGTCCGGCGGTCACCGCCCTGGCTCCCGTACCCGCAGCGACCACGCCTGAGCCGGTCGCCAATCCCGCCGTCGAGGCCGTGGCGAACGATCCGCCGCCGGACCTCGCGTGCTCCCCCGCCCGCTACCTGTGGGCCATGCTCCCGGCGCGC
>JBFYTF010000231.1:0-11191 GCA_041300865.1 Anaerolineae bacterium
CCAGCTTGTCCCGGCCAGCGGGTTCGGCTGCGGCGCCTGGGTCACGGTCACCCCTGCCTCTTGAGATACCATCTGGCCGGCCGGGTTGTACGCCTCGAACCGGTAGCGGTACGTGCCCACTTCGTCCAGGCAATTCTGCTGCTGACCGCTGAAGCCGGCGCCATCCACGATCACCGCATCATTGCGCAGGATGCGGGTGAAGGACGTGCCGCCGCCCGCACTCCAGTTGACGCTGACGCATTCGCCGGCCGGAATCTGACTGGGACTGACAGAGAAGGAGTGGATCGCCGGCTGCTCGGGCGCGGGGGTGGGCACAGGCGTCGCCGTGGCCGGTGCCACCACGTTGACCACCTGTTGGCCACGGCTGGTGCCGCCCGGTCCCACTGCCTCGATAGCGTACGTGACTGCGCCAACCTGGGCCGGGCAGTGTTGTGTGTTGCCCGTTGTCGGCCCCGCATCCCACAGTGCCTGGCCGTTCGCTGTCACCCGGACCGAATCGATCTGGCCCTCCACTTGCCACCTGACGGTCACACACTGGCCCAGCGTGATCTGGCCCGGCGGGTCTACCGTAAAGCGGGCGATGGTGGGCGCCTGCGGCGCCGGCTCCACAAAGATGGTGATCCGCCTTTCGTCCACCGTGTTGTCGCGCTTGACTACCCGCAGGACATAGGTCGTCGTGGCAGGCGGGCATTCGGTGCGGGTCTCCTGGCCGGTGACGCCCCGGTCCTGCCAGCGCTGTCCCTCCTGGTAGAAAAAGACCGCCTGGACGTTGTCCACGCTCCAGCGAAAGACGACGCACTCGCCGGCGCGGATATTGGTCCGGTCTACGGTGAAGGTGATGCCGGCTACCGGCGTCTGGGTCGGCGCCGGGGTGACGGTCGGTGCCGCCGGAACCGTGATACTCACCTTCAGGCGCTGGCCAAAGGCGGTGCCCTGGCCGTTGACCATCTGCCACACCCCCTGGTAGCTGCCCGCCCGGACCGGGGCGACCAACCCGACCTGGAGGTCGTAGGTGTCGCCCGGCCGGACCTCGCGGCTTATGGCGACCGGCTGGCCGCCCATTCTGTCGCCGCTGGCAAAGACGAGCCGGTAGTCACTGCTCCAGGCGCAGGTGCCGGTATTCTGAACCCGCCAGCCCTTGCTGAAAGCCTGGCCGGGCTGCATCTGGCCATCCTGTGTCAAGTGCTGGACCACGGCCAGGCCATCGGTGCAGGGTGGCTGAGGGACGGGCGTACCCGGCCCACTCGTGGGCACCGGCGCCGGCGTCGACGTTGGCAGCACCGGCGCTGACGTCGGCGTGGGCAGCACCTGAGGCACGCCGAGGTAGCGCTGGGACAGGCCGGCAATCGTGCCGTCGGCATAGATCTCGGTGATGACCTCGTTCAGCCTGGCTTGTAGGGCCGCCGCCCCAAAGGGCAGGGCGATGGCATAGTGCTGTTGGCCCCGCCCCTTGGCGACCAGCTTGACGCCCCCCTGCTCGACAAAAGCCTGGGCCGCCTGGGCATCCATGATCGCCAGGTCGATGCGCGCCTCCCGCAGGTCGCGCAGGAGGTGTTCGGCCTTTTCGTAGGCAAAGAGATTGTCGGGCGACATGCGGCCGGGGTCGATCAGCGTCGTCTGGACCCAATCCTGGTAGACCGTGTTGCGCTGTACGCCGACCCGGTAGGCCGCCAGGTCGCCGGCGGAGCCGATGGCAATGTCCGAATCCTCGCCGGCCAGGACTCCATCCTCGGCGACCAGGTAGACGTTGCTAAAGTAGACCAGGGCCTCCCGCTCCGGCGTGCGCGAGATGGCGGCGATGGCGGCGTCGATCTGTCCCTGGACGAGTGCCGGGCCCAGGCCGTCGAAGGCAAGGTCGCGGTAGTCGATGGCTACGCCCAGCCGCCGGCCGAGCTCGTCCATCAGGGCGATGTCAAAACCGTCGATCTGGCCTTCGCCGACAAAGAAAGCAAAGGGGGGGTAATCGGCGGATGTGCCGACGACGAGCTTACCCGCGGCGGCCACGCGTTCCCAGGAATCGTCGGCCGCCAGCGGCGGGTCGGTCATCTCGGCTGCCGGTTCATAGGGAACAAACTCCACCGCCACCTTGCCCTGGAAGTCCAGGATGCGCAAAAGCTCCGCTTCCAGTTGAAAGCTGCTCGCCGATTGCATGACGCTCAGAAAGAGGGCTTCCTGGTCCATCACGCCCTCGGGTCCTTCGCAGAACATCATCGTCGCCGCAGGCTGGGCGATGGACAGCGAGTCACCATTCACGGTGTAGCCGGCGGTATACCGGTTGCAGCCTCCCAGGCCGCTGACGATGCTCTCTTCAGGGGATGCGCCGGCACCGAACTCGGCCGTCAGTTGCGTCTCAGCCAGGGGTGAGACCAGGCTGCCTCCCTCGCCGAGCGCCAAAGACTGCGCTTGCCACTTGGTACCGGCCAGTGGATCGGCCGGCGCTTCTTCGTCGCCACGGTTGACGAGCCACACAACGGCCAGGACAGCACAGCCGACGATGGCCAGGGCCACCAGAGCCGCGATCAGAATCCTGGTATTTTTTGACATTGTTCTTCCTCCTCTTTGATCCCGAGACGGGAGTTTGAAGCCGGTCCGTTCACACGGAGGCACCCTCCGCGGCACCCATGGCCTTACGGCGCAGATTCACGGCCAGGATGTAGACGCTGATGATCAGCACCCAGGCCGGAAAGATCAACGTTACCCACAGGCTGTAGCTGATGCTCAGCAACAGGACCAGCGCCAACCCATAGGTCAGGAAGGCCAGCCAGCGTGGCATGGTATGGGTGCGGACCCAGATGGTACCCAGCGAGATCATGAACACTCCGGCCATGCGAATGGCATAGACGTTGCTGATCCGCCACATGATCATCCGGCCGAACGTATAGATGCCATTTTCGACAAGTTGATCCGGTATGATGGCATAGGTGCTCAGCAAGCTGCCGGCCAACCCTGCCGCGACAAACATCATGGCCAGGTACAGCAGGCCGCTGCCAAAGAAGACGCTCGAAAAAAAGCGGTCCTCAAAGTGCCCAATGCGGTCGCGCACCACGCCGATGAACCACAGAAAAGCAATGCCGGAAAAGGGCGCCAGACCAAGGGCCAGGGCAACCGTGCTACCCCGCTCCTCCAGCCACCTGCCGCCATCGGCCGGATCCTCTGGGATAGAGATCCGGATCAGGATGGACGATGTGGCCAGCAGCAGGGCGAATAGTATGCCGGCTATGGCCGCGGCTCGGGGTGTCCTGAGTCGCCGGTCGGTCAAATGAGACAATTCGTCGTTCATCATCATCCCCTGTCGCAGCAAACGCCTGCTTGACGCTAGAGTGCGCCCCAGATGCCCATGCCCAAGCCGCCCCCTCGGAGGGCGAGCAGCAGTTCGATGGCGCCTGTGACGGGCCCTGGACGCCAAGAAACAGGATCGGGAACGCCGGGATGGCCACCGCACTGACGATGGGCTGGCGCATCAGAGATACCACTATGGATACGACGGCCCCACCCATTCGATGTCTCCCATAAAGAGTGAGCCACTGGGAGTCTGATCGAACAGCAGCGCGATTTCGCCAATGTCGGCCAGATCGACCCCGTCGAAATCGCTCAGCGGCAGCCGGATCGTGGTCATGGGTACCGGGCCGGTGAAAAACTCACCAGAAAAGTCGTCTTCCTGCACCAATCCGGCGGGGAATGCCAGGGCCGGCTCACCGGGCCGCGTTGGCACGGCGGCGCGATTGCCCGCGCGGTCGGTCAACTGCAGGGTAAAAGCCTGTGGGCCGGCCGCGGGGTTCAGCGCTGATAGCGGGTCTACGGCCGCGCGCAGGCTGAGCGTCGTGTAGCCGCTCAGGTCGCCCTCGCCCGGCGGGAGCGCAAAGCGCCACGCCCCACCCGGCTCGGCCCACGAGACGACCGCCAGCGCCGGCTGGCCCGGTATCGTCACTGTGACCCGGCGGCACGGCTCGCTGCCGGGCATCGTGGCGGGGGTGTAGTGGCCTTCGGGGCAAAAGTGGGTCGTGATGCCCTCTTCTGTCACCGCGCCACCTGTCAGGTTGGTCGCCAGCTCTTCGGCCGTTGCCGGCACCAGCAGCGGCTGGCGGTCGTCTGCGGCCGCCAGGGTTGCTACCCGCGCCGGCAGACCGTAAAGCTCGTCCGGCGCCGGGGCCTGGACGTCGAGGCCCAGGCGAGCTGCTGCGTCACGCACGGCCGCCGAATCCTGGCTCCAGATTGTTGTCAGGAAATCGGCCGCATAGTCAACTAGAAACCCGCGCTGAACGTCTGGCTCCAGGATTGCCTCACAGTCCGGTCTCCCCCGACGCCCAAAAGGATCGTCCGGCAGGAGATGGTTGAAGGAATTGTGGTTGGCGCGCTCCAGCCAGGCCGACGTCGCCCATTGCGTCTGCTGTGGCGCCAGCCGTGCGGCTTCGTAGAAATGCTGCCCTTCTTGATCGATGATATCACCATCACACGCGGGCAGAATCACGGACATCGGCACCGGGGAGCCGCCTGTGGGATCGAGAGCGGCGGCGGCCGAGGCGAGCAGCAGCAGGCCGCTTATGGGTCCATAGGGCCGGCTCGCCGTGGCACCACCCTCATCCTGCAGCTGGCGTGTCAGGCGCAGGCTCTCTTCGCCAGCCTGCGAGTGGCCCACCAGGGCCAGCCGCTGGAGATCGGCGCGGCCGGACAGCTCCACGCCAAAGTCATTGTCGCCGCCGGCCGCGGCGGTGGCCAGGGCGCCCAGGTGCAGGTCGACCAACTGCTGCAGCCGTTCGCCCGGCACCGGCTCACCAAAGCCGAAGGTATTCTCGGCGTTGATGTTGATCGACAGCGCCACATAACCCCGCGAGGCTAGCTCTCGCACCAGGTACT
Source organism: Anaerolineae bacterium (assembly GCA_041300865.1). GTDB lineage: Bacteria > Chloroflexota > Anaerolineae > JAAYZQ01 > JAAYZQ01 > JAAYZQ01. The sequence goes on from JBFYTF010000231.1 coordinate 4,855, forward strand.
CAAAGCCGCGGTAATTCGGCTGTTCCACCTCGGGGTCGCACGGCCAGCGGTCCACGCCCATCTCGTCCGTCGGACAGCCGTGGTGGTTGCCGTGCAGGATGAGCACCACCGGGTAGGGCCCGCCTTCTCCGGGCGGCACGGCGATGAGGCCGTTCAAACGCACCGGCATCGTTCGGAAGCGGCTGTCCGCGGGGAAGCGCTCCTGGATGATGGTTCCCTCGCCCAGGCTATACTCGATGGCGGCCGGATTGTCCAGATTAGCAGTTGCCTGCGGCTCGACAGCCGGTGCAGAGGTCGGCGTCACCATCGCCCCCGCTGCCGTCTGCAGTGGCCTGGGCGATGGTGCCGGGGTTGGGGCACACGCTCCCAACACCAGCACCATCGCGGCCAAGATCAGAAAACCTGAAACAAGCTCTCTCTTCACCCGTCTTCTCCCCAATCGATACCTGATGCGTTCTGATCTGCCGGTTGGGTAATAGAGCGTCGCTCTATTACCCAACCAGGCGCAGGCCCGTCAGTGCAGCCCATGCGCTGGACCGCGTAACCGGCCGCACTGACGGCAGCGGGCGATCAATCGTAATCTCGGGCGCCGGCTTCTCACGGTGCTCGTGTTGCAACGATGGCGATCTGGTCGCCGGCAGTGCGCATTTCGAGGCGGTCACCGTCGATGCGGAAGGTGGCTGCCTGCTCCAGGCTCGCCAGGAACTCGGCCTCTTGTTCCATGACACCTTCTGGCTCTGCACAAGAGAGCGATGTGGTGGCCGGCTTGCCGATCGTGATGCTGTTGTTGTTCAGTTGATAGGATGTAAAAAAGTTGTTGCAGCCGGCGTTGCCGCTCACCTGCCTATCGGTGCTAAAATCGAGGGCGATGCGGCTGCCGTCGAGCAGCGTGACCAGGGCTCCCTGGCCGTTGTTATAGTTGATCACATCCCAGCGCGTCCCTGCCAGGGGATCGGGCACCGGGGACGGTGCTACGGTCGGCTGCGGACCCGCCACGTTGATGGTCACCTCGCGGAAGGTCGTCGCACCGTCGCGCAGCAGGACGCGCATCTCGTAGGTCGTCGTGCGAACCGGGCAGACTTGCTCGCTGCCCTGGCCCGCGCGCGGGAAGCGATAGTACCGCTCACCCCGGGGATAGACCCACACACCCTGGACGTTTTCTACCGACCAGCGGAGGGCAGTGCACTGGCCCTGCTCGATGCTCGTCCGGTCGGCCCAAAACGAGATCTGCGCCGCGGGCGTCGCGGTGGGTGGTGGTAGGGGCGTTGGCGTCGCCGTAGGTGGTAGGGGCGTTACGGTCGCAGTGGGCGGCGGGAGTGGTGTTGACGTTGCCTGGGCCGGTGGGAGCGGCGTCGCTGTAGACGGCGGGAGTGGCGTTGGCGCTGCGTCGGTCGGCACGACAGGCGGCGGCGGCGCGTCGATCACCGCCACGTTTTCCACGTTCATGGCGAGCACGAGATCCGCCGATACCCAGCCGATGCCGTCTGGCGCAGAGGGCAGGGCGACAGCCCACCAACGCCAGTCGGCGTCACGGCCGACGATCTCGCCCTCGTCGCCGTCTCGGGCAAAGCCGATCACCGGGTAGTCGACGCCTGGGCCGGCATGGACATTAATGCCCGGCGGCATCGTCACACGGGCCCAGGGAGTCGTGGGCAGCGACGGAGGCACCGGCATATCCACAGCGGCCTTAAGTGTCATCATGACGGCGATCTGGTCGGCAGCGGTACGCATCTCCAGCATATCGCCTTCAATGCGATAGGTCGCCGCGCTTTCAAGCGCAGCCAGGTACGCGCTCTCCTGATCCATCACGCCCGGGGGTTCTTCGCAGAACATGAACGTGGTGGCCGCCGGGCCGATGGCGACGGTGTTGCCCTCGACCGAGTAGCCGGCAGAGTACTGGTTGCAGCCGGCGTGGCCGCTCACCTGGCCGTCGAAGCCAAAGTTGGCCGAGATCTCGGTGCCAAGAAGCAGGCCTACCACGGCCTCCCGGCCGTTGTTGTACGAAATCACGTCCCACGAGGAATCGGCCAGGTCCTGCGAAACGCGGGCCAGGATTGCCAGGTCTCGGCGGCCGTCGCGCAAGATCAGTTCCCCTTCGCTGGCGGTGAATCTCGTAGTCGCGGCCAGGACGGCCACAAAGGCCGAAGCTTGGCTCATGATCGGCTCCTCGCAGGCCATCATGGTCGAGGCCATGGGCTGGTCAAAGGCGAGCCTATCACCACTCTGGGAATAGGTCGCGACGAACCGGTTGCAGCCGTCCGAACCGGCGGCAGCATTGTCGGTGCCGAACTGAAGGGTCACGTTGGTGCCGGGCAGCGGCAGATTGCCGTCAAGGGAGCTCAACACCCAGCTGGTGCTGACCAGGTCAGCGCCGGCACTCCGCCCGGGTATCAGTTGGCACCCGCCCAGTGCCAGCAACACGAGCCCGAGCAGAGAGATCTTTATGATGGTTCGCAACCGCACAGCTCCTTGTCGGGCGACTGGCGATCCAAGGACCGCCAGTCCCCTCTCAGCGACTATTTCGACCATTGTTGCCATTTTCCGTCCCCTTTCACTGTTCTATCTTGATTAGAAAAAGTGTGCACTTCTCTCTACTACTGGACCGGGATATACTCGACCGATATGACAGGCAGACACAGGCCAAGTAGCACGTCCAGCACACCTGCCAGGGCCGCCTGATCCAGTAACACCCCTTCCAGCGTCGTTACCGGGCCTTGGTCCGGCATGACGCTTGTACTGATTGCCATTCCGCTCAGACGTGGCGACCAACTTTTATCCAGTTGTCCCTGGACCCGTATGCGATAGGTCGCTGGCTTGTGCAGGCTGAGTCCTGTACGTTTGCTTGTCATTCTGTTACCCTGCCCAGTTCATTCGTGGATCGGCCGCTCATTTCTGCTCCAGCGGCCCGACGAAAAGTCAGGAGCTCGGGCCGTCGGGCCAGGGTTGCGGGGCCACCGTGTCCCAACCACCCAGCGCGAGGCCTGCTGCTCCAAGTTGCTGGCCCGGAAGCTGCAGGTTGACCTTCTGGGTTGGGAGGGCTGGCTCGAAGCCGGCCTCGTCCATGGCATGCTGCAGGGCAGTGTGGACGCGATCGATGACACGCCGCGTGTCGACGTAGGACTCGATCCACCACCGCACGCGAAAGATCATGGCGGCATCCCCCATCTCGTTGTACAGGGCATCGACCGGCTTGTCGGCCAACACCCCCTCCACTTGCTGAACCGCCTCGACGATGACCCTGCGCGCAGTCTCAATGTCGGTGCCATAGGCAATGCCCACGTGGGTCTCGATCCGGTACCGTGGATCGGGATAGGTGTAGTTGACCACCTGGTTGGCACCGATCACCGAGTTGGGTACGATGACCATGCGGTTGTCGCGGGTGCGGATGCGCGTGGTGCGAATGCCGATATCGGTCACGTCGCCCCAGGTACCGACCCCCTGGATCTCGATCCGGTCGCCGATGCGGAAGGGCCGGTCGACGAGGATGATAAACCCGGAGATAGCGTCGGCGATGGTGTCCCGGGCGGCCAGCGAGAAGGCCAGGCCGCCCAGGCCCAGTGCTGCGCCAAGCGCTGCGACGTTGATGCCAAAGTGGGACAACAGGAGCGCCGCTCCGACGATGACAGCCACGACACGCCCGACGCGGACCAAGAGGGTGATGACCGGGGCAAGCTCGTCGGCGTGAGATCTCTCTCCTCCTTGCTCGGAATACCACCGCTCGGCCAGGTGGATCAACTGCCAGACGATGCGGAAGGCAAGGACCATCTCCAGGACGAAGTAGATGTCCCCTACCACACGCCTGAGTCCGACGCCCATAAAGGTCAGCCGTTCCGTGGCGAGCTGGAGGACAAGGACGACAACCAGCCAGCGGAGGCTGGGCCCCGCCTGCTTGAGGAAGGCGTCGTCGAACTCGGTCACCGTGCGGCGGGCAAGACGCGGCAGGGCTCTGCGGATCAGCCAGGTGCCCAGCAAGTAGCCGGACAGCACAAAGAGCAGAGAGATGCCCAGATTGATCCAGTCGGGCGCACGCAATCCGGCGAATTCCGTCATGTCCAGCCCGACCTCAGCGGCCAGTTGTTCGACCCCACTTACGATCGGTCCCGGTGTAGCGGTGGGTACAGGCGTCCGCGTTTCGACAAGGCCCTCCAGCAGACCGATGGCCGTCGGCTCAGGCTCACCGCCCTCAACTGTGCCCTCGGATATCACGCCCTCGGTTTCTTCCGGAGCAGCCTCTGCGGTGCTCGCAGGCACCAGGCTGGGTGTGGCCTGAGGCACCTCCAACGCCGGCACGGTCTCGGACCCAGGCTGCGCCCCTGGCGTTGGGGCGGCAACCGCTGCCGGGCTCACGCTCAGCAGCCCGATCAACAGGCCCAGCGCCAGGATCCATTTTCCCTCTTGTCTGCCGGGCGGCAGGGAGCCGCCCCTACCCCTTATCGAAAGCCACATCGGAATCGCGCACTCCTCAGTTTCTGGCAGGGCGAGTCGTACCCGGCCCCTGTCTATGCTCACTTTCTGCTGGGCCGCGCTGCCACGGCCAGTGCCCTTCGCTCTCGACCAACAACGCCCAACTCGGAAAGGTGCGGATCAGCTGCCATTCACCCTGGCTCTGTCTGTCCATTTTCCCCTTTGGGCCAGAACCGGCCTCAAGGCGCGGGTGCAGCGAACTGCCCTTGCAGATCCCAGAGAGCCTGCTGACTGACAGTGAGCAATCCCTCTTGCGATCGGTCGAGGTCCGCAATGAGCGCCAAGATCGCAGCCAGCGCCAACGCCAGGACTATCCAGACGACGGCGTTTCTCTTGCCGTCCACACTGCTGACGAGGCCTATCAGGAAAAAGGTCAGCACCGCGGTGCCAAAGAGCACCTGCCACATGAGCGGCCGGAGACGCAGGTTGGATACGGCGGCCAGCCGCTGGCCATAGGTGTCGAACATGTGATTGACGGCGTCCACGAACAACTTGACCCTGTCGCCGTCTGGGTTCTGGCTGGCTTGTACCTCCACAATCAACCACAGTTGGTCGTGAATCTCTTCGGACCGGCGGCGCACCTCTTCCAGCCTGGTCGGGTCCACGGCAGCCAAGCGCAGATCGACGTACTCGCTCAAGAGCTGCCGCGCCTGGGTCCGATCCGGCTCGCTCAGAAAGCTGGTCCGCAGGTAACTCGTTGCGATGGCGTTGGCGTCGGCGACGACGAGCTCGCGGCGCGTGTCAAAGTGGTTGACGGCGATGCCGATGGAGAAGGCAAGCAAAAAGCCCAGCAGCCCCAATAGGCCGGCCACCTCCGCAATCGGCATCGAGCCTTGCAGGAAGCGAGGATCACGGCGCCGGAGCCGAACCCCGAGGCGAAAGCCGATCTCGGCGACGAGTACCGCCAGGCCTGCTGTCAGCACATAGATAATGGAAATCGACAACCGATCCAGGAGAGACATGGCCTAGGCCTCCGACAGATCTGCACCCGGGGCCTTGGCGCGCCTGCCCAGCTCGCCGGCAGAGACCATCAAGACGGCGAGTCCCACCAAACCAAGCATCAGGACCATCATCGTCACGTCCGGATCGTCGGCAAAGTTGGCGGTGGCAACGACCAGGGCTGCTGCCAGATTGCGCTGGGCGGTGCCCAGCCCCAGCACCGAGCGGGTCGGTGCATCTTGGCCGCCGAGAAAGTAGCCAATGACAAACGCCCCAGCCAGGAATAGCAGCGCGGCAATGAACCCGCCCGTGCCGATGATGGCCAGCATGGCGCTCAGGTTCGATAGCAGGCCCGCCACCAGCAACAGGACGAGGGCAAAGGTAGAGGTCTGCGCCATGTAAGGCTGAAGCTGGTCGGCGGTTGGGGTGTAACGCGCCTTCATGAACAGACCGACCGCCAACGGGATCAACATCAGGACAATGAGCGAGCGGGCAATATCCCAGGGCTTGACCGTCACACCCTGCATCAGAAGCGGCAGCACGATGGGCATATAGAGGACGGTTACGACCATCAACAGCACCATCAACCCGACCGACAAGGCGGTGTTGCCCCTGGCGGCCTGGGCCAGCTTGGGTAGAAAGGGTGCCCCGGCCGCGGTAGAGACCAGGATCAGCCCGACACGCAGGCCATCGCTGAGCGGGATGATCAGGCCGATCAGATAGGCCAGAAAAGGCACCAGCACAAAATTCGCCAGCAAAGCCAGGATCACCAGGCGGATGTTACGCAATGGCGCGACAATTTGGGCGACGGTCAGGCTGAGGCCCATGGCCAGCATGCCGGTCACCACAAAGGCCAGCGTCGACAGATTCATGATGAGCGACGACAACTGATTCAGATCCACTCTTTCATCTCCTTCTCACTCGAACGCGAACA
>JBFYTF010000234.1:0-32551 GCA_041300865.1 Anaerolineae bacterium
ACGTGGGGACGTTGGACGTGACGGGCTCGGTGCAGCTGCCCGAGGGCGTGGAGATGGTGATGCCCGGGGACTATGTGACCATCAAGGTCGAGCTCATCGTGCCGGTGGCCATCGAGTCGGGTTCGCGCTTTGCCATCCGCGAGGGTGGGCGCACCGTGGGCTCGGGCGTCATCTCCAAGGTCGTGGGCTAAGAGGAGTACTGGCTGCCAATGATGGCTGCCGCAGAGTGGTGATGAGGAGACCATGGCCAAGCAGAAAATAAGAATCCGACTCAAAGCTTTCGATCACCGGATCCTAGATCAGTCGGCGAGGCAAATTGTCGACACGGCCGAGCGAACGGGTGCCCAGGTGGTGGGGCCGGTTCCCTTGCCGACGCGCATTGAGAAGTACACTGTCATTCGTTCGCCGTTCATTGACAAGGATTCGCGAGAGCAGTTCGAGATTCGGACGCATAAGCGACTCATCGACGTGATCGAACCTGGATCCAAGACGGTTGATCAGCTTATGCGGCTGCAACTGCCGGCCGGGGTCGACATCGAGATCAAGCTCTAGTACTGTCCGTGACGGTACGGATGGGGATTTGACAACTAAACAGGACTGAGGCTGGACGCACAAGTCCGGCCGAGCCGATGCCTTATCAGTCGAGCGGCAAGTGCAGGGCATCAAGCCCGCATACTGCGAGCCCGACGGGATGATGCAGGTGCGCCTAGCCTGACAGTCCCATGGAGGTAGGTATGAAAGGTATTTTAGGCAAGAAGGTCGGCATGACCCAGGTGTTCGATGAACGGGGCGAGGTCATTCCGGTCACCGTCATAGAAGCAGGCCCCTGTTATGTGGCCCAGGTCAAGACGGTCGAGCGCGACGGCTATACAGCCGTGCAGATGGGGTTTGAGGAGCTCAAGCCCAAGCGCCTGACCAAACCAGAGTTGAAGCACTTACAAAAAAGCAACCTTCCGGCATTGCGCCACTTGCGCGAGCTGCGGATGGCACCAGACGACGTCTCGCCCTTCGAAGAAGGCCAGCGGGTGACCGTGGACATCTTTGAGACGGGTGAGCTCGTGGACGTGACCGGAAGCTCGAAAGGCAAGGGCTTTGCCGGCGTGGTCAAGCGCCATGGCTTTGCCGGCGGACCGAAGACGCATGGCCAGTCGGACCGGCACCGGGCACCGGGCTCCATCGGAGCCTGCACGACTCCCGGACGTGTCTTCAGGGGCAAGCGGATGCCGGGCCGTATGGGCAACGAGCGGGTAACGGTCCAGGGGTTGCAGGTCGTCAAGGTCGATCCGGAGCGCAACCTGCTCTTGTTGCGGGGAGCTGTGCCGGGGGCCAAGAATGGCTTGCTGTTCATCCGGCAAGCACGCAAAACCCGCCTGCTCAAGAGGGCGCGCAAGTAAGCAGCCGCGAACCTGGCATGCAAAATGAGGAGTGATGGCAATGCAAGTGCCTGTCTATAACATACAGGGCGAACAGGTAAGTGAAGTAGAGCTGCGCGACGATATTTTCGCGGCGCCGATCAACGAGGCGGTGATGCACCAGGCCTTGCTCCGGCAGCTGGCCAATGCGCGCCAGGGGACGCACAAAGTCAAAACCCGGGGTGAGGTGGCGGGTGGTGGCCGCAAGCCATGGCGCCAGAAGGGCACGGGACGAGCCCGGCAGGGCAGCATCCGCGCTCCGCACTGGCGAGGTGGCGGCGTGGTGTTTGGACCCACGCCGCGCAGCTACGAGCAAAAGATGCCGCGCAAGATGCGGCGGCAGGCGCTGCGCTCTGCACTTTCGGCCAAGGCGTCCGAAGCGCAGGTCCGGGTGCTTGATGCTCTGCACATGGAGGTGCCCCGGACCAAGGAAATGATGGGCATCCTCAGCAACCTGGGAGTGGACTCTTCGGTCCTCATCCTGCTGCCGCAGAGCGATGATGCCATCCTGCGCTCAGTTCGCAACCTGCCCGAGGTCAGAACGTTGGTGGCCCAGTACCTCAACGTGCGCGACCTGCTCAAGTACGACTATATCCTGATGCCGCTGGCTTCGCTGGAAGTCATCGAAGGCATCCTGGGTTAGGCAGCAGGGGAGACGGATGATGAACATTTATAAGGTGCTCAAGCGCCCAATCCTGACGGAAAAGTCCGATATCCAGAGGGATGCTCGCCAGTACGTGTTCGAGATCGACCGGTCGGCCAACAAGCTCCAGGTCAAAGAGGCCGTAGAAAAGATCTTTGACGTTCGCGTCGAGTCGGTGAACACGATGGTCATGAAGCCCAAGCGGCGTCGGCTGGGGCGCAAGACGATTGTGACGCAGCCAACCTGGAAGCGGGCGGTGGTCACGCTGGCCCCCGGCGAGCGAATCCAGGAATTCTTTGAGGGCGTCTAGAGGTTGGGAATAGGACCCCGGGCTGGAGAGGGAACGCTAACGAGGCTTCGCTCTCCGGACACGGGGGACAGGTTCCAGCTAGAGGGGTGGAAAATGCCGACCAAAGTATACAAACCAACTTCGCCTGGTCGCCGGGGAATGAGTGTTTCTACATTCGAAGAGGTTACCCGAACCAGGCCAGAAAAGTCACTGTTGCGCCCGTTGAAGAAGCAGGCCGGCCGGAACTTTCGTGGCAAGATCACCGTGCGGCACCGGGGTGGCGGGCACAAGAGGCGCTATCGCGTGATCGACTTCAAGCGCGACAAGTTTGACGTACCGGGGCGTGTCGACTCTATTGAGTACGACCCCAACCGCTCGGCGCGCATCGCGCTGGTCGTCTATGTCGACGGCGAGAAGCGCTACATCGTGGCGCCGCTGGGCCTCAAGGTGGGCGACATGATCATGTCGGGTGCGCAAGCCGAGGTGCGGTTGGGGAATGCCTTGCCCATCAGCAATATCCCGGTGGGCACGACGATTCACAACATTGAGCTGCACATGGGGAAGGGCGGCCAGCTGGTGCGGGCTGCGGGCACGTCGGCGCAGTTGCTGGCCAAAGAGGGGCGCTATGCCCACATCCGCCTGCCCTCCGGTGAGGTGCGGTTGGTGAACGTGCAATGCATGGCGACCATTGGCCAGGTGGGCAACACCGACCACGGCAATATCACGCTGGGCAAGGCGGGGCGGACGCGGTGGCTGGGCATCCGGCCTTCGGTGCGTGGCACGGCCATGGACCCGAATTCGCACCCCCACGGTGGTGGCGAAGGGCGCTCGCCGATTGGCATGCCGGGCCCCAAGTCGCCTTGGGGCAAGCCAACCCTGGGCTACAGGACTCGTCGCAACAAGTCGACCGACAAGTGGATTGTTCGCCGGCGCGGCAAGAAACGCAGATAGGGAAGGTAAGAGATGTCCAGATCTTTGAAAAAGGGACCGTTCGTAGAGCCGAGACTGTTGCGGCGCATCGAGGAGATGAATCGGCCCGGCGTAGCCAAGCGGGTTATCAAGACCTGGTCGCGCGCTTCGACCGTATTTCCGCAGATGGTGGGCCATACCATCGCCGTTCACGATGGGCGGCGCCACGTGCCCATCTATGTCAGCGAGAACATGGTGGGCCATAAGCTCGGCGAGTTTGCGCCTACCCGTACCTTCCGTGGGCACACCAAGAAGGAACGAAAGACCCGCGTGAAGCGGGCGTAGGGGGCAGACATGGAGGACTTTGAAGTCCGGGCCGAGATCCGGCACGTCTGGCATTCGGCTCAAAAGGTTCGGTTGGTGGTCGATCACGTCCGGGGCATGGACGCGACGCGGGCGCTGGGTGTGTTGAAAATGATGCCCCAGGTTGCGGCAGAGTCGGTCCACAAGGTGGTCAGCTCGGCTGTGGCCAATGCCGAGAACAATTTCGGCATGGCGGCCGAAGATCTCTATATTGCCGAGATCTCGGCCGACGAGGGGCCGGTTCGCCGCTGGCGGCGCTTTGGCGCTCGCGGCCGGTTCAAGCCCATCAGGAAACGGTCGTCACACATTACTGTCATCCTGAGAGAGCGGACACAGAGCTAAGGGGGAAGTGCATGGGTCGAAAAGTACATCCGTATGGCTTCAGGCTCGGATACATCTATGACTGGAAGGCGCGTTGGTACGCAGAACGCGACGAGTACGCCGAGCTTTTAGAAGAGGATTTGCAGCTTCGAAAGCGGATTCGCGCCGAGTTGGGGCATGCCGGTATCTCCAAGATAGAGATCGAGCGCTTCCCCAGGGCCAAGCAGGTGGCGGTCAAGATCTGGACCGCCAAGCCGGGAATCGTGATCGGACGCAAGGGCGCGAACGTCAACGCCCTGCGCCGAAACCTGGAAGAGCTGACCGGCAAGAAGGTCCACGTCGACGTCGAAGAGGTGGAGCGACCAGAGCTGGATGCCCAACTTGTGGCCGAAGGGATCGCCCAGCAGATCGAGCGGCGCATTTCCTACAAGCGCGCCATGAAGCAGGCCGTGCAGCGCGCCATTCGCTTCGGCGCCGAGGGCGCCATGGTCACTTGTGCCGGGCGTTTGCACGGCGCGGAAATGGCCCGCCGCGAGACCAACCGCGAAGGCCGTGTGCCGCGCCACACCCTGCGGGCGGACATTGATTATGCGCACGCCGAGGCGTTGACCACCTTCGGTCGCATTGGGATCAAGGTCTGGATCTACAAGGGCGAGGTGCTGCCTGAGAGGCTCATCGAGGAAGCCAGCACCGCTGCCTGATGCTGCCAGGCCCCGGATGGGGCGCTGGTGGCTGCGACCCAGAAGGGGAGAGTGAACCATGTTAACACCAAAGCGTACGAAATATCGGAAAATGCATCGGGGGCGAATGCGAGGCCAGGCAGGCCGGGGCAACACCCTATCCTTTGGAGACTTTGGCCTGCAGGCGCTGGAGCCGTGTTGGATGACCAGCCGCCAACTCGAGGCCGCACGGCGCGCCATCGTCCGCTACGTCCGGCGTGGTGGCAAGCTCTGGATCCGTGTCTTTCCCGACAAGCCGGTCACAACCAAGCCGGCCGAGACCCGCATGGGCGGCGGCAAAGGAGCGGTCGACCACTTTGTAGCGGTGATCAAGCCGGGCCGCATGCTTTTTGAGATTGCCGGCGTTGAGGAAGACTCGGCTCGTGAGGCCATGCGCCTGGCTGCCCACAAGCTGCCCATCCGAACCCGGTTTGTCAGCCGTGCGGACATCGAGGGAGGCGCAGCATGAAGGCACACGACGTTTGGGAGATGACACCGGAAGAGATCCAGAACAGGTTGGACGACGCTCAGGCCGAGTACTTTAACCTGCGCTTCCAGTTCTCTACCGGCCAGATGCGGAATAGCGCCCGCCTGGGCCAGATGCGGCGCGAGGTTGCCCGCCTGAACACCATCCTGCGGGCGAAACAAATGGAGCGGACGCAGGGGCAGGGGAAAGCATGAAAGAACAGAAACGGATCCTCATCGGTCGCGTCTTGAGCAACCGTATGGACAAGACGATCGTCATCCAGGTCGAACGCCAGAGGCGGCACCGGGTGTACGGCAAAGTGGTCACTGAGCGCAAGAAGTACAAGGCTCACGACGAGGAGAATGCCTGCCAGGTTGGCGACCTGGTGAAGGTCATCGAGGCCCGTCCCATGAGCCGCGAAAAACGATGGGTTGTCACCGAGATCCTGGAAAAGGCCCTGGGCCCCAACTTCTAGGCGTCTTGTAGCAGCCGCCAAGGTTCTAAACCCTGGAGGAAGAGATGATTCAGCAGGAGAGCCGGCTAAAAGTGGCCGACAACACAGGTGGAAAAGAGCTACTCTGCATCCGCGTATTGGGCGGCTCTACGCGGCAGTACGGCAGCGTCGGTGACATCATTGTCGCCTCGGTGAAGAGCGCAGCGCCGGGAGGCTCGGTAAAAAAGGGAGACGTGGTCAAAGCGGTGATCGTCCGGACGGCCAAAGAGGTGCACAGGCCAGACGGCTCTCACATCCGGTTTGACGACAATGCGGCCGTGATTTTGGACCAGCAAAGGAATCCGAAGGGGACGCGCATTTTTGGCCCTGTGGCCCGCGAACTGCGGGAGAAGGGCTTCATGAAGATTGTCTCGTTGGCCCCCGAGGTCCTGTAGGTAGTACTGGAGAGAAGGACATGGAACGGATCAAGAAGGGCGATACGGTAGAAGTGATCGCCGGCAAGGATGCAGCCGAGGCGCGGCGCAACGGGCGCACGGTGCGGGGCACGGTCAATCGTGTCCTGCCTGGTTACAAGATCGACCGCCTGCGCCGCAAGGTGGGGCGTGACCACGAAAAGGACCGGTTCGTCATCCATGGCGTCAACATGATCACCAAACATCAACGCCGCACCGGCGACGTCCGCACGCAGTTCGGCAGAATCCAGCTGGAGGCACCGGTTCACAGCTCGAACGTGATGCTCGTTTGTCCTTCGTGCAAAAAGGCGACGAGGGTCGGCTTTCGCAGCCTGGAGGACGGAACCAAGAGCCGGTACTGCAAAAAGTGCGACGAGCTAATCGATTAATGCCGTCGCTTACCGGCTCTGAAAACCTGGAGTTGAACGATGCCTAGACTAAAAGAACTCTATCAAGAGCAAGTGGTCCCAACGCTGCAAAAGGAGTTGGGTTACGAGAATATCATGCAGGTTCCCCGCCTGGAGAAGGTAGTGGTGAACATTGGCATGGGAGAGGCGCTGCAGAACGCCAAGTCGTTGGATGCGGCCGTGCAGGATCTGTCCATCATTACCGGGCAGAAGCCCATTGTCACGCGCGCGCGCCGGTCCATCGCGGCTTTCAAGCTGCGCACCGGCAACCCGGTCGGTGTGAAGGTGACCCTGCGGGGCGCCCGCATGTGGGACTTTCTCGACCGCTTGATCAACATCGCGCTGCCGCGGCAGAGGGACTTTCGCGGGATCTCGGCCGATGCGTTCGATGGCCGGGGCAACTACAGCCTGGGTCTGCGAGAGCAACTGGTGTTTCCCGAGATCAACTATGACAAGATCGACCGCATCCGTGGCCTGGAGATCACCATCGTGACCACGGCGCCGACCGACGCTGAGGGATACCAGTTGCTGCGACATCTGGGCATGCCCTTCCGGGGCAGATAAGGCACCGGACCAGGATCGGAACCTGAGGAGGAAATGTGGCCAAAAAGAGCATGATCGTTCGCGAAACGCGGCGCAAGTACCCAGTGCGGGTGCGCAATCGCTGCAGTCGCTGCGGGCGGCCTAGGGGATACATCCGCCGTTTCAAGCTGTGCCGGATCTGTTTCCGCGAGCTGGCAGCCAAGGGTGTGATCCCGGGTGTCGTCAAATCCAGTTGGTAGCCGGACGACGGTTGTAAGGAGAGTGGGGTGGCGAATGCCTACAATTGATCCAATTGCCGATATGTTGACCCGAATGCGCAACGGGCTGCTGATCCGAAAAGCCTTTGTCCTGGTGCCTAGCTCCAAGGTCAAGGTGGGGATCGCGCGGATCCTGTTGGAGGAGGGGTTCATTCAGGGGTATGAAGTGACCAGCGAACAGCCGCAGCCCAACATCCGGGTGTGGCTGAAGTACGACGAGCGCCGGCGGCCGATCATGACCGGCCTCGAACGCGCTAGCAAGCCGGGGCGCCGCGTTTACAAGGGCAAGCAGGAACTGCCCTGGGTGCTGAGCGGGCTGGGGATTGCGATTGTCAGTACCCCCAAGGGTTTGATGACAGACCGAGAGGCCCGGCGCCAGGGTGTGGGCGGCGAGGTCCTGTGTTACGTGTGGTAAGGGGGAACCATGTCTCGTATTGGTAAGCAACCAATCCCGCTGCCCCAGAAGGTAGAGGTCGACATCCAGGGCAGCCACGTCATGGTCACGGGGCCCAGGGGGACGCTGGAGCGATCTTTTGATCCAGCGATGACCATCAAGCTCGAGGATGGGGTGCTGACCGTCGAGCGACCGACCGACCAGCGACAACACCGGGCTACGCACGGCCTAACCCGGGCACTGCTGGCCAACATGGTCACGGGCGTTTCGGACGGCTATTCAAAGATCCTCGAGATCGAAGGCACGGGCTATCGTGCCGAGCTGCAGGGCGACAAGCTGGTGCTCTATCTGGGTTATTCTCACCCCATCGAGTTTCCACCTCCGCAAGGCATCAAGTTTGAGGTGCCGCGCGGCGGCCGGGCCGTGACTGTGTTGGGCATTGACAAGGAACTGGTTGGCGAAATTGCGGCCCGCATCCGTCGCCAGCGACCGCCAGAACCCTACCAGGGCAAGGGCGTTCGGTACCAGGGTGAGCGCGTACGGCGCAAAGCCGGCAAGTCGGGCCGGGCTGGCTAAGGGATAGGTAGGAGGACTCATGGACAAGGCGAGAGAGAAGCGCCTCGCGCGCCAACGGCGTCATGCACGGGTGCGTAAGCAGGTGACGGGCACGTCTGAGCGGCCACGCCTGTGCGTTTTTCGCAGCTTGAAGCACATACACGCCCAGATCATCGACGACACGCGAGGCTACACGTTGGTGTCCGCTTCTACCGTCGAGGCCGAGGTGCGCGGCCAGGTGGACGACAAGGACAAGAAAGCCCAGGCGGCGGTGGTTGGAGAGGTTCTGGCCAGGCGAGCCCTGCAAGAAGGCATCAAGCAGGTGGTCTTCGATCGAGGCGGGTACGTGTATCATGGCCGGGTAAAGAGCCTGGCCGACGCGGCCCGCAAGGCCGGCCTGGACTTCTAGGTTGAGAACTGGACAAGGGAGGTAGCATGGGCCGAAGACAGGGACAGGGACAAGGGCAGGACGGCGGCCGCAGGCGAAGGGGCCGCGAAGAAGAGGTCGATGAACTCGACGAGCGAGTGGTGCATATTGCCCGCACGGCAAAGGTGATCAAGGGCGGCCGGCGCTTTAACTTTCGCGCCCTGGTGGTCGTAGGAGATAACAAGGGCAGTGTCGGCGTTGGTGTGGGCAAGGCCCGCCAGGTGCCCGACGCCATCCGCAAGGGAGCTGAGCGAGCCCGCAAGAACATGCGGCAGGTGCCCATGGCCGGCTCGACCATCCCGCATGCGGTGACGACGCAGTATAGCGCCGCCAAAGTGATGCTCCGGCCGGCTTCGCCCGGCACCGGCGTCATCGCCGGCGGTGGTGTGCGCGCCGTCGTCGAGGCCGCGGGTATCCGCGACATCCTGACCAAGTCGATGGGCAGCGCCAACATTCTGAACGTCGTTAAGGCGACGATTCAGGCGTTGGGGGAACTCCAGGACCCCGCCATCGTTGCGGAGCGCAGAGGCGTGCCGGCAAGCAAGGTCATGCCCTTCTGGATGAGGAAAGAAGGCCATGACTAAGCTGCGTATCACCTGGGTCAAGAGCAGCATCGGCTACTCTCGGCGGCAAAAGGGCACGGTCCGAGCCCTTGGCCTGCGGAACCTCGGCGACGTCGTCGAACAGGACGACACGCCGGTGATCCGCGGCATGATCGACAAAGTCAGCCACCTACTGCAGGTGGAAGAGGTTAATCAAAAGTAGGCGAGTCGGAACATGGCTGTCCGATCTGCCTCTGCTGATAGTGGAGCGGGTAAGAGATGAAACTACACGATTTGCGAGCGCCAGAGGGCGCGAAAAAGTCCCGCAAGCGGGCCGGCCGGGGTATCGCCGCGGGCCGCGGCAAGACCGCGGGTCGCGGCACCAAGGGCCAGGCATCGCGCGCGGGCGGGACCAAGGGCCCGTACTTTGAGGGTGGCCAGCTTCCGCTCGTGCGGCGTCTGCCGTTCAAGCGGGGCTTTACCAACATCTTCAAGGTCGAATACACAGCTGTGAACCTCCACCGCTTGGCCGTGTTCGAGGCGAACCAGGAAGTATCGCCCGCAAGCCTGGCGGCGGTAGGCGTCATCAAGTCGGCGTCCGAGCCGGTCGCCATCCTGGGACATGGCGAGATCGACCGCCCACTCGTGGTCAAGGCCCATCGTTTTTCAGCCAGTGCTCGGGGCAAGATTGAACAGGCCGGCGGCACGGTTGAAGAGCTACCCTGGGAAGCAAAACGCGGTCGAAGGGGGTAATGTTCCATGATACAGGCCGTCCGTAGTGCCTTTGCGCTGCCAGACCTGCGGAGGAAAATCCTCTTTACGTTTTTGATCCTGGCCATCTACCGGCTCTTTTCCCACGTGCCGGTGCCCGGGGTCAACGCGGCTGCGCTGGAAGGCCTTTTTGCGCAGAATCAGTTGTTGGGACTGCTCGACCTGTTGTCGGGTGGGGCCATGGCGAACTTCTCTATCATGGCCATGGGCGTCTATCCCTACATCACGGCGACCATTATCCTGCAGTTGCTGACGCCTATCATCCCGGCGCTCCAGAACCTGCAAAAAGAGGGCGAGCAAGGACGGAACAAGCTCAACCGCTACGGTTGGTACCTGACGGTCCCCCTGGCGCTGCTGCAGGCCTACGGACAGGCAGTGCTCATGACCCAGATGAGCGGCGGCGACCCGATTCTGGCGGAGTTTGGCTTTCGCACGGCACCGGTGACCACCATCAGCATCCTGCTGACCATGACGGCCGGAACGATGTTTGCCGTGTGGCTGGGCGAGCTCATTAGTGAGCAGGGCATCGGCAACGGAACTTCGATCATTATCTTGGGGGGCATTGTTACCCGCCTGCCGCAGAATATCCTGAACCTGATCGTAAGCGACCAGTGGCTGGTGCTCCTCCTCTTTGTCGTCATCACGCTCGTTACCGTCCTGGGGATCGTGATCGTGCAGGAAGGCAAGCTGATGATTTGGGTGCAGTACAGCAGCCGCACGTTAGGACAGCGCGGTGGGCGGCTGCGGCAGACGCGCTCGGTGCGCACGCATATCCCGCTCCGGGTGAACATGGCAGGCATGATCCCGCTCATCTTTGCCCAGAGCATCATGGTCTTTCCGAGCACGATTGCCGGCTACTTCTTGGCGCCGGCCGGGCAGGAAGCGGAGGGTTTTGTCCAGAGTGCTGCCTACTGGGTGGACCAGATCTTTAACCCGCAGTACAATATCTACTGGCCACTCTACTTCTTGATGGTCGTGTTCTTCACGTACTTTTACACGGACGTCATCTTCCAGCAGCAGAACATGGCCGACAACTTGCGCAAGCAAGGTGCCTCCATTCCCGGTATCCGGCCCGGCAAGCGCACCGAGACGTATTTGACGCAAAAGGTGCGGCGCATCACGCTGGTGGGTGCTCTGTTTCTGGGACTGGTGGCTATTCTGCCCTGGCTGGTGGACCTGTTGGTGAACCTCATCCCGGGCGTGGCGACGGGCATCACCGGAAGTGGTGTCATGCTCATCTCCTCCACGGGACTGCTGATCACGGTCGGCGTCGTGCTGGATACGATGCGGCAGTTGGAGGCCCAGCTGCAGATGCGCCATTACGACAAGTTCCTGCGCAGGGGCATTCTCGGCTAGGAGGAAGCAAGGTGCCAGAGGAAAGGTTGTTTCTGGTATTGCTCGGCGGGCCAGGTGCCGGCAAAGGCACCCAGGCCGAGCGTCTGTCCAAGAACCTGGGTATACCCCAGGTCTCGACGGGCGACCTATTCCGCGAGCACCTGAAGAAAGAGACCGAGCTTGGGCTGCTGGCCAAAGGTTACATGGAGCGTGGCGAGCTCGTGCCCGACCAGGTGACGGTGGACATGGTCCGCGACCGGCTGTCGCGGCCCGACGCTGCCCGGGGTGCCATCCTGGACGGCTTTCCGCGCACCATCGCCCAGGCCGAGGCACTGAATGCCCTCCTGGCGGAGTTGGGCTCGCGGCTTGCCGTGGTGCCCTACATCGAGGTGCCGGAAGAGGTGCTGCTGGAGAGGCTGGCCGGGCGGTGGACCTGCAGGAAATGCGGGGCGATGTACCACCAGCTTTTCAGCCCGCCAAGCGTGCCCGGCGTGTGCGACAGGTGCGGGGGTGAGCTCTACCAGCGCCCCGACGACACGCCCGAGACACAGAAGCACCGGATTGTGGTGTACTTTGAACAGACGGCACCCCTGATCGATTACTATCGCGAGCAGGGGCTGCTGGTAGAGGTGGATGGCCGGCGGGGTATCGAAGAGATCCAGGCCGAGCTGCTACGGATCATCAAAGGACAATGATTACCATCAAGTCTGCACGGGAGTTGGCCCTGATGCGCCAGGCGGGCGCGATCGTCGCCGAGGTGCTGGCCGAGGTCCGCGAGGCGGTAAGCCCGGGGATGACAACGGCCGACCTGGAAGCGATTGCCGGCCGCATAATCGTCGACAAGCACGGGGCGATTCCGTCATTCAAAGGCTACCGGGGCTATCCGGGTATGGTCTGCACTTCAGTGAACGAGCAGATCGTGCACGGCATCCCCGGGCCCCACGTACTGCAGGCGGGGGACATTGTCAGCGTCGATGTGGGCGTGATCTACAAGGGCTATCACGGCGACGCAGCCGTCACCGTCGCCGTCGGCGAGGTCGATGGTGAGAGCCAGAGACTGCTGGACGTGACCGCTGAAGCCCTCCGCGTCGGCATCGAGATGGTCCAGCCTGGCAACTGGACGTGGCAGATCTCTAAGGTGATCGAGGAGTATGTCGAGAGCCAGGGTTGCTCGGTTGTCCGGGAATACACAGGGCATGGTATCGGCCAGCAGATGCACGAAGATCCGCAGATCCCGAACTACTATGACCCGCGGGTCTCGGGGCGAACACGCTTGCGTCCCGGCATGACCTTTGCCCTGGAGCCGATGGTCAACCTCGGCGGTTGGCAGACGAGGGTATTGCCCGATCAGTGGACAGTGGTCACGGCCGATGGAGCGCGCTCAGCGCATTTCGAGCATACCGTGGCAGTTACAAAGAACGGCCCAGAGATTCTGACGAGGTTGTAGGGTCGAGGAGGTTACATGAAAGTCAGACCGTCTGTAAAGCGACGTTGCGAAAAGTGCAAGATCATCAAGCGCCGTGGGGTGGTGCGTGTGATCTGCGTCAACCCGAAGCATAAGCAGCGACAAGGCTAGGGGAGGAAAAGAATGGCACGTATTGCAGGTGTAGACTTGCCCCGGGATAAGCAAGTCGAGATCTCGCTGACTTATATCTATGGGATCGGCCGGACGAGCAGCAGAAGGATCCTCAAGCAGGCCGATATCAGTCCCGACACGCGTGTCCGGGATCTGGCCGAAGTTGAGGTGTCAAGGCTGCGCGAGATCATCGACCGGAACTATCGCGTCGAGGGCGATCTGCGGCGCGAGGTGGCCATGAACATCAAGCGTCTGCAAGAGATTGCCTGCTACCGGGGCATCCGCCACCGGCGCAATCTGCCGGTGCGTGGCCAGCGAACCCGGACCAACGCACGCCAGAACCGTGGTTCGCGCAAGACCGTGGCCGGCAAGCGCCGTTCGCGGGCCAAGAAGTAGCCGGTGGTTTGAGGAGGAAGCATGGGTAGAAGACGAGTCGGGGCGCGGCGTGGGGCGCGCAGAGAACGAAGGAACATCCCGAGAGGCCAGGCACATATCCAGGCCACGTTCAACAATACGATCATCACGCTCACGGACCCGCAGGGTAACACGATCGCCTGGGCGAGTGCCGGTACTGCTGGCTTCAAAGGATCGCGCAAGAGCACGCCCTACGCGGCCCAGATCGCGGCCCAACAGGCGGCAAGAGTGGCCCAGGACAATGGGATGCGCGAGCTGGACATCTATGTTAAAGGCCCCGGCCCGGGACGCGAGGCAGCGATCCGCTCCTTGCAGGCGGCGGGTATGGTGGTGCGCTCCATCACGGACGTGACGCCCATCCCGCACAACGGCTGCCGGCCGCCCAAGAGGCGCAGGGTTTAGCGTAGGCCTTGTTGGCCCACGACTAGGAGGAATCATGGCAAGAAATACAGACCCGGTTTGCAGGCTATGTCGTCGCGAAGGAGAAAAGCTCTTCCTGAAAGGCGAGCGCTGCTATTCACCAAAGTGCTCTGTGGAGCGGCGCAGCTATCCGCCCGGCTCGCACGGCCGACAGGCACAGTTTCAGAAGAAGGTGTCCGATTACGGACTGCAGCTGCGGGCCAAGCAGAAAGCGCGCCGGGTGTACGGCGTCATGGAGCGGCAGTTCCGCCGCTACTTTGCAGAGGCGGAGCGACGGCGCGGCTTGACGGGAGCCAACCTGCTGGCCCTACTCGAAAGCCGCCTGGACAATGTGGTGTATCGCCTGGGCTTTGCGGCCTCGCGGCCGCAGGCGCGGCAGGTGGTGCGCCATGGGCACATCGAGGTGAACGGCCGGCGCGTGAATGTGCCGTCCTACCTGGTTGAGCTGGGCGACATTATCGCCATTCATCCGGGGAGCCGGCAAATGCCGATGTTCAAAGAAGTGGCCCAGGACCTGGAACATCGCGCGGTGCCCGAGTGGCTCAGCCGCGACGACGAGCTCATGACGGGCCGCGTTTTGTCACTGCCAACCCGTGGCGATCTTGACGTTACCCTCAACGAGCAGTTGATCGTGGAATATTACAGCCGCTAGCTAGGCCATAGAGAACCGCCGGCGGGGCGGCGGGAGGGACCTCCAGGGGTTCCTGCCCTCTCGCGCCGGCTAGGTTTCGCGAGCAAAGGGGGTGCCATTTGTTGAACCTGGTCTTGCCCAAAATAGAGTCTGATGCTCAAGCGAGGAACTATGGCCGCTTCATCATCGGTCCGATGGAAAGCGGTTACGGAACGACCGTTGGAAATTCTCTGCGGCGCGTCTTGCTTTCATCGCTGGAGGGCGCGGCTGTTACTTCTGTGCAGGTGAGGGGGATTCACCACGAGTTTGCTACCATCCCGCACGTGCGGGAAGACATGACTTCGCTGCTCCTCAACCTGAAGCTCGTCCGGTTCAAGTTCGCGGACGAGGGCGAGGAACAGGCCCGGCTGCGGCTCGAGGTCAAAGGCGAGGGCATTGTCACCGCGGGCGACATTGTCTGCCCGCCTACTGTGGAAGTGGTGAATCCGGAGCAGTATTTGCTGACGACCGATTCACCCGAAGCGGACCTGGAGATGGAGATGACGGTTGCCCGGGGACGGGGTTACTCTCCTGCCGAAGAGCGGGGGAAGCTCCCGGTGGCCGAGATCCCCACGGACTCGGTCTTTGCGCCCATTCGCAAGATCAACTACAAGGTCGAGCGAGCCAGGATCGGGCAGAGCAGCAACTTTGATCGTCTCTTATTCGAGATCTGGACGGATGGTACCATCTCTCCGGCAGAGGCGCTGAGCACTGGAGCGCAGATCCTGGCCAGGCACATGGCCATCATTGCCGAGTTTGGTGACGTGACGCTCGAGGTCGAACCGGAGTCGGAAGAGAGCAAGATCCCGGAGCGGATCGCCGAGGCAAATATCGAGGATCTGGACCTTTCGGTGCGGGCCTTTAACTGCCTGAAGCGGGCGGGGATCACCAAGGTTGGTGAGATCATCGAGAAGCTGGAACGGGACGAGGAAGAGCTCCTCGCCATCCGCAACTTTGGGCAAAAGTCGTTGGATGAGCTGAAGGATAACCTGCGGCAGAAGGGCTACTGGCCACTGCCACCGGAATAGGATTCAGGGTCATTGCCGGGCGCCCCGCAGGCGCACGCATTGACAGGCGCGGGTGCGTCAGTGGGGCAGGCAGGCAAAGAAACGCACCGCTATCGGGAGCCTGCCAACTTTGGAGGCATTGAGGCAAAATGAGACACGGTAAAGCCGGCCGCCACCTGGGCCGTTCCAGCGGCCATCGGCGAGCACTATATCGAAATCTGATCACGGAACTGTTCCGCCACGAGCGGATCGAGACGACAGAGGCCAAGGCCCGCGCGATCCGCTCCCAGGCAGAACGCCTGGTGACCAAGGCCCGCAAAGCGCGGGCAGAGCGGGTTGTCGAGCTGGCCAAGCAGCGCAACAGCCAGAAGCTCGCCGCTTGGTTCAACGTTCGTCGTGCGGATCAGCTCATCGCATTGGCCGATCAGGGTGACGAGGCGGCCCTCGGCCGCATGGCGGCCGACATGGCCCTCCACGCCCGGCGCCAGTTGTTGGCTGAGCTGACGGACCACGACGTGGCCCACAAGCTCGTGGAAGAGATCGCGCCTCGCTTTGAGGATCGACCGGGTGGTTATACCCGGATGTTCAAGCTGGGCGAGCGCCACGGAGACGCGGCCCGCATGGCCCTCCTGGAGCTGGTAGAATAGAGGAGTGCTGAGCCGAGCTCGCGGCGTGAAGGGTAGGATGGAGCCGAGCTCGAGCGCCGCTCCTCGCCTGTGGGCCAGGATCGAGTATGATGGCACGGACTTTTTCGGGTTTCAGCTTCAGCCAGGCGAGCGTACAGTACAAGGGGAGCTGGAACGGGCTCTGGCCAGGCTGGCGGGCAGCCCAACGAGGGTTGCCGGTGCCGGGCGCACAGATCGAGGTGTGCACGCCGAGGGACAGATCGTCAGCTTCCAGATGGACTGGAAGCACGGCCTGGCCGAGCTGCAGCGAGCGCTGAACGCCGTGCTGGCAGCAGATGTGGCGGTGCTGGATTTGGGACCGGCGGCCGAGGGTTTCCACCCGCGGTTCAGCGCACGGAGCCGGACTTACCGCTACACGATCCTGAATCGGCCCTGGCCGTCGCCGCTATCCAGGAGAACTGCCTGGCACGTGGCCAAAGAGCTGGATACGTCGCGGATGGCCGAGGCCAGCCGGCTGTTGATGGGCACGCAGGACATGGCGACCTTTGGGCGCTCTCCCCAAGGCGACCGCGAGGCGAGCACGGTGCGCACGGTACTGCGGGCAGAGTGGAAAGAAGGAGGAGCGCTCCTGGCTTTCTATCTCGAAGCGAATGCTTTTCTGTTTCGCATGGTGCGCAGTATCGTCGGCATGTTGGCACTGGTAGGCTGGAACGAGATCTCGGTCGAGGAGTTTCGGGCGATCTTGGAGGCCCGCGATCGCAGCCGGGTCAAGAGGGTGGCTCCAGCTCACGGACTGTGCCTGATAGAAGTGAATTACGCTGCGAGTGAAGGAGTTACGTCGTGAGGACATTTACGGCACAAACGGCAAAAGTCGAACGAAATTGGTACGTCGTGGATGCGGAGGGGCAGACTCTCGGGCGCCTGGCTTCAAGGATTGCGCCTATTCTCCGAGGCAAGCACAAGCCGATCTACACTCCGCACCTGGACACCGGCGACTTTGTCATTGTCATCAACGCGGAGAAGGTGCGGGTCACCGGCCGCAAACTGGATCAGAAGTTCTACCATCGCCATTCTGGGTATCCAGGGGGCCTGACGAGCATCAGCCTTCGCGATCAGCTGGACCGGCATCCAGAACGCGTGCTGGAGGCAGCCGTGCGGGGCATGTTGCCCAAGAACAAGCTTGGGCGACAGATGATGAAGAAGCTGAAGGTCTACCCGGGCAATGCGCACCCGCACGAGGCACAGCAGCCCAAGGCGTTAGAGATCTAGGAGAGGATGATGTCTGAAGAGATTCGTTATTACGAAGGAGTGGGCCGTCGCAAGCGGGCCGTGGCGCGCGTTCGCATCTATCCGGGCAAGGGCGAAGTGGTCGTCAATGGCAAAGCGGCCCAGGAGTATTTCGGCCGCCTGCAAGATCAGGTCGCGGTCATCGCACCGCTGCGCGTCACCAGGAATGAGGGCCGGTTCAACCTTTCGGTCGTTGTTCACGGCGGTGGCATTACGGGTCAGGCCGAGGCGATCCGCCACGGTCTGGCGCGGGCCCTGCTTCTTTACGATCCGCTGGCCAAGACGCCTCTGCGCGATGCAGGGTTCCTGACCCGAGATCCTCGCGAGAAGGAACGCAAAAAGGCCGGCCTCAAGCGCGCGCGGAAGGCACCGCAGTACACGAAGCGCTAGCCATTTAGCCGGGGAGCAGCTTTGGGTGCGCGCCGCCGGTCGTGCTGCGGCGAACCGCGCGCACCTTCTGCGGCGGCTAACAGCGTCGACGGGTTCTGGGCCCAACCAGGCCCATCATCAGGCCCACGATAGGGGATGCAGCCATGTGGCTCATCCCCTTTTATCGTCGTCTCGTGCGCTATTGCCAAGCAGTATAAAAGCTGGTATAATGGCAGCCGAGGAGGGTAGGAAGGGCACCAGTCCTGACTGAAGTCTGCAAGCGGGCAGCGATGCGCAGCGGATGGACATGAAACGATGCTTGTGCTAACAGAAGCCGGCAAGCTACTGAGCAGTCCACAGGGCAGCCTGGTCTATCACCTGCTGCTCTTGTGGGCTCTGTGGTTTGGCTGGGGCATGGCCGGGGGAGAGTGGCGGCGGGCTCGTCAGGAGCCGGCCCATCGCCTCTACCTGGCCGTGGGGGGCATGCTGCTGTTGCGCATCGTCTATATCGCCTGCAGCTTGTTCGCCTCTGCCGGCTGGATCGACCCCCTGGTTCTCCTGCCTCCCCTGGAGCGCTATGCAGACACGGCGAGCCTGGGACTCCTCGCCTGGGCCTTCATGCCGCCGGACCGGCAGCGCCCCCAGCTTTGGGACGGAGTGATGGCGGCCCTCCTCCTCTTGCTGACCGTGGCCTCGACGTTCCTGGGCGTCCTCTGGGCGCGAGAGCTTGGGGGCGATGCCACGCTGGCCTACAACGAGCAATGGCAAGCCACCGCGGCGATCTTTTTGCAGCTTGGCGTGCTGTCGCTGGCGTTTGTGGCCGTGCTGCGCAGCCGCCTCGTGGGCTGGGGGACCCTGGCAGTTGCCCTGCTGCTCATCGGCCTCGGCACGCTGGCTCAATGGCTGTTGCCGCCCGTCACCCCTTACTTGCCTGTGTGGCAGCGACTGGCCAATCTGGTCGCCTATCCCCTCATCGTTATCGCCATCTATCAGCAGATCATCGTCGGCCTGCGCGACCACACGCGCGAGATGCAGGACATCAGCCAGGCATCGCTCGATCAGATCAAGAGCTTGCTCGACCTTTTTGAGGCCAGCCTGCAGACCTCCAGTTCGTTGGACATGACTACGGTGTTGGACAACGCGGTGCGAGGCATCGCCCGCGTTCTCGGCGCGGACCAGTGCGCCATTGCTTTTCCCGAGGAGTCGAACCCTGGCCAGATGCGGCTTGTGGCGATCTACAATCCAACACGCCAGGGGCGGGGTGAGGTCGTTGCCTTTCCCCTGGATTACCAACTGACGGTGCAGCAGGCCGTGCGCCGCCGGAAGTACGTCATCGTCGAAGAGTCGGACAATGTGCAGCTGAAGGTCCTTTTTGCCCTGTTGGGCTCGGGCGAGACGGGCCCACTCCTGGTGCAGCCCCTCATCGGTGAAAAGGATGTGCTCGGGGCAATCATTGTCGGCAATGCGCGCAGCCGCCGGCCTTTTACACCCAGCGAGGCCAAGCTCTGCCAGTCGATGGCCGAGCAGGTAGGCACGGCCATAGAGAACGCCAGGCGTTATCAGGCCGCCCAGCGTACGATTCAGGAGACCATCAAGGCCAACGGCGAAGAGCGACGCCTGGCCCAGCAGGCACGGGAGAAACTACAAGAGATGGTCGACCGTCTGGCTAGAACCCAGGCGGAAGTCGAGTCGCTGGCTCAGCGTGAGGCGGCAGCCACAGCAGCGCGCCATGCCCTGGAGGCCCGGCTGATTGCCAGCCGCGCGGAAGCGGATACACTCTCAGATCAGCTCGCCATTCTCCAAAGCGACCTGGCCGAGGCTCACGCGAACGCCGAAGCACGCCTGCGCTGGCAGGAGCAGGAGGTTGCCCAACGGCAGGCAGAGTGGGAAGAAACCGCGCGCGCGGCTGAGGGGACGATAGCCATCCTGCAGGGTATGAGTGTCGGGGTCATCGTTGGCGATGCCCGGGGCACCATTGAGGAATGCAACGTCGCTGCCGAGATCCTGCTTGGCCGCCATTGCGCGGAGCTGCAGGGATTGCCCCTGGAGGCGATCAGCGATCAAGAACGCTGGCTGCAGGCGCTGGCGAAGGCAGGCGACGGCGAAAGGGTGCGCCTGACCCTGAGCGTGGGTGCCAACACCATCATGTGCGACATCGCCCCGCTGCCGGGTCCGCCGGCCCCCGACGATAACGAGCCGAGGTTGGTTATCATCCTACAGGACATCTCGGAGGAAGTTCGGGAGCGGCGCAGCCACATGGAGACCATCGCCGCTCTGGCCGATGATCTGCGAACGCCCGTGACAACCATCATTAGCTATGCAGATGTCCTGCTAAGCGAGACGATGGGCCTGCTGGGCGACGCGCAGCGTCGATTCGTGCTTCAGATGAGGGCGGGGGCCGAGGGCATCGTCCAGATGGCGAGCGCGCTGACAACAAAGGCCGATTACGAGCAGCCGTGGTCCAGGCCTCATCCGCAGCCGGTGGACGTGAACCAGGTCATCCAGGCTACGGTGGCCAGCTCGCAAAACTGGTTTGAGGACAAGGCGTTGACCCTCGACCTGAAGCTCAGCGAGGATGTGCCGCTCATCCAGGCCGATCCCGATTACATGCGCTGCGTGGTTAACAACCTGCTGTCTAACGCTTGCCTGGCCTCGGAGCTGGGCGGCCAGATCGAGGTGCAGACGAGCGCGTCGCACGGCTCCCCCCCGGGAGCCGAGGGCTGGGTACGGAACGGTGATCGTTTCATCATCGTCTCGGTCCGGGACTCGGGTGGCGGTCTCTCGGATGAAGCCTTGGGCCAGGTCTTTGACCGGGGCCGGCCCAGCCGCGTGCCGCGGGGACTGGGTGAGTCAGGAGCCGGCTTATCTTTGGTCAAGACCCTCGTCGAGGTGCACGGGGGCCGGTTGTGGGTCGAAAGCGAAAAGGGAGTGGGCACGACCTTTAGTTTTGTGTTGCCCATCGGCAACGGGGGCACGAGCGGCCAGGAGCGCGGCGGCTAGCATGACGTCACGACAGAACGCAGGCAGAGAAGCCCTTTTCACAAGTAGTACGCTCGAGCGCCTGGAGCCAGTGCTGAATGGTCTCCTCATCGCCCTGCTGGTGATGGTGTCCTTGGGCGTGGCCGTGGCCATGGGCGCCTCAGAGCAGGCGCTCGTCGCTCGTGCCGATCCGACACCCGGTCCGACCCCGGCAGATGTCCTCGTGGTCGTGCCGGCGGTGCCACTTGCTCCAACCGCCATGCCCACCATGGAGCCGCGCCCATCGCTGCCCCCCTCGGCCACAGCGTGGCCTTCGCCACTGCCCCCCTTGGCCACGGCGGTGCCAACCGAGTCGCCCACCTCTCGGCCGGCGTCCAAGTCCGCCGGATGCGTGCCCCCGTCAAGCTGGCGGCCCTACACGGTGCGTGCCGGAGAGAGCCTCAGCACGCTGGCCTGGCGCTACCGGACCAGCGATTACAGCTTGTTTCAGGCCAACTGCCTCACGAGCAAGACGCTGCGTGCCGGGCAGCGCATCTACATACCCAACGTCGCGCCCCGCCCGGTCTGCGGCCGCCCGCCCGGTTGGGTGCCCTACACGGTGCAGAGTGGTAACACTCTCTATAGCCTCTCGGTCCGCCTGGGAGTCACAGTCGCCGCTCTGAAGAACGCCAACTGTCTCGTGAGTGATAACATCTATGCCGGCGCGACGCTGTGGATACCACGGCCGCTGCCCGTGCCTACTACCAAGCGCCCGGCAGCTACCGCCACCCGTGTTCCCACCAAGCCCGCCCCGTCGCCCTCGGCTACGGGGGAAGGGACGGACGTCACACCTTCAGAGACGCCGCCCACGGGCGGCACCGAGGTACCGACAGAGCCGCCGCCGACAGATCCGCCACCGACGGGCCCACCGGCGACAGATCCACCGCCGACAGATCCGCCACCGACGGACCCTCCGCCGACGGATCCACCGCCGACGGACCCACCGCCGACGGACCCACCGCCGACGGACCCGCCGCCCACGGACCCACCGCCGACGGATCCCCCGCCGACAGACCCACCGCCGACCGATCCGCCGGCTGAGGGCGGGTGAGGGCCGAGTGCTGAAACTGAGCGCCGGCCGCCAAGGCAACCGGAAGCTGGTAACGCCAACAGCCGATGACGCATGTCAGAACTCGACTCGAAGGCCAGCCGGGGTGTGAATGAGTCTCTTTGATTGGCTGTTGGCCGGCCACCTCGTTGGCGACTTTTTGCTGCAGACAGACAGGATGGCCGGTAACAAGGCGCGTTCCTGGCCGTGGATGTTGGCCCACGTCGGCTGCTACATGGCCTCGGTGACGCTGGTGACCCTCATCTATTCCTGGCAGCATCCCCTCTCTCCTGGGCGGGTCGTCGCTGGGCTGCTCCTGGCAGCTGCCACGCACGTGGGTCTCGACCGCCGTGACTTTACCGCGTGGTGGATGCGCTCCGTTGGCATTTCACAGGAGCACCCCTGGCTGGCCATCGTCATCGACCAGGTCTTTCACGTCCTGGTCCTCGTCATCGCGGCCCAGATCATGCTCGCGGGCACTCCTGGGAGCGTGTAGCATGCAGGGCTCAGGGCGAGGGCGCCGGTTTCTCCCGATCTTGATCTCGATCCTCCTGCTCGTTGCGAGCTGTGACGTTCCATTGCTCGAACCGACACCGGCGACTGAACCGTCCGCAACGCCGGCCCTGCCCCCGGCCGACGTCGTCGCCTTCCAGTTCTTGGAGTCCTGGGCCCGGCATGACCTGCTGGCCATGTACGATCTGCTGTCCCCCGCCTCACAGGAGCGCTACACTGAAGCCGAGTTCGTGGCGGCGTATGACGAGGTGGCGCGCCAGGCATCTCTGCTAAAGGTCGCCCCGCAAATCCTGGCCGCGTATCAGCCCGGCAGCCAGGCGGAGGTGACCTTTGCCGTCACCTTTGACACGGCTGCTGCCGGCAGCTTCCCGGTGTCAAACCGCATGACCCTCATTTACGAGGAGGGGAGATGGGGAGTCGATTGGTCGCCGGCCCTGATCCTGCCGCAGCTGAGCGACGAAACCTTTATCCGCTTCTCGCTGCGCTCTCCGTCACGCGGCAACATCTATGACCGCAGCGGCCTGGGATTGGCCGTGCAGGGCGAGCTCGTCGAGGTCGGGGTCATTCCCGGCCTGATCCAGGACGAGGGTACCGTGCTGGCTCAGTTGAGCGCACTCCTTGGGCAGTCGCCTGCGGCGCTTCAGGCACGGTATGCCGAGGCTCTGCCTGATTGGTATGTACCTCTGGGCGAGATCGACGCGGACACCGCGGCCGCCTCCTATGCCAACGTCGGCTCGCTGCCCGGGATCGAGTTCCGCCAGGCGTGGACGCGCTCCTACCGCTCCGAGATCATTGCCCCTCACGTGGTGGGCCTGGTCGGACCCATACCCAGCGAAGAGCTGGACCAGTGGCGTGCCCAGGGCTATACCGGCGACGAGCTTGTGGGACGCCTGGGACTGGAGCGTTGGGGAGAACCGCACCTGTCGGGCGAGAAGGGAGGCCTTCTCGAGATCCTCTCTTACAGCGGGCAGCAGGTGGCCGTGCTGGCCGACAAGCCTCCGCGCCAGAGCAGCAACCTTTACACCACCTTTGACCGGGAGTTTCAGCGGCAGGTTCAGGACATCCTGGGCCAGCGTCTGGGGGCCATCGTAGTGCTCGAGGCGCAAACCGGGCGCGTGCTGGCCATGGCCACCTATCCTAGCTTTGATCCAAACCCTTTTGCCGCGGGCATTGGCGAGAGCCAGTGGGCGAGCCTCCAGGCCGACGGGCGGCGGCCCCTGGTCAACCGTGCAACGCAGGGGACCTACCCCGCGGGCAGTGTCTTCAAGGTGGTGACCATGGCTGCTGCCATGGAGAAGGGCGGCCTGACGGCCGGCAGCTCCTTCATTTGCCGGGGCACCTGGACGGGGCTGGGGGCTAACTGGCCCAAGAAGTGCTGGGCGACATGGGGGCATGGCAACATCGCCCTGGACAGAGCGTTGACCGTCTCGTGCGATATTACCTTTTACCAGGTAGGCCTGTTTCTCAACGGCCTGAGCCAGGACCTGTTGTCTGATTTTGCCCGGCAGTGTGGGCTGGGGGCCGTCACCGGTATCGAGGTGGAGCAACAACCGGGCCTGGTGCCCGACCCGGCGTGGAAGTTGCAGGCCAAAGGGGAGGGCTGGGCGCCGGGTGACACGGTGAATCTTGCCATCGGGCAGAGCGAGCTCCTTGTCTCTCCCCTGCAGATAGCGGCCCTGCTCGCGGCAGTTGGCAACGGGGGCACGCTGTACAGCCCCCAGGTCGTGGAGATGATTGCGGCGGATCCCAACAACCCGGAATGGAGGTTTGAGCCCGTCGTTGCCACCCAGCTTCCCGTCAGCCAGGATGTTCTGGCAGTTATCCAGCGCAGCTTGCAGCGCGTCGCTGGCTCGTCAGAAGGGACGGCTTACCGCGCGTTCCAGGGGCTCGATCTGCCTGTAGCGGGCAAGACCGGTACCGCCGAGAGTGGTCAGGAAAAGCCTCACGCCTGGTTCGCCGGCTACGCGCCGGCCCAGGAGCCCGAAATCGCCATCGCCGTCATCGTCGAGCACGCGGGCGAAGGGGCCGAATTCGCAGCGCCCCTCTTTCGCAAGGTGGTGGAAGCCTACTTTGACATCCGGCCCACGCCCACTCCCGCCCCCAGCCCAACACCGTGAGACAAGGGATGACTACAGCCCAGGCACCCGGCAAGGTGATCCTCTTTGGCGAGCACGCGGTGGTCTATGGACGACCGGCCATCGCCGTGCCGGTGACCGAGGTCAAGGCCTGGGCCCAAGTAGAGCCGGGCGCGGATGGCCAGGGCACGGTCATAGTCGCCGGCGACCTGGGGCAGCGCATCTTGCTGCGCGAGGCTGCGGACGACAATGCTCTGGCGCATCTTGTGAGGCTGGTGCTCCAGCGCGCACGGGCCGGGCGGGATCCGGACTTGACCATCACGGTGGCTTCGACGGTGCCCATCGCCCGGGGCATGGGCAGCGGGGCAGCGGTGTCGACGGCCATCGCTCGGGCTCTGATCAAGCACCTGGGGCACTGGGCGGCGTCGCGTACTATCTCCGAGCTCGTGTACGAGGCCGAGGTGCTCTACCACGGCACGCCATCGGGCATCGATAACACGGTGGTAGCCTTCGAGAAGCCGGTCTTTTTTGTCAAGGACGAGGGCTGGGAGGTGTTTTGGGTCGGGCAGCCCTTCCTGTTTGCCATCGGCGACACAGGCATACAGAGCTCCACTCGCGAGGTCGTCGGCGATCTGCGGCAGCGCGCCGCGGCCGACCCTGCACGCTACGAGTCGCTGTTCGACCGTGCCGGCGATGTGACTCGTGCTGCGCGCACGGCCTTGGAACTGGGCCAGCAAGCCGCCACCGGGCGGCTCATGGATGAGAACCACGCATTGCTCCAGGAAATGGGAGTGAGCTGCCCGGCCCTCGACCAGCTGGTCGTCGCCGCGCGGGAGGGTGGTGCCTTGGGAGCCAAGCTGTCGGGCGCCGGCCGGGGTGGAAACATGGTCGCCCTCATTGCCCCGGAAACCAGGGGCAGTGTGGACATGATGCTCCGCCTTGCCGGTGCAGTGCACGTGACCATCACCGAGGTACGTTAGCACCGGCAGCTATTCGCGGAAGAACTCGACCACCTCATCTCCCTTTTCGCCCTCCATGATCTCGATAAACGTGACACGAGTCATGGGGAAGATAAAGCCCGTGGCTCCCTCGGTGACATAATGAACAGGGCGACCATCGCGGCGCCGTGGATTGGTGACATAGATACTCTGATGTGCCAGATCGGGCATCTCCTCCATGTCGGCCAGAATTGGGTCTTCGTTCAGTAGATGCAGAATCACTTCCATCTGGACCTGGCCTCCTAGCCTTTGCTTCGTTAGTCGCTACCTGAAGTGTACTGTGAGCAGCAGCTTCCCGAGTTGTACCTCGTCGCCGTCCTTCAGTGGGTAGGGCAAGTCGGGTACGAGGCGGGTACTGTTCAAGAAGGTACCGTTCAGGCTGTGCAGGTCCTCCAAGAAGACCTGGCCCTCACGGCGCGAGATCCGGGCGTGACGGCGCGAGAGTCCCTTTTCTATGCCCTGCTCGTTGGTCAAATCGACGTCTGGAAAAACGGCGCGTTCGGCATCCAAACGCCCGATGATCACCGCCTTCGAGAGGGGCAACTCGATGGAATCGCCACCGTGAATGGACAGGATCAGGATCTTGACAGCGCCGCGATCCTCTTGCACCTCACCGGGACTGACGGCGGGCTCTTCCGCCTGGCTTTCGGAGAGCGGGAGGTAAGAGCCGCACTCCTCGCAGAAGAGCGTGTTCTCGGGAAACACGCTCTTGCACACTGGGCACTCAATCATCGTGAACCTCTTTCGGCCGAGTCTCCAGGCCACGGGTGCCAAAGCGGATCTTCTTGCTGCCGGCAGGGGAAAGGGACCCTGTTTGAGCCAGGTGGCCGGCCTCCAGGAGCGCGGCCCTCGCCAGCTCGACCTCACCCACGTCCAGGAGACGTGTTGCCAGCGTTTTCAGGCGGCCGACCGCCGGCTCGATGCGGCCCATTTCAATATCAACCATCGTCCGCTCTTCCATCTTGAAAATTGCCAGCTTGCTCAAGATCGAGGCAATCTCCGGGTCGATCGGCGGCGTCCGGTTCAGGTTCGGATCGAAAGCTACGTGCAGTGTATGCGCGGCGCGAATTGGCCGGCGGTCGATGGCCGGAATGATCCCCTGGATGTCGATCTGCGCCAGGCGATGCTCCCCCGGGCCTGTGTTGTCGACAAGCAGCTCGAGGATGAACGCTTGGGGGCAGCCTTTCTGCAGCGGCGCCAACCTGGCCTGCCCCTCGACAAAGGCGAGACGGCCGATCTGCGGGGAGACGCGGAAGGCGCCCTTCAAGGTAGCGCCGCTATTCAGACGGAGTGCAAGGGACAGCTCCTGGGCATAGATGTTGCCCAGATTGCGGATCTGCTGCTGAAAGGCTTTGACAATCTTGTCCGGCGCGTCTATGTAGACGGCTCCTCCCGGCGATTCCGCGAGGTCGGCCATCTGATCCAGCAGCTTGTCGTTCCAGTCGGAACCGACGCCCATGAGCGTCAGAGAAACGTGCTCCCGGGCGGCCAGGCGGGCCATCTCCAGGCAGCCCTCCTCGTCCCCGTAGGTCTGACCATCGGTCAGCAGGATAAGGTGGCTGACATTGTCGGCCGCCTGCCAGCGCCGGATCTGCGCCCAGCCGAGTTTGAGACCCTGCAAGATCTCGGTTCCCCCCCCGCTGTCAATGTGGTTGATGGCCGTCCGCGCTGTGCTCCGGTTCAAGACCGCCTCACCCGGCAGCGCCAGGTCGGCACGATCGTCAAAGACCACGAGTGAAAGGATGTCCTGTGGCTGAAGCTGGTCGACGATGTACCGCGCCGCCTCTTTGACCTGCTGCAAGCGTTTGCCCTTCATCGAGGTGCTGCGGTCGAGCACCAAGCAGAGGTTGATCGGCAGACGACGGCTCTCCAGGTCTTCCCGCGCCAGGAGTTCGACCAGGAGATAGAGCAGCTGAGGCTCATCAATGCAGGGCAGGATCTCTTGGCTGCGCTTCACCCGCAGCGAGAGGGGCGGATTCTGCTCCGATGCCTGCTGTTGTCGCCAGTGGTCATACGCCCTGCGCTGCTCCGCGTCCCGAAGCAGGTCGTAGGCCTCTTGAATTTCCCGAAAGCGATCGAGGGTTTCAGCTTCGGCGCTGACGTCAGGGTGATAGCGCCGGGCCAGGTTCCGATAGGTGCTCTTGATGGTCTTCTCGTCGGCATCCGGAGGAACGCCGAGGACTGCATAATAATCCCGCTCGAAGCTCATCCCAGGCTGCCCCCTGCCGCCCCATCGCCATTCTCTGCGCCCGGTAATGGCCAGACCCGGGCAGCGAGGACGACCGAGATGTTGTCCTCACCGCCTCTCTCTCTTGCGCGGCTCACCAGTTCCTTGCAGGCGGCGTCCGGTCCGGAAGCAGCGTCGATGATGGCAGACATCTCGTCGTCTGTGACCTTGCCCCACAAGCCGTCGCAGCAGATCAGCAGGTAGGTCCCCGGCGCCAGATCGCGGTAGAGGAGGTCAGGCTCCGGTGACATACCCTGGCCGACGGCCTTGTAGAGCACGTTGCGCTGCGCGGCAACCTCCTCGCCGGTCACTCCGCCGATCTCCAGCAGGCGGGCGGCGACGGAGTGATCCCGGGTGACAGGCGACAGGTGGCCGCGCGTGCCCAGGTAGGCGCGGCTGTCGCCGACGTGGACCATGAACACGCCATCGCCTAGCAGCAGGGCCATGGTCATGGTCGTCCCGGCGCCAGGCAGACGCTGCAAGATGGCGTCGTGGGCAATGCGGACCGCACTCTCCAGGACGTCGTTGATGGGTACCCTGCTGTACTGGTCGTCTGGCAACAGCAGGGGGAGGCAAAGCTCCTGCAGGACGTGGCGAGCTGCCAGGCGGCAGGCGAGGGCACTGGCCTCGGCGCCGCTCGCCTGGCCACCCATGCCGTCCGCAACGAGCAGGAGAGCCAGGGACACAGGCGGCTCTCCTTGCTGCGCCAGACTCAGGTGCCAGGCAAGGCTACTGTCCTCGTTGCGGCTGCGCACACAGCCGAGGTCCGACGCCAGGCCGATCTGCAGGTTGCAGAAGTCGGGGTCCGGGCGATCTTGCGGGTCTTGGATATGGTTGCTTTCAGGGGACAGTCTTTGGTTGTGCATCCTGTTCTGGTAGGGGCAAGGGCCCTAGGTGGGTAGGGCGTAGACGTGATGGTCGACCGAACCGATGTATACCAACCGCTCCCCGACCACCGGCGAGGAGGGGATGGGCCCCTTGGTGCTGTAGCGCCACAGATTGCGCGCCTTCTGCGCGTCGACGGCATGGAGCGTCCCATCGTTCGAGCCGATGTAGACAACGCCTTCTGCTACGGCGGGCGACGAAGTTACGGGGCTTCCGGTGTCATACTTCCACCGCTCGCGGCCCGTTTCCGCGTCGAGCGCGTACAGGTGTCCGTCCGCCGAGCCGATGTAAACGCTGCCGTCGGCCACGGTGGGCGAGGAATACACCGGGCCTCGGGTGCGGAACCGCCACACCGGCCAGCCAGAGCTGGCGCTGAGGCAGTAGAGGTGACCGTCGCCCGACCCGACAAGGATGCGGCTGGCGTCGAGGGCCGGCGAGGAGGTCACGCGGCGATGGGCATGCTGCTTCCATCTAAGCAGCCCGGTCCGTAGGTCGAGGGCGTAGAGGTATCCATCATCGGACCCGACATACAGCATCTCGCCGACAATGAGAGGTGTGGACCGAACCGGGCCTGCGGACTGAAACTTCCAGACCACCTTGCCTGACTGCACGTTGAGGGCATACAGGTTGCCATCGTCCGAGCCAAAGAAGGCATGGCCGTACTCTACCCGCGCCGAAGAGCGAATGGCGCCCCCTGTGACGCACTGCCACTCTTGTTGCCCCAGCCGCTGCGAGACGGCGTACATCTTGCCGTCTTCGGAGCCGATCAGTATCCGGTCTTCGTGGACGCAAGGGGTTGAGGCGATGCCTGCCTCCGTTGGAAACTTCCAGAGAAAGGAACCGTCACTGGCCTGCAGGTTGTAGAGATTGTTGTCATAGCTGCCGACGCATAGCATGCTGCCCGCCAGGCGCGGGGAGGAACGGACGTCGTCCTCGCAGCGAAAGGTCCAGACGGGCCTGGTGTCCTGCGGTACGGAAAAAGCCGTCGTTCCCAACCTGCCTGTGCCCCGCACAACCATGGGCATGGCAGCGCTGAGGGCCGTGGCCATATCGCTGGCCGAGGCATAGCGTTCCTGGGCATCGTAGGCCAGGCACCTGGTAATAACTGCCTCCACCTCGGGGCTGACCCGTGGGTTGAAGAAGCGGATGGGCCTTTCGGCAAAGCTAAACGGTGGCTCCAGGCGGGGATCGCGGTTGGTGAGAAGATGGTGCAGGGTGGCAGCCAGGGCGTACAGGTCGCCGCGCGGCTCCGCCACGCCGCGGTACTGCTCTGGCGGGGAATAGCCCTCGGTGCCGATCATGGTGCCGCGCTGCCCATACTCGAACACCTTGGCGATACCAAAGTCGATGACCATGAGCCGGCCATCGGAGCGAAGCATGAGGTTGCCGGGCTTGACGTCGCGAAAGATGACGGACGGCTTGTTTGTGTGGAGATAGTGCAGCACGTCGCACACGTCCATGCCCCATTGCACCACTTCCTCGGGCTCAAAGGGGTGCCGCCGCTGCTCAAGAAGGTCTTCCAGGGTTTCGCCTTCGATGAACTCCAGGACGAGGTAGGAGCGCAGTCCCTCGGTGAAATAGTCAAAGATCTTTGGGATCGCCGGATGGGACAGGCTGGCCAGGATGTTGGCTTCGCGCTCAAAGCTCTCAATCCCGAGGCGCCGCATGCGGGCGTCGGGCGCCGCGTTGTTCATCTCTTTGACGGCGATGATTTTTTGTACCGCGCTGAAACGCAAGTCGCGGGCCCGGTAGACTGCGCCCATGCCGCCAACGCCTTGCACGGCCAGCAGCTCGTAGCGCTGTTCAAGTACTGTGCCCGCGGGAAGGGTGCCTTCGGGCTGGGCGGACGCTGACCGGTCGTCCATCGCGATGCTGCGTGTGTCGAGATCACTCACGAGCGTAGGCCTTTTCTCAGGATGACTGATTATACCCGCAAACGAGATTTCGTGCAACTCCCATGTTCGATTATAATGGGCCGCAGATCGTTAGCCTTGCACAGGAGCGCGAGGATCGGTGCAGAGGGAGTCTGAGGATGAAGTTCGTTACGACACGAGCGTGGCTCGCCGCCTACAGTGGCGAGGGCACCAGTTGAAAAAGCTCCTGGTGGCCGTGCTCCTCCTACTGGGCGTCGGCCTGGCGCTGCTGCTGTCCCCACTCGCCCTCCGCGCCTGGGTGGAGCAGACCTACCGCGCGCGCGTCTACAGCCGGCCGGCCGCAGTACCCTCCCGGCCGCTGGCCATCGTCTTTGGCGCCGGTTACTGGCCCAGCGGTCGCCTGAGCGATGCCCTGGCCGACCGCATGGAGGCCGCCATCGCCCTCTACCAGGCTGGGACGGTGAACAAGCTGCTCCTCACCGGCGACAACCGGTTTGCAGACTATAACGAACCGGCTGCCATGGCCGCTTATGCCGAGGCGCGGGGCATACCTCGCGAAGACCTGGTCCTTGATTATGCCGGGCGGCGCACGTACGACAGCTGCTTCCGAGCCGGCGCCATCTTTGGGGTGGAGAGAGCGGTGCTGGTGACGCAGGATTTTCACCTTCCAAGGGCGCTCTACACGTGCGATCGGCTCGGGCTGGAAGTGGTAGGCTTGGCTGCCGACCGCCAGACCTACATTCGAGCCGCGTGGTACAGCCTGCGCGAAACCTTCGCTTTGGCCCGGGCCTGGCTGGACCTGGAGCTCATCAAGCCAGAGCCTGTGCTTGGCGACCCAATCCCCGTCGACTGGAACCGGCGCTCCACATCAACGCCGTAGCCACCGCGGTCTACCGTTCCCCGCGGCGGAGCTTGCTCTCTGGAATCTACGGCAGATTGGGGCCAGAGGTCAGAGGAGTCCCATTTCCCGGGCCCGGATGGCTGCCTGTACCCTGTCACGCGCCCCAAGCTTCTGCAGGATGAGGGTCACGTAATTCTTGACGGTTCCCTGGGCGAGACAGAGGCGGTCGGCAATCTCGCGGTTGGACAGGCCCCGGGCGACCAGGGCCAGGATCTCCAGCTCGCGCTCGGAGAGAGGTTCAGGCAAGGAGGGGCCGATAGCCCGAGCAGGCGGAGCCACGCGGGCGAACTCGGCCAGTACCTTGCGCGCTACGGAGGGCTCGATGAGGGCTCCCCCGGCGGCCACCGTGCGCACCGCTTCGGCGAGGGCGTGACCCGAAACGTCCTTCAGGAGATAGCCCACTGCTCCGGCCCGCAGTGCCTCAAACACATATTCGTCGTCGTCAAAGGTGGTGAGGATGATGACGCGGGCCTCGGGCCAGCGCTCGCGGAGACGCCATGTCGTCTCGACCCCATCCATGCCGGGCATGCGCACATCCATCAGCACCAGGTCAGGTTGCAGCTCGGCGTAGAGACAAAGCGCGACCTGGCCGTCCCCTGCCTCGCCCACGATCTCCAGGCCGGGCTCCAGCTCCAGGAGAATGCGCAGCCCCTCGCGCATGAGTCGCTGGTCGTCCACGAGAAGGATCCGTATATGGTCAGGCACGGCGCTCTCCTTCAGGTCTGCGGCGTGGAAATCCCTGCCTCGGCCTTCCCGGCGTCCTGGTGCAAAGGCAGGCGCATGGACAACTGGCTGCCCCCCAGTGGCCGGGGTTCCAGGCACAAGTCGCCGCCCAACTGGCCGGCCCTCTCGCGCAGCCCACGCAGCCCGAAACCGGGTGGGTGACCATCGTTCGTGATGCCCCTACCGTCATCGGCGACGAGGAGCGCGACCTCTTGCTCGCTAGCCGACAGTACGATCCACACCTGGTTGGCGGACGCGTGCTTGCCCACGTTGGTAAGTGCTTCCTGGGCGGTGCGATACAGGGCCAAGCGATGCGTGGCCGGCAGGTTGGGGAGCTTTTCGGGGAGCACGCGATGCACGGTGAGGCCGGTGGCCTCTTCGAACGCGCCGGCCAGACGCCTCAGTGAGCTGGGCAGCTCCAAGTCCGCCTCGAGGGGCGAGCGCATTGTAGCCACGGTGCTCCGCAACTCGGCCAGCGCCTCACGTACCTGGTCGCGCACTGTGCTCAGCAGCCCTGCCGCGCGCTCGGGATCCTGCCCACAGAGTCGCTGGGCAGCCTCGAGCTGGACGGCCGCCACGGTGAGGCGATGGCCCAGAGTGTCGTGCATCTCGCGTGCCAGCCTGTTCCGCTCCTGGACGACTGCCAACTCTTCGGCGCGCA
>JBFYTF010000262.1:0-2605 GCA_041300865.1 Anaerolineae bacterium
TGGTCCAGTCCGTGCTCGAGACCCACCCCGGTATCCGCCTCGAACAGGCAGCAGGCCTGATCGCGGGCCATGGCGTCGGACAGCCCCTCGCCCTCCTCTACCACCTGATGTTCCGCCAGCGAATCGCCTTCGACCTTGACGGCGCGCTGGTCGGGCCCACGACGTCACTCCGCTGGGGGCAGACATGAAGGCCGTCCGCTTCCATCTGGCAGAAGGCTGCCGCGTCATGCTGAACGATATCCCCATGGTTCTCAAGGAGGTCGCGGCCGAAGATGCGTTGCTGGCCCGGAACGACACTGGGCAGAGCCTGCGCATGAGCCGATGGGAACTCGCCCGCATGGCGAGCGAAGGCGCGCTCGTGTTTGTGGACGGCCTGGCGGCGCAGCCTGTCACGCGCGAATCCCGTCCCGTGCCCTGGGAGCGACTGGACCCAGCCAAGCTTGCCCGTATCCGCTTCCGCATGGCCTACGTCAACGCGCTGAAGCAGCTCGAACACCGCAGCCCGGACAATCCGGTCTTCAGGATGGCCGTGGCCGAGATCGCCCAGCGGCGCGGCGACCAGCCCGCCCCGGCACCCAGGACCGTCTATCGCTGGATCAGCAACTACCGGGCAAGCGGCTATGACAGCGATGCGCTGGCGCGGGAATACGTCACCAAGAAGGGGCGAACCGGCCGCATCGGTCCGGAAGTGCGCGCCCTAATCCAGCAGAAGCTCATGGAAAAAATGGGCAACGCCGGGGCGACATTGAGCGGGGTCTACCCTGCCGTGATCCAGGAGGTGGCCGCGGAACTGGGCCTCGATGTGTCCGCCAAGCTGAGCCAGGACGCTCGGAAGGCAAGCCGATGAGCGCGCAGAAATCCCGGCACCAACAGCCCAAGGCCCTGTATGTCAGTCGTGAGACGGTGCGCAAGCTGTTCCATGAACTGGACCAGTACGAGCTTGCGAACCGGCGCTGGGGAAGACGGGTCGCCAATCGCACGCGTGAACCCCGTGGTGCCGGCGTGCTGGTGCACAGACCGCTCGAGCGAACGGAAATCGACCACTTCAAGCTCGACATCCATCTGGTCGACGAACATGGCCTGGCGGCGGGCCGTCCCTTTCTGACCATGATCGTGGATTGCCACAGTCGCATGGTGCTGGGCTACACGCTGTCGCTTGCAACGCCCAATGCCACGACGATCCTGGCAACGATCCGCCACGCCATGTCACTGAAGCCCCCGCTGCGGATTGATCGCCAGGCGCTCGGGCTGTCACTTGAGACCCTGCCCCTGAATCAGGAGCTGAATTGGGAGGTCGCCGGGATCATGGGCACGGTCGTGATGGACAACGGCGCAGATTTCCAGGGGCTGTCGGTCAGAAGCGGTCTCGACGAGATCGGCGTCGAGGTCCAGTTCTGCCCGCCCAGGGAGCCCTGGTTCAAGGGGATCATCGAGCGCCTCGGCCGCACCATCAACCTCAAGCTGATCCACTGGCTGCCCGGGACCACCTACGGCAAGGTGATGGCGGACAACGAGTATCAGGCCAAGGCCCATGCGAGCCTGACCCTGGACGATCTTCGACAAAGGCTCGAGATCATGATCTGGGTCTACAACCGCACCGCACACCGGGGCATCGGCAAGCGCACGCCGCTGGAAGTCTGGCGCGAAGGCGTGGCGCAGTGGCCCATCCAGCTCCCCCCGGAAAACAACCCGCGGTTCGAGGCAGCGATGTGCCTGACCGACGAGCGCGCCCTGCAAAAGTACGGTATCGAATACAACGGCGAGAAATTCCAAAGCGACGAGCTGGGGGCCTTGTGGAACCGGATGCCGGCCGGTTCCAAGGTCATGATCAAGATCGACCCGACGGACGTCAACTTCATCTACGTCATCGATCCTCGCAGCGATGAGGCCTTCAAGGTGCCCAATACGCGCCCGCGCGACAGCAAGTTGTCATGGGGTGTGCACGAGTCCGCCAAGGCACGTGGCAAGGCGTTGGGCCTCGATCACGCGGAGCATGAAGCCCAATTTCTCCGGACCCTGACCGACGCGACCCGCATGCCGCCCTCCGGGAAGCGTGGAAAGTCCGCGAAATTGGCCGCACCGGCACAGGCAGCGCCCCCAGCGCCTGAGGGCGATTCCGGCTTTCGGCTGCGCACCAAGGCTCATGAACCACCACGGAAATTCGATCCCACCACCCTTTTCAAAACCAACAGTAAGGAATGATCTTGAAGAAAGACTTCGACCCAATCAGGGCCTATCAACAGTTCGACACCCTGTACATCAATACGCCGCGCTACGCGGAGGTCAACAACGCGCTGGAGGAAAGCCTCAGCCTGATGCTGCGCTCGACCGGCCTCGACAGGCGCAACCTGCTGATCACCGGCGATCCCGGCATGGGCAAGAGCCTGACACTGAAACGATTCATGGAGCGCCTGAACGCCGAGGCGAAGAAGCGCAACCCGGGGGCGTTGCTAGTACTGTACGTCTGCACACCAGAGGACACCTCGCTCAAGGCCATGTCCACGGCGCTGCTGGTTGCCCTGGGCGACCCGTTTGCGGGCAAGGCCACGCATTACGTGCAGATGATCCGGGTCCGCAAGCTGATGGACGAGCTGGGCGTCATCAT
>JBFYTF010000278.1:0-4264 GCA_041300865.1 Anaerolineae bacterium
TGCCCGGCGCTGCGGATGCTGGGGTCGAGGGTGACGAAGGGCTCCGCCAGGATCAGGGTACGCTCGGCATCCAGGCGGCGCTCGGTGTTGCCTTCTGCCCAGGCGTCGATCTGCCGTCGAAGGGTCAGGCGCTCGTCGGCGATGGCCTTGCGACGTTCCTCGATCTGGCGGCGCAGTTCCTGGGGCTCGCTGTCGAGCCCCTGCGGAATGGGCAGGTGCTGGAAGCCGGCGGCATTGAGCACGGAGCCGAGCTGGGCCTCCTCGGCACCCCCCGGCTGCCCGACGATGATCACATGGGCATGGTCACCCGTGGCCATGTAGTTGAACAGCAGGTGCTTGGCCAGGCCCACGGCGCCCTCGAGCTGGCGCACGTTCTCCCTTGGGACGCTGCCGACGTAGAAGTCTAGGAAGCGGGTCTTGGTGCGCAGCATGCCGAGATCGATGTTGAGGTCGGCGAAGTTGGCCAGGGCGGACTCCTGCTCGCGCAGCAGGCGTTCCTCCTCGTCGAGGTGGCGCAACTGTTCCTCGAACCGGAAGGCCTCGGCCCAGACCTGTCCGAGCCACTTTTCGAGCCCCTCCAACTCCTCGATGGGGACGACCCGGACGTCATCGATCTGAAGGCCCTCCGGCAGGGGGGCGAGTCTTGAGATCTTGTCCAGGCGTGAGCGGGCCTGCTGGAACAGCTCCCGATAGCGCCGTCCGGGGACATTGACCAGGGCTGCCTCGGCGGGCGGCCTCGGGTCGGGGTGGAAGCGCTCGACCTGGGCCAGGGTCAGGGACGCCTGCGGCAGCTCCTCGGTGAGGACCAGCAGGCGGACGTGCTTCATGGGCAGTGGCCTCAACATCGGCAATTCACTCCCGGTGAATAGGATTCAGGCGGCTCTGGCGACGACGCCGAGTGGGCAGGCCGGTTCGGCCAGCTCGCAGGCGATCTCCACGATCTCCCCCGGCAGTTGCAGCAGGCGGCCCTGGACCAGTGAGAACAGGGTGCGCAGGTTCGTCTCGCGCAGGATCATGTAGGCCAGGGCACGGGCTACCGCGGATGGGCTGTGGCCAAGGACGCG
This sequence comes from Anaerolineae bacterium, assembly GCA_041300865.1. GTDB lineage: Bacteria > Chloroflexota > Anaerolineae > JAAYZQ01 > JAAYZQ01 > JAAYZQ01. The sequence goes on from JBFYTF010000278.1 coordinate 1,065, forward strand.
GCGGGCCTCGGCGGCCATGTAGCGGCCCATGCGCCGCTGGACGTCGATCAGGTGCATGCTGTCCCCCAGCAGGGAGTCCAGGGGCGGTGGCAAGGCCTCCAGGACCCGCTCGAAGCTGTCCAGGTCGACCAGCTCCAGGAGCCGCTCCCGGTGCAGCAGACGGCTGGAGGGCACCAATTGGTAGAAGGCCTCGGAGGGCGACAGGTTGTAGGCGAAGCGGAAGCGCAGGAGCCACAGCAGATCGACCTGATCCAGCACTGTGCCGACCAGGTGTTGCAGGGCCTGGAGGTTGGCGTCGTAGAACTGCATCACCTGGCGCGCGAGCCCGGAGTAGTAGCGCTGGTCGACGGCCGCCTCCAGGGCGAAGGGCTCGCGGCGCTGTTCGTAGGCCTCCCGGGCCTGACGGGCGACCGAGGCGTGGGGTCCATCTTCGAGCTGGCGCAGCAGTTCCAGTACGTTCTCCGCGCGGAACAGCTCCTGATGAGGCAGGCGGAAGCCCGGCGGCAGGTCGTAGAGGTTCTCGCGGATCTCCTTGGCGTCGAGATCGAACAACTTGCCCCGGATCAGGGCCTTGAGGTTGAAGAGGGCAAACTTGCGGCCCCAGGCCATCATCAGGGCCCGCTCGGCGGAGGACATGGGCCGCATGAGGATGGTGAGGTCCGAGAGCAGCAGGCTGACCATCGCCTGCTCCACGGCGCGACTCTTGGTCCTGGTGTTGGTCTGGTCGTCCAGAAGGGTGCCCAGGGACAGCCGTTCCGCCAGCTCCGGCATCCCCAACTGGGCGAGGTCCAGCAACTCTCCAGGCTGGAGCAGTTGGGTGGACATCACCGAGACGCGGGTATTGAGATAGGCCTGACTGGCGGCGTGGCTCATGCTGGATGGGGTGCGGCTTTGGGGACCCGGGGGCTGGTGGGCCGGTGAGGGTCAGCGGGCTGGTTTCAGTCGGTCTGGGTCATGGAGACCAAGGGGGCTGGTTGCGGTCACAACTCCGGATTGATCAGGACCTGGAAGGCGGCGGCCAGGGCCTCCCCCTCGCGTTGTTCGGCCTGGTTGCGCAGTTGCACATGGCGCTCGTCGTAACGGCGCTTGAGCTCTGCCACGGTCTGGTCGGCGCGTTCCTGGGCCTTGCCGATGTATGCACGGTGAAGGTCAGGGATCTGTGCGGTGAAACGCTCGTCCTTGGCGCGGGCCTCCTGCAAGGCCCCCTGGAGCACCTGCTCTTGCTCTGCCTCCGCCTGTTGCGCGATCTTCTCGGCACGCACCTCGGCGTCCAGGAGTCTCTGCAGGGTATCGTCCACCGGCATCGCCTCATTCACAGTATTAGAATTTGTAAACTTTAACAGATTCCAGGAAGTCTGTGCCCCTGGGTCTGCTGCATTGCGGCACGATCTGCGTTTCGCTTGACGCCGGTCAATCCTGTTCGGTTTTGGCGGCCGGGCGGGTCGGTCCGGTGATAGACTGGCGTCGCTGGGCGAATCAGCAGTGTCCCGTCGGGTCAGCCCCGGGCCGCAGTCGCCCTGGCGTATCCCCTGCGGGTGTGGCCCCAACGCTGCCGTCAGGCCAGGTCCACCCGCATCCGCTTGCATCGGGACCCGTCGTGCTATGAGGGGAATCTTGCTGGTGTCCCTGCTCGTCCTCCTCCCGGTCGCCCAGACCGGCGGGGCGGGGTTGCCGGACACCATACAGCGCATCAAGCCTGCCATCGTTGCGGTGGGGACCTTCATGCCCCTGCGCCAGGGGCAGCAGGATCTGCGCGGCACGGGCTTCGTCCTCGGCGGCAACCACGCCATCACCAACAACCATGTGATCCCCGACAAGCTCGATGCCGGGCGGCGGGAGACCGTGGCGGTCTTCGTTCCGGCGGCAGACAACCGCGCGGAGGTACGTCCCGCCAAGGTGGTCGCACGCGACGCCGAGCACGACCTCTGTCTGCTGCGTTTCGAGGGGCCCGCCTTGCCGGGGCTGCGGCTCGGCAAGGATGCAGATGTCCGCGAGGGGCAGGCCATCGCCTTCACCGGCTTCCCCATCCTGGCTGCCCTCGGTCTGCACCCGGCCACACACAGCGGTATCGTCGCGGCCATCACGCCGGTGGTGATACCCGTGGGTGCAGGCCGGCAACTCACCCCGGATGTGGTCACCCGCCTGGACCGCCCCTTCAACATCTTTCAACTCGATGCCGTGGCCTACCCCGGCAGCTCCGGCAGTCCGGTCTACGATCCGGACAGCGGCCGGGTCCTGGCGGTGGTCAACAGCACCTTCGTCAAAGCGACCAAGGAGACCGCCATCACAGCCCCCAGCGGCATCTCCTACGCCATCCCCGTCAGCCATGTCCGCGCCCTGCTCGCAGGGGCTGGGGTGAAAGAATGACCAGCGGCGACACGACCCAGGTTGGGGCCCTCACGGCAGACGAGGCCATGAACCGCGTCCTGGCGGCGGAGCGCGATGCCCGCCTGGCGGTGGCGGAGTGTCGGGCGGAGGCCGCCCGCCTCATCGCCACGGCGGAGTCCCGGGCCCGTGCCCTGGCCTCCCTCAGCGAGGCCCACATCAAGACGGCGCATCGGCGGGCGGATGCGGCCATTGCCCATGCTTTGGCGGAACTCGCGCAAACCCCGTTGCCGGATCAGGCCCCGGGGGGGTATGCAGGTCACGAAACCGGAACCGCGGGTGGGGCGCCGCTGGCGGAGATCCTCGATGTCCTGGTCGATGAGATCCTTGGGGCCGGGGCATGACAGGTCCCTGTCGTTTCGCCTATGCCCAGGCGCGGGTCCAGGCCCGTTACGCCGAACTGCCGGGGGAGGATGCCTGGCAGCGGCTGGCGGCGGCGCGGACCCTGGGCATCTTTCTGGAGGAGGCGCGCGAGGGTGCACTGCGCGTTTGGGTCAAGGGCTTCTCCGCCCAGAGCGACGGCCACGACCTCGATCGCGGGGTGCGCGGCATCTGGCAGGACGAGGTCGTCCGGGTCGCGGCCTGGTTACCGCAACCCTGGCGGCCGGCACTGCTCTGGCTGCGATGGCTGCTCCTGCTGCCGCTCCTGGCACACGCCGGGCGCGGCGGGACCCTCCCGGTCTGGGTGGACCTGGACCGAGCCCTGCACGGGCTGCGCCGCCCGGACGGGACCCTGGATCCGGCGGTCCTGGTCCGGGTCGGGGCCGGGGCACTGGTCCCGCAGGGGGTCGCGGCTGTGGCGGGTTCGGAGGAGG
>JBFYTF010000301.1:0-3101 GCA_041300865.1 Anaerolineae bacterium
GATGCCGGGCGCAGGGCGCTGCTGGCGCGCAACGCGTATCACCAAGAGTTTGGCGAGGCGGTCGCCTTCCTCGCGTCTAGCGAGGGCCTCCACGGCCTCACGGCTGATCGCACCGAGTTCCTGGGGCGGAGGGGAACCTACGAGGAGCCCGCCGCCCTGCAGCGCGTCGGGCTGGGAAGTGGGCTGCGGGCCGGGCTTGACCCCTGTGCCGCTCTGCAAGTGCACCTGAACATCGAGCCGGGCGCAGTGCAAGAGGTCTATTTCCTCCTCGGCCAGGGCACGGACCGCGAGGAGGCCCTGGCCCTCATCGATCGCTTCGCCCACGGCACCGCGGTGGAGGCCGCCTGGCGGGATGTGACCGCTTTCTGGGAAGAGCTGTTGAGCACGATCCAGGTCTCGACGCCCGATCCTGCCATGGATCTGCTCCTCAACCGCTGGCTACTCTACCAGGACCTATCCTGTCGCATCTGGGGCCGGTCTGCCCTGTACCAGTCGGGCGGAGCCTTCGGTTTCCGAGATCAGCTCCAGGATGTGATGGCCGTACTGCACGCCGCCCCCGAGCTGGCGCGGGAGCACATCCAGCGCGCGGCGCGCCACCAATTCACGGAGGGCGACGTGCTGCACTGGTGGCATCCGCCTTCGGGTCGAGGCGTGCGGACGCGGATCACGGACGATCTCCTGTGGCTGCCCTTCGTCACGGCAGAGTACGTGGCAACCACGGGCGATGCGTCGATTCTGCACGAGCAGGAGCCCTTTGTCACCGGTGAGCCACTGGAACCGGACGAGGCCGAGCGCTATGCCCACTGGCAGATGACGGCTGGGTTGGCCACCATCTATGATCACTGCTGCCGGGCCATCGACAGGGGCAGCACCGCCGGACGCCACGGGCTGCCGCTCATGGGCGGTGGTGACTGGAATGACGGCATGAACCGCGTGGGCATCGAGGGGCGGGGAGAAAGCGTGTGGCTCGGCTGGTTCCTGTACAGCACCCTGCAGCGCTTTGCTCCCCTGTGTGATCGCCTGGGCGACGAAGAACGGGGTGAGCGGTACCGGCGGCGGGCCCGGGAGCTGCGCGATGCCCTGGAGGCCCATGCCTGGGACGGTGAGTGGTATGTGCGGGCCTACTATGACGATGGGGCGCCCCTCGGTTCGGCCCGTAACCGCGAGTGCCAGATCGATTCCCTGGCCCAGTCCTGGGCGGTCCTCTCCGGTGCGGGGCGGGACGGACGGGCCAGGCAGGCCATGGAGGCGGTTGTCGAGCGCCTGGTGAAGCCCGAGGACCGCCTTGTACTCCTCTTCACACCGCCTTTTGACAAAACACCGCGAGACCCAGGCTACATCAAGGGCTATCCGCCTGGCATCCGCGAAAACGGCGGCCAGTACACGCACGCGGCCCTGTGGGCGGTGTGGGCCTTCGCCGAGCTCGGAAATGGAGATCGGGCCGAAGAGCTCTTTCGCCTGCTGAACCCCATCTATCGCAGTAACAGCCCCGAGGCTGCCAGGCACTACCAGGTCGAGCCTTACGTTGTGGCCGCCGATATCTATGGTGCCGAGCCCCACACCGGAACCGGTGGCTGGACTTGGTACACGGGCTCGGGCGGCTGGACCTACCGCCTGGGGCTGGAGGCCATCCTCGGCTTTCGCCGTCAAGGGGACAGCCTGCGCCTGCAGCCTCGCATTCCAGCCACGTGGGACGGCTACCAGGTGACCTACCGCTGGGGCAGCAGCGTGTACCACATCCAGGTGTCCAGGCGGGACGGCCGCCTGGATGGCGAGGTCCTTATCGACGGCCGGCCACTGCCCGACGGGGCCATCCCCCTCGTCGACGACGGTCGGGAGCACGAGGTGCGCGTCTGCCTGGACGAGGATGCCCCGCCGGAGGACACGACATAACTGGAGGGAAACCATGAGCTTATTGTTCGTAAGCACGGACCGGGGGCTGATCTTCCTTGAGCGAGAGATTGGCGGGTGGCGCGAGGCCGGTAGCACGCAGCTCGGCCGCAGCTTCACGTGCATTGCCCGAGCCGGCGAAAACCTACTCGCTGGCAGCCGGGACGGTATCCTGCGCTCGGCCGATAGGGGCGAGACCTGGTGGGAATCTGACAAAGGCCTCGAGGAGCGGCACCTGCGTTCCGTGGCCTACCACCCTGAGGACAGTGACCGCGCCTATGCGGGCACAGAGCCGGCAGCTATTCTCGTGTCGGACGATGGCGGGCAGTCGTGGCGCGAGTGCCCCGAAGTGGGCATCCTGCGCGATGAGCACGGCTGGTACCTGCCCTATTCGCCGCGCGCGGGCGCGATCCGCGGGCTGGCCTTTCACGGACAGAGGGGCTATGCCGCCGCCGAGCAAGGAGGCCTCCTGCGTTCGGACGATGGCGGGCGTTCCTGGTCCATGGCTCCAGGCAGCAGCGGCCGCGTGCGCGGACACTTGCCCGAGGGCCACGTCCACCCCGATGTCCACTCGGTGGCAGTTCACCCCTCCTCGGCCGACCTGGTGTTCGCACCGACGGGTGGCGGGCTCTACTACTCGGCCAGTGGCGGCCGGACGTGGACGCGCCTACACGATGCCTACTGCCGGGCGGTGTGGATCGATCCCCTTCGCCCGGCGCGCCTGATCCTGGGCTACGCTGACGGTCCGGACCGCAACGGGCGCATCGCCGAGAGCTTGAACGGGGGCGCGTCCTGGCAGCCCGTCGAGGGGGGCCTCGAGGTGCCCATGCGCCACGAGATGGTCGAGCGCTTTGTGCCGTTGGGCGACGAGCTCCTGGCCCTGCTATCGGATGGGCGGCTTCTGCTGGCGTCGCTCGACGACCTCGCCTGGCGCACCATCTTGGCGCCCGCTTTTGGCGCCCGCGACGTCGTCGCCGTGCTCCAGGACTGACGCCGATACTGGCCGCCAAAATGCTGGACGAGCAACCGACCAACGAGGAGATCGCCCAGCTGCTGGAGCGCATCGCCGGCCTCCTTGACGCAGAGGGGGCCAACGTCCACCGCGTGCGAGCGTACCGAGAGGGAGCGCAACGTGTACGGGAGGCCGGCACGCCTCTGACCGGCCTGGTGAGACAGGGCAGAGAGAAAGAGCTGTTGGAGATGCCCGGGAT
>JBFYTF010000316.1:0-5141 GCA_041300865.1 Anaerolineae bacterium
AGAACCTGACCGGCGAGGTCGTGGCGCGGGGGTTGCTGCCCACCTGGGTGCTGCCGGCCGTGGGGATCGCCATCCTGGCCCTGATCGCCGCCATCGTGCTCATCGCCGTCCTGGGGAGCGGTGGTTCCGGCGCCGCGCCGACACAGGCGCCGGTCGTGGAAGTACCGCCGGTTGTGGCGACCGAGGCCCCGCCCGTTGAGGCGCCGCCGGTTGTGGCAACCGAGGCACCGCCCGTTGAAGCGCCGCCGGTTGTGGCGACCGAGGCCCCCCCTGCCGAAGTACCGCCGGTTGTGGCGACCGAGGCACCGCCCGTTGAAGCGCCGCCGGTTGTAGCGACCGAGGCCCCGCCCGCCGAAGTGCCGCCGCAAGCCCCGACAGAGGTGGCGGCCCAACTGCCAGCGCAGCCACCGGCGCCGACCGAAGGGCCAGCCGGGGGCGACGCCGGCAAACCTGACCTGCCGTGCTTGCCGGCTGCATTCGGCCTGATGTTGGTTCCCCTGCTGGTCCGGAGCAGAGGACGCAAGTAGACGGCAGGTTTTCGTCAGTGCGTGGGGCAAGACAGTAATGGATGGCGGTTGAAAGCAAACCAGTGCCGCACGCTCCTGTCCCTGTGGAGGGAGGGGAGTTGGAGTAGCTAACACAAGAGCAAGAAGGAGGCAAAGAAAGTGGGAAGCGTAATCGGTGACATCTTGCCGTTGGCGATCGGCGTGGCCATCAGCCCGGTGCCGATCATCGCCGTCATCCTGATGCTGTTCAGCAAACGGGCCAGGAGCAATGGTCTGGCCTTCCTGGCCGGCTGGGTGCTGGCGCTGACGGTGGTGGGGACTGTAGTTTTGCTCCTGGCGAACGCCGGCAAGATCTCGTCCGAGGGCACACCCTCAACGCTGTCGTACGTCGTCAAGCTGCTGCTTGGCCTGCTCTTCTGGTTCCTGGCCTATCGCAACTGGCAAACGCGGCCCAAAGAAGGCGAGGAGCCAGCCACGCCCAAGTGGATGGCGGCTATCGATTCGTTCACCGCGGGCCGGGCCCTGGGCATCTCGGCCCTGCTTGCCGGCGTCAATCCCAAGAACCTGGGCCTGACCCTGGCGGCGGCGGTCACCATCGCCCAGGCCGGGCTGACCGGCGGCCAGTCGGCCGTCGCCCTGCTGGTTTTCGTCGTCATCGCCAGCGCCACCGTGGCCGTGCCAGTGCTCTATTATCTGGTTGCGGGCGAGTCGGCGGCCAAGACGCTCGAAGGCTGGAAGGCCTGGCTGCTGGCCAACAATGCCACGGTGATGTTTGTCCTGTTCCTGGTGTTGGGCGCCAAGCTGGCCGGCGACGGCCTGGCCGGCCTGATTGGATAAGGAGATAGACTATGAGTGGTGACGCAGTGACTTTGACCCACCGGCGACTGAGCACGCCGCGCAGCGCGGCGGTGGCCGGTATCCTCTTTGCCGTGCTGCTCGGTGCGGCCCTGGCCCTCATCCGGGTCTCTATCCCGGCCGACCCGGCCGATGGCGGCGCCTGGCTGACCGAGCGGGTGGGCACGGTGAAGCTGGCGTTAAGCCTGGTGCCATTCGCCGGGATAGCCTTCCTGTGGTTTATCGGCGTGGTGCGCGACCACTTCGGGGAGTTGGAGGACCGCTTGTTTTCGACGGTGTTCCTTGGCAGCGGCCTGCTGTTCCTGGCCATGGTTTTCGCCTCGGCGGCAATGACGGGGGGACTGCTGGCCACCTATGCCGTGATACCGAACCAGATGGTCGAGAGCGGCCTGTACTCCTTTGGCCGGCAGACAGTGTACCAGATCGCCAACGTGTATGCCATGCGCATGGCAGGCGTGTTCATGATCTCGCTGGGCACCATCTGGGTCCGCACCCGCATCATGCCGCGCTGGCTGGCCCTCGTGACCTACGGGCTGGCGCTGCTCCTGTTGGTGAGTCTCGGCTACAACCTGTGGGTGACGCTGATCTTTCCGACCTGGGTGTTGATCATCAGCATCTACATCCTGGTTTTGAACCTGCGCCGCGAGCGCGCGGGCGCAGGGGACGGCCTGTCCCCCTTGGTCGAGTAGAGAGACTAGGTGAGATAATTGACGATGACGAACATCGCGGAGAGTGCGCCGGCGGGCTTTCACCTGCTGGCCAAGCCAACGGGTGCCGTCTGCAACCTGGACTGCCAATACTGTTTCTTCCTGAGCAAGGAGGAGTTGTATCCCGGCAGCCCGTTTCGAATGACCGACGAGGTGCTGGAGGCGTATGTCCAGCAGCTCCTGGAGGCCCACTCTCCCACTGCGTTCGGGACACTGCAGGCGCCCGAGGTCACCGTCGCCTGGCAGGGCGGCGAGCCGACGCTCATGGGCCTCGACTTTTTCCGGCGCTCGGTCGAGCTGGTCGAAAAGCATAAGCGGCCGGGCCAGTCGGTAGCCTATACCGTCCAGACGAACGGCACCAAGTTGGACGATGCCTGGGCAGCCTTTTTCAAGGAGCACAATTTCCTCGTCGGGCTCAGCGTCGACGGGCCGCGTGAGCTACACGACGCCTACCGGGTGGACAAGGGCGGGGCGGGCAGTTTCGACCGCGTGATGGCCGGCTGGCAGGCCCTACGCCGGCACCAGGTGGACGTCAACATCCTGTGCACCGTGCACGCCGCCAACGCCGACCACCCGGTCGAGGTCTATCGCTTTTTCCGGGACGAGCTGGAGGCGCGGTTTATCCAGTTCATCCCCATCGTCGAGCGGGCCACGTCCGAGAGCCTGCCCCAGGCCAACCAGGGCTGGAGCCGGCGGGCCGGCAGGGAGCGACCCCTGTACACCCAGGCGGGCCACCTGGTGACCCGTCGCTCGGTCAAACCCAGGCAGTACGGCGCCTTCCTGATCGGCGTGTTCGAAGTGTGGGTCCGGCGAGATGTGGGCGAAGTGTACGTGCAGATTTTTGACGTGACCCTGGGCAGCCATGTGGGCGAGAATCACCTGTGCATCTTTGCCCCCACGTGCGGGACCGCCCTGGCTCTGGAGCACAATGGCGACCTGTACTCGTGCGACCACTTTGTGGAGCCCGACTGCCTTCTGGGCAACATCGTGGAGACACCGATGGTTGAATTGGTGGTCTCGGCCCAGCAGCGCAAGTTCGGGCGCGACAAGCTAGACTCCTTGCCTCGCTACTGCCGCGAGTGCGATGTGCGCTTTGCCTGCCACGGCGAGTGCCCGCGCAACCGCTTCATCAAAACCCCGGACGGCGAAGAGGGGCTCAATTACCTGTGCGCCGGCTACAAGCTCTTCTTTCACCACGTCGACCGGCCCATGCGCCTCATGGCCAGCCTGCTAGGGCAGAACCGGGCGCCGTCAGAGATCGTGCGCTGGTACGCGGCCGAAGATGCGCGGCTCGCTCAGGCAGTGGCCGAGGCGCGGCCCAACGAACCGTGTCCCTGCGGCAGCGGCAAAGCGGTCAAATACTGCCACGGCCGGCGGGGAGAATGATGGCGCGCTCTGGCCGGTGGGGTAGGGCGTCGTTTGGCCGGCAATCGCCTAATGGCATTCATCTCGGCATGATCTGGCGGGTGATATCCCGCCGGCTCATTGGGGTGCCCAGTAAGACACTCGTCTATTTGTGGGAGGTTCGAAACGCATGACAGAAGAGAGTGGCGGCCGCTCAAACTTTGCGGCCGGCATTGAACGGTTCATTCCCGGCCTTGCCCTCTTGAAAGGGTTCAAGCCTGCGCTGCTCCGCACGGAACTCGTTGTGGCAGTAACCGTGTTTGCGGTGCTCGTGCCATCGGCGATGGCCTATGGCGAACTCGCCGGGGTCACGCCCGTCGCCGGGCTGTATGTTGCGCTCGGCGCCATGGTGATGTACGCGCTGTTTGGCTCCTCCAAACTGGTTGTCATGGGGCCCGAAGCGACGAGTGCCATCATGACGGCCGCCGCCGTTGCGCCGCTGGCTGCCGGCGACCCGGTGCGCTACGCCGCACTCGCGGCGATGACCGCGATCCTGGTCGGCGTCCTGGCGCTTCTCGCCCGCGTGGCGCGGCTGGGGTTCATCACCGATTTCTTGTCCAAGCCGATCCTGGTCGGCTACATCTTGGGCGCCACGCTCATCGTCATCGGCAGCCAATTGGGCAAGATGTTCGGCATCAAGCTCGAGAGCGATCAATTCTTCCGGCAGATCGCGGAACTCATCGGCCGCCTCGACGAAACGCACCTGCTCACCTTCGCTATCGGCATCGTCTGTATGGCGGCGCTGTTGATCATTCGCCGCATCAATCGCGCCTTGCCCGGCCCGCTCATCGTCGTCGTCCTGGCCATTGTCGCCTCTGCCGTGTTTGACTTGGAGGCGCAGGGCGTTGCGATCGTTGGCGCGGTGCCGGCCGGATTGCCCAAGTTTGCGATCCCAGCTGTTGGCCTTGCGGATATCCTGGCCCTGCTGCCCGCCGCCCTGGCCCTCACGATCCTGATCTACGCCGACGAGATCCTGACCGCGCGCGTCTTTGCCGCCAGACACGGCCAAAAGATCGATGCCAACCAGGAATTCGTGGCCATCGGCATGTCCAATATCGGCGCCGGTCTCTTGACCGGGTTTCCGGCGGCACTCAGCGCCTCGCGCACGTCCGTATCCGATCAGATGGGTGGCAAATCGCAGTGGGTCGGACTGATCGCCGCCGCGCTGACCATCATCTTCCTGCTCTTTTTCACTCCGCTGTTGGCGCCGCTGCCCACCGTCGCGCTGGGCGCTGTCATCATCGTCGCTTCCCTCGGGTTGATCGACTTGGCGGCGTTCCGCTTCTTGCGGCGGGTGCGTCCCGCCGAGTTCTGGCTGGCGGTGGTAACGGCGTTCGGCGTGCTCACCGTGGGCATCCTGCAGGGCATTCTCGTGGCCGTGGTGCTGTCGCTGGTCAACGTCATCTTGCACATCTCGCGGCCGCACGACGCGCTGTTGGATGAGCTGGATGCGAGCGGCGGCACGGTGTATCGCGGCGTCGCCGATAAAGAGACGTCGCTGACCGAACCGGGCTTGATCGTCTATCGCTTTGATGCGCCGCTCGTGTTCCCGAACGCAGCGTTCTTTGCCGAGCGCCTGGAAGAGCTTGTCGCCAACGCCGGTGAGGGATTGAAATGTGTCGTTCTGGATGCGGAGGCGATCAGCGATTTCGATTCGACGGCGGCAGAG
>JBFYTF010000342.1:0-2765 GCA_041300865.1 Anaerolineae bacterium
CGGGAACTTCGGCAGGCCCGGGTCCTTGGCCAGGCCGCGCAGGTTGAGGCAGTTGGCCGGGTGGCGATCGGCCAGGATCTCGCGGGCGGCCTCGATCCAGCGGTTGACCAGCCCTGCCGTCTCCTGCGATCCCTCGTCCTGGGCCTCGGCCATGAGCGGCGGCACGCCCAACCGCTGGGGGTCGGTGTCGGCGATGTTGGCCTCCAGCGTCTGGCCCTCCGTCGGCCGCAGCACGAGCACAAAGCGGTACTCCTTGACAGGCTCGACAAAGGTTTGGACGCCCGGCAGCTCGATGTGGCGCAGCAGATCGACGAGCTTGCTGCTGGCCTCGGTGGGGATGCGCCCCGCGCGCCGGTCGGTGATGAGCCCCTCGTCGTCGACGGTGCAAAAGTTGCCGCGGGCGGCCACGTCCTCGGGCTGCAGGTCAAAGTCGATGCCCAACGCCTCCAGCACGCCGCGGCCGATGTCGTACACCAGGGGGTCGTAGCCGAACAGGGAGAGGTGTGCCGGGCCGCTGCCGGGCGTGATGCCGGGGCCGACCGGCACGGCCAGCCCCAGCTGCGAGCGGGCGGCCAGGGCGTCGAGGTTGGGCGTGCGCGCCGCCTCCAGCTCGGTGAGGCCGTCGGCCTCGCGGGGCAGCCCCCCCAGCCCGTCCATGACGAGCTGCACAATTTTGGTCCTGGCCGGAATTCTCAGGCCTCGCATCAGTTGAAAGTTTGCCATGGTCTCCCTCTGGTTCAAATCCGTCTGGTGGGATAGAAGGACAATGCACAATTCTCGGCCACACTGCCGGCGAGAACTGTGCATTGTCAGTTGTCCAGGGCGTACCCTGTAGTCTAGCGGATCGCCTGCTCTGTCTCCCGGTCAAACATGTGAATGTTGTCCATGTTGAAGGCAACGTCCACCTTGTTGCCCACCCGGGCAGAGGTGCGCGGGTCGAACCGGGCGATGAACTGCTTCTTGCCGGCGATCAAGTAGACAAAGATCTCGTTGCCCATGAGCTCGGTGACGTCCACCTCGGCGGTAAAGGGCTCGACGCGGATGCCGGGGGGCGTGAACTCGTTGTCGTGGATGTCCTCGGGCCGCACGCCAAAGATGATCTCTTTGCCGGCATAGGGCCGGGCGGCCTCGGCCTTTTCGGGCGGCAGCTTCAGCCGGAAGGCCCCGGTGTCGATCACGAGCTTGCCGTCCTGCTCGACGAGCGTGGCGTCGAAAAAGTTCATGGCCGGGCTGCCGATAAAGCCGGCGACAAAGATGTTGTTCGGCTTGTCGTACAGGTTCTGGGGCGAGTCCATCTGCATCATCAGGCCGTCCTTGAGGACGCAGATGCGGCTGCCCATGGTCATGGCCTCCGTCTGGTCGTGGGTGACATAGATGAACGTCGTCTCGAGCCGCTGGTGCAGCTTGGAGATCTCGGCCCGGGTCTGGACACGGAGCTTGGCGTCGAGGTTCGACAGGGGCTCGTCCATGAGAAACACCGCCGGTTCGCGGACGATGGCCCGGCCCAGGGCGACGCGCTGCCGCTGGCCACCGGAGAGCTGCTTCGGCTTGCGGTCCAGCAGGTTCTCGATGCCCAGGATGCCGGCCGCTTCCTTGACGCGGCGCTCGATCTCGTTCTTGGGCGTCTTGCGCAGCTTCAGGCCAAAAGCCATGTTGTCATAGACCGACATGTGGGGATAGAGGGCATAGCTCTGGAAGACCATGGCGATGTTGCGGTCCTTGGGCGGCACATCGTTCACCACGCGGTCGCCGATGAGGATCTTGCCGTCGCTGATCTCTTCCAGGCCGGCCAGCATGCGCAGGCTGGTCGACTTGCCGCAGCCTGAAGGCCCGACGAATACCAGGAACTCCTTGTCCGCGATCTCGATGTCCAGGTCCTGGACGGCGACAACTTCGCCATATCGCTTCCAGACGTGCTCGTAGGTAATGCTTGCCATTCGGTATCTCCTCGAAACGTGGGCGAGACGGTGGGGACAGAACTTTTCGGTCGCTCGGCGGAGAGTTCCGCGAGCGGGCACATGGCCAAAACCGTTCCCCGCGGTCTCAGGGTGCAATATTGGTTGCTGTGGATGCTGCCGGGTGCGCAGCGGCCTCACCTTGCAGTGGGCCACGGATCAGTTCCCAGCCCCCCTCCTGCCGGAACACGAAGGCCCGCGGTCCGAAGCGGCCCCTGTGCCTTCTGTCCGGCCCGTGCTGCCAGGAGCCTGGGTTCATTATACCCGATGTTGGCCGGCATTGCAAGCTGACTATGGCCAGATCTTGACCGGGTTATGCCCCTCCCCCACGCCGGGATCCCAGTGGCCTGGGTCGACGTCGACGGCCTCGTAGACGGCGGTCTTGGGTTCGGCGCAGTCGCCGGTGGGCCGGCACGCCAGGCGGCCGGTGATCCCCGCGAAGTCCCGGGTGGCAAAGAGCGCCTTCACCAGCGCGCCGCGCGGGATGTGCAGGCTGCCGCCCGGCCCCTCGACGGCCACCCGCTCGATGGCGCCCAGGATCAGGCTGGCGGCGTCGTAGGCGTGGGCGTGGTAGGGGCCGATAGGCACCTCGCTGTACTGCGCCTGGTAGCGGGCCACCAGGTCCGGATAGCCGGGGCCAAAGGCCGACACGTCGGGGCTGGTCCACAGAAAGCCGCGCGCCGCCTCACCGGCCGACTGCAAGAAGTCGGGCGAGAAGAGGCCGTCGGAGCCCAGGAGGGCCACGCCGGCGAGGGCTGGCATGCCCCTCGCCTCCCACGTGAGCGGCGCCCCGGTCTCGACAAAGACGGG
>JBFYTF010000358.1:0-4171 GCA_041300865.1 Anaerolineae bacterium
CTGCCACCCAGGGATAGGTGCGGGCGATGCCGTCCTTCAGATAGAAGGCCGCGCGCCATCCCGTAGAGTAGATGCGCTCGTTGGAAAAGTTGCGCGAGTGGACCCCCACCGGCCCGTCGACGTGCTGGATGTGGATCCTCTTGCCCGCCGCGTCGGCGATGGTGTGGGCCAGCTCGTCTACGCTGACATACTCCGGGCAGCCGATGTTCACGGCGCCGTGCAGGTCCGACTGCATGAGCATGTAAATGCCGTCGACCATGTCGTCGACGTACGTGTACGAGCGGATGGCCGTGCCGTCGCCCCACACCTCGATGCTGCCGCCGTCCTCAGCCTCGGCGATCTTGCGGCACAGCGCCGCCGGTGCCTTTTCCCGGCCGCCGGTCCAGGTGCCTTCCGGACCGTAGCAGTTCTGAAAGCGGGCAATGCGCACCTGCATGCCCCGGTTGCGCTCGTACGCCTGGGCCATGCGCTCCGCGTACAGCTTCTCCCAGCCATACTCGTTGTCTGGGTTGGCCGGCACGGCTTCGGCTTCGGTCATTTCGGGCTCACCGGGCTGCATGTCGCGGTAGACGCACACCGACGACGAGAAAAAGTAGCGCGGCACACCCATCTTCCACGCGTTGTGGGTCATGTGAATGTTGATCAGGGCGCTGTTGCGCATGATCTCGCACTCGGCGGTGTGGATAAACCCCATGCCGCCCATGTCGGCCGCCAACTGGTACACCTCGTCAAAGCTGCCGCTGCCGAGGTCGAGTGCGGCCTGGCAGTTCTCCTCTTCGCGCAGGTCCAGGACGCAGAACTCGTCCGCCGCGCTGGGCGCGAACTCGTGCTCCTTGATGTCGACACCGCGGACCCAGTACCCCTCGCGCTTGAGCTTTTTTACCAGGTGGCCGCCGATAAAGCCCCCGGCGCCACACACTAGTGCTTTTTTCATCTCGTCCTCTCCGATCGATTCTGAATTACTCCATCGCCCGGCGGGCAACCACCCGGACGGCGTTGTCGATAGGTCGTTCCGACACCAGGATAAGGTAGCCACCGCCGCCGGCCCCCGACAGCTTCCAGCCCAAGGCCACGTCCTGGTACTGCTTGATCAAGCGGTCCACCGTTTTGTTCATCATGTTGGGAAACATGGCGATCTGCGCGTCAAACGAGGCCCGGAAACAGTGGCCAAACTGCTGAATGTCCTGGTCGAGGATGGCCTGCCAGCAGCCTTCCGTCGCCTCGGCCAGCGCCAGGGCCCCCTCCCGGGTGATGTTGGTATTAGCCAGCACACTAAACTCGGCCTGCCGGGGCCCCAGGGCCATCAGGTACAAATGGCTCTCGACGAACTGGAGCGCGCTTTCGTCGGTGACGTGGTGGATGCGGTACGGCCAGTAATCACCCTCATAGTCCGCCTTGGCCAGGCCGGGAAAGACGATGCCGATCGAGTCCTGGGAGCCCGAGATTTCGGCCGTCCCCGGGGGATTGTCGCAGCAGAAGAGGATCTTGGCCAGCTTTTCATAATCCCCCGGCGGAATTTTGGGTCCCCACAGATCGATGGCGGTGCGCCTGGTGCTGGACGCCATGCCGCTGCGCTCGTTGAACTCGAGGGTGGGTTCCAGCGAGATGGTGATGACCGAACCGGGATGGTGCCTGGAGACGAAGGGTTGGTCCAGCCAGCCACCGGCCACGTCGATGCGATAAGGGATGAGATGCCGCCGCCGGAGGGCGGTGGTCGAGCGCGGTGTCAACCCGGCGTGCGGCTCGCGCCTCAGGATCAGGTATTGGATGCCGAGCTGTGCGCACAACTCCTGCTTTTCGGGCGTGTTGCCGTCTTCGTTGACGATGAACAGCTCGGGCTTGATCTCGCGCAGCTCTTGCTCAAAGTCCAGCATCCCGGAGCCGGCCGAGACGAACGCCTCGTGGACGAAAGAAACGGACTGGACCATGAACATGCGTTCCTGCTCGTTGTTGACCGGCGTCTTGCCCTTCAGGCCGTAGTACGTCTTGTCTGAGCCGAGGGCGACGTACAGGTCGCCGTACGACGCCGCCTCTTTGAAGAAGGCAATGTGCCCGCTGTGCAGCATATCGAAACAACCACTCACAAAGACTTTCATCTTGTCCTCAGTCAGGATATTGCCATCGGTACGTCTTGGGCGCTTCACAAAATGCACGGAACACCGGCTCCGGCGTTTCGGCCGGGATCTCGCAGCCGGCGCTCAACATGTAGCGGCTGCCGCAGGCGAGGCCGATGCAGGCGTGGGCCAGCGTGCTGCACTCCTCCGGAGTGGACTGGAGCAAGTGGGCCACCGGGTCCAGGTTGCCCTTGAAGCACCTGTCGTGAGCGGCATAGACGTCCCGCGCCCGCTCCAGCGGCACCAGGTGGTCCACGTTGAACAGGTCCGCGCCGCTGGTGACCATGAGCTCCAGCAGGTGAGCGGTGTTGCCGCAGATATGGAGCTTGACCCCGGCTCCGGCGGCGTGGATGGCACTGCACACCTGCTGTTCGTAGGGCAGCGCGAATTCGCCGTACATCCGGCGCGATATAAGCGACGCGGCGGCATCGCCGGCGCCGATCATTTCGGCCCCCGCCTCAACCTGGGCCAGGGCAAAGGCGGTGACCTGCTCCGTGAGGTAAGCCAGCATCGCGTGTGCCCGACCCGGCTCGTCGACCATGAGGACCATGAACTCGGCGACGCCGCAGGCCGAGCATGCCTCGGCAAAGGGCATGTCTACCCAGCCCAGGACGGCCACCTGGCGCGCACAGGCCCGCGCCATGCCGGAGACGGCCAGCACCCGGTCTGCCATGCGGCTTCCGCGGCGCGAGGGGTCGAGGCGTGGCAGGGCTGCCAGGTCCGTGTCGGGCGTGATGGGCGGGGTGCGGGCAAAGGGCGGCTTGTCGTCCGGGTAGGCCATGTCGGCCCCCAGGTCGGCCGTGATGCGAAAGGCATCCGAGCAGGCCGTGATGGCGTCCAGGTCGAAGCGCGCCTGCACCAGGAGCTGGGCCTCGGCCAGCGCCCGGCCATCCGTGGCATAGGTCCGGTACGACAGCCCGGCGCGGTCGGCGGCCAGGAACATGAGCAGCGGGAAGAGGGGCACCCGGTCCACCGGCTCGCCGTGCAGCGCGGCCATGAATCGCTGGCGGTTGGTCACCATTGCCACACCTTGTCCCGCAGGCGCCGGGCCTCGTCGGGTGAATCGGCCCGGCCGATGATGCACAGCCCCTCCGGCGGCAGCGTGTCCAGCACCAGGCGCATCTCTTCAGCGGTGAAAAAGGCGTGCACGATGAGGGGCTTGTGGGCCTGGATTCTGGCCATGACGGGCAGCAGGTCCGCGATCGCCTCGCCGTGGTCCGGCGTGAGCTCGATGGCCGGCAGATCCTCGATGGCCAGCAGGGCGTCGAGCGTGTGCAGCTGCGTCGAGTGGAGGTGGACGTACGGGTAGGTCATGCCGGCGGCGTAGCACGAGTCTAGCAGCCGGCGGTGAGCGGGCAGCACGATCTCGGCGTGCAGGCGCGGCGAGAGCATGAACGCCGGGTCCTCGCTGAACTCGATCACGGGGCCAGGTGCCCAGAGGAAGCGCTGCGCACTCGTGTAGCCGCCGTGCCAGCCGGGCAGGCGCGCGTACTGCGACTCGAGCAGCGTGCTCCACACGTGCACAATGGCCCCGAGACCGCGCTTGACCTCTTCTCGCCGGTCATAAAGGTCGAAGGCGAACTCGGTGTTGCCTCGCAGCTCGACCAGGGTGCTCAGGGGGCTGAGGAACTCGTTAGCCGCGACCGGGTAGCGGCCGGCGGCCTGTCTGACCAGGGCGTCGGTCAAGTGCCACAGCGTTTCCACCCAGGGGTTGTCCTCGGTCCAGCCGCACGGGTCCAGGGCATAGACGTCCGCCCACTGTTCCGCCCACACCGAGTCGTCGCTGGCCCGGACCGGTACACCCAAGGCGGCAGCCAGCCACCGAAACTGGTACAACGCCGTCGCCGTCCAGAGAAGGTCGCCGGTGCAGTCCCGCCAGGCCTCGTACTGGGCCTCGGTGTGTTCCAGGAACCGGTCCACGTCGATGTCGTCGCAGCCGATGGGCTCCCGGACCCGGCTTAAGATCGCGGCCGTGTCGGCGGAGAAGTAGCTGCCGGTAAAGCCGACGACAGCCCGGTCGCGGTTTTCGCGACTCCAGAAGGAGCGCTGGCGCTCCA
>JBFYTF010000654.1:0-4036 GCA_041300865.1 Anaerolineae bacterium
GTGAGCTGCACCCCAGGCTCGCCCGCGTAGAGCAGCCCGTCGTCCGGGTCGACGTGGATCTGGTAGCGCGTGCCGCGCAGGTGCCAGTCAATGATGTCCCTGAGCACCGGGAACAGGTCCTGCACCAGTGCCTGGCTGCCTGCCACGGCGTAATGGGCGCGGATGGCCTCAAAGTACCACAGGGTGGCGTCGACGGTGTTGTACTCGGGCGCCTGGCCCTCGTCGGGAAAGCGGTTCGGCAGCATGCCGCGGTCCACAAACTGGGCAAAGGTGGTCAGGATGCGCCCCGCCACGTCGAGACGGCCGGTGGTCAGGGTCAAGCCCGGCAGGCTGATCATCGTGTCGCGCCCCCAGTCCGAGAACCAGGGATAGCCGGCGATGACCGACTTGCCGTCCGAGCCATCCGGCAGGCGGCGATCGACGATGAACTGATCGGCGGCGAGCACCAGGTGCGCGACCGCGGGCGAGGCCAGGTCCAGGACCGGCTTGGCCTGTTCGAGCAGCAGCTCTTCGCTTGCCAGTCGCAGCTCGTACGCCAAAGCGCCATCCAGGTCCGGCTCGCCCTCCAGGCTCGCGACGAGTGTCGCCGACTCGCCCGGCTCGAGCGTGGCATCGAACCAGCCGGCTCGCAGATTGTCGTCCAGCGGATCCAGCCCCACATAGTCTTCGAAGTTGAAATAATAGCGGTGAACCCACCGAGGGTCCGGCCTGGCAGAGGCCACGTCGCTCAGGACATAGAAAGACGGCTGGCCCCGCTCAGCGTCGACGCGCAGTCCATGTTCCACGGCCTCCACCGCCAGGTCAAGGGGCTGGTCCCGCACGCGGGTGTTGGCGTGGTGATCACGGTGGTTGACCAGGGCAGCGATCTGGAGCGCCAGTGGCCCGCTGCCCCGGCGCAGGGTGTAGCGGACGTAGGTCGTGTTGGCCCCCGGCGCCATCCACACTCGCTTCTCGAGGAGGGCATCGGCCAGCGCGAAGGCCCACACGGGCGTGGTGCCCTCCAGCCAAAAGCTCTCCAGGTAGTGAAAGCCCGCGGGCTCGACTTCCCCGCCGGCCCAGCGGTTGGCGAAAAGCGGGTAGTCGGCGCCACCATAGGTCGCGGTCTCGTCGAGCTTGGTCAGGAGCAGGCAACGAGCCACCGGCGGCTGAACGGCAGCGACGAGCAGGCCGTGGTAGCGCCGGGTCAGCACGCCCGGGATCGTACCCATGGCATAGCCGCCAATGCCATTGGTCACCAGCCATTCGCGCTGCTCGGCGGCCGGCAGGTCACCGCATAGCTCGCGGCCAAACTCCAGTGTTCCCCGTTCACCGCTATGCCGCACGTCCACCCTAGTCAAACCCGTCCCCACGGAGTCTCGAGTTGATGTCTAGAAACAAGTAGGGGCGCATCTCGGAGACGTGGCTGAACTGCCGCTTGCCTCCACAACAACGAGAGCGTGCCCTTACTTGAGCATCCACGCCGCAACATCGTCGATAACCGGCTCGGCCACATGGCCGGCGGCCAGGTATTCGTCGGGCGTGCCCTTGCCCTCGCCGGCCATGAACAGATGGTTGAGATCGGGATAGAGCTGGAATTCGACGTCTGGGCGCGAGCCGAGGGCCGCCTTCCAGCCCTCGAAATCCTCCATCGTCACCTGGTAGTCGCGCGCGCCCTGTGCAATGAACATGCGCTGCTCTAGCGCCTTGGCTGTGACCGCCGGGTCATAGCCGCGCATGTCGAGCAAGTAGGCGGCCGGCATGTTGAGCGGCAGCTCGGAGGCCGGCGTCGAGGGCGCTAGAGCCGGGTCCTTCGCGCGCGCCACCTGGGCCGCCAGCTGATCGATCGCCGCCTGCTCGTCGGGCGAGGTGGTGCCGTCCAGGCCGGCAATGTAGGTCACCTGTTCCAGCGCGAGATCTTCGATCGGCCGGGTGGACCCGGCCAGGAAGACCAGGCCGGCAATGAGCGGATCCGCGTCGCCGATGCGGGGCAGGACATAGCCGCCCAGGCTGTGGCCCAGGACGTAGACGCGCGATGGGTCGATGCCCGCAGTCTGGCGCAGCAGCGTCACGGCCGCGAGGGCGTCGTCGATCGTCTCTTCCTTGACGGTCAGGGTGTCAATGAGCTCCGGGGTAAACTTGGACGCGTGCTCCCGGGTGCGCTTCTCATAGCGCAGCACGGCAATGCCGCGCGTCGCCAGGCCCCAGGCCAGGTCGCGGAAGGGCTTGTTGGGGCCGATGGTCTCGTCCCGGTCGTTGGGGCCCGAGCCGTGCACCAGGACAAGCGCCGGGAAGGGGCCATCGCCCACGGGCAGGCTGAGCGTGCCCGGCAGCGCCCACTCGCCGGTGCCCACGGTCACCTCTTGCTCGGCGAACTTGCTCGTGTCCACGTAGGCCGGGGCCTCGTAGGCAGCAGCGTTCTCGGACCCGGCGTTCTGGAAAAAGAGGCCCGCGATCTGCCCGGCCTCGTCGAACACCATCTTGACGTCGACGTTGCCTTTTTCGAGCTCGTAGGTGACATAGACAATGTCGTACTGCTCGAGTTTGACGGCACGGGCGTCGATTTGGCGTTCGAGCCGCCCGGCTTGAGCCACGAGCCCCTCGCGCGCCTGTTTGACCTGGTCGAGGGGGAAAGCCGTCTTCATCGTGTCGTCGAACCGAGCGAACAGTGCCTCGTCGTCACCGGCCAGCCACTGGTCGGCCAGGGCCCGCGCGTCGGCAATCCGCTCCGGCGAGACGGTGGCCGCAGGTTCGGGCGAAGCGACGGGCGACAGCGTGGGCGACGGGGCGGGGAGAGGCGTCGCGACAACGGTGGCGGCAACCGTGGCGGAAGAGGTCGGGACAGTGGCCGGCGGCAAATCCGTGGCCGGCTCGGTCGGCGTCACCTGCGTCACGGGGCTCGTGCCGCAACCCACCAGGAGGCCAACACAACAGAACGGTATCATCAAGCGCAGCAGGCTCATCGCATTGCTCTCTTTCCCCGGGATGACAGGGCATCTGCGGCCCTGCGCGGGCAGTATAGCACAGTCGATCGAGGGGTGCAACCAGGCAGCAGGTCTTTGTGTAGACGGCGCTCAGCCGGCTCCGCGGCGACGCCATCGACGGCAGCCAGAACCCGCGTGCCTGGACGGGGAACGACGGTGCACCGGTGGGCGAGCCGCGCTCTTGTCCTGGCCACCAACCACCGCTCCTGCACCGGTGGATTTCCAGGCAAGGGGGAACTCACGTCCGCCTCAGATCGTGATCAGGACAATCGCCACGATGGCTGCCGCCGCCCCGATGACCTGCAAGCGGCTCATGTCCTCGCCCACGATCAGCCACGCCAGCAGGGCCGTGACCGCCGGGTAGAGAGAAGCCAACACCGCCGCGACGTCCAGCCGCCCGGTCTGCGTGGCCAGCAGAAAGAGTAGATTACCGGCCGCATCCAGGACTCCGACGAGCACCAGCAGCCCGAGCGGGGCCCGTCGCGGGAGGACAACCCGCCGTGTGGCCAGGGCCAGGCAGAGCATGACCGCCAGGGCCGCCAGCCGGCCGACGACCAGCGGCCAGAAGACCGAGCTTGCTCCCACCTGGTCGAGGGCGACGAAGAACGTGCCAAACCCCAGCCCGGCGAGCAGCGCCAGGGTGAGCCCCTCTGGACGGCCGCCACGCGCCTGTGGTCTGGAGAGCAGCCAGAGGCCGGCGAGCGCCACTCCAAAGCCCGCCAACCGCAGCGGGCCGGGCACGCCCTCGGTCAGGGCCGCGACGGCGACGGGGATGGAGGCGGCGAGCACAGCCGACACCGGCGCGACGATGCCCATGCGGCCCTCGGAAAAGCTCCGCAGCAGAAATCCGAGCCCTAGCAGGCCCGCCAAGCCGGCTACCGCTCCCCACAGCACGTCGGGCGGCGCGGGCAGCGTCTCCCCCTGCGCCAACGCGAGGAACGCCAGCGCGAACATCCCGACCGTGTACGACACCAGTACGGCGTGGAAGGCACCAACGCGGCGGGCCGCCAGCCCGCCGGTAAAATCGCCCGAGCCCCACGCCGCGGCGGCCGACAGCGCGAACAACGCAGCGAGAA
>JBFYTF010000424.1:0-3144 GCA_041300865.1 Anaerolineae bacterium
GGCCGTCACGTTTTTCTTGTTCGCGGGCGGCGCGCAGCTCCCTGGCCAGCAGAGTCGAGCTGGTCCAGGCCGTGCCCCAGAATACCCGGGTTGCATTGGTGCTGGCGGCCATCGGCGCTACTTCCTTATCCCACTTCGCAATCTGCACGTCCTGGGCTTCGTCACACATCAGCAGCGTCGACGCGGTGGCCCCCACGATGCTCGCTGTAGGCGATCCGGACAGGAAATGGATGCGCGCAGCCCCCACCCGGTAGATAAAACCTGAGTCTTTGCGCCAGGTGCCGGCTGCGAACAGGTTGGCTTTCAACACCCGTTCCAGCCGGCGCATGGCGTTGAGAGACTGCGGTTTCCAGGTCGGGCTGATCTTCACCATTTCCGCCGGCCGCTGCGAGAGCAGCACCAACAGGTAGGCTTCCACCTGGGCTTGCAGCTCGTTTTTCCCGCTCTGTCGTGGGAAAACAACCACAAAGGTCTCGCCCAGGCCGTTGATCACACTTTGCGCGATCGCCTGCGCCACTTCCTGCTGGTAGCTGCGCAGCCTGGTACCACTGGCATGCTCCGCAAACAGGCACACATCGCGTAACAGTTCCTTGAGGGCGTCCTTGATCGTCGTCATTTCTGCATAGCGACCGGTAGTCGGAAGACGGATGACGGAAGACGGATGACGGAAGACGGAGTACCGCTCCGTGGCTTTGCCACCGGATGTCAAGACGGTCCTCGGTCTTCCGTCTTCGGTCGGCGGTCGTCGGTCGTCGAGCTTGTCCCGCGGTGCCTTCCCGCGGGATCGTCGGTCAGCGGTCGTTTTTATCCTTCCGTAAACGTCATCACCACATACACATTCGCCATGTGGCTGCCGTGGTCCGTGACCAGCACGGATACCACGCTGCCGTCGGCAATATGTGGGTACTGACCTGCGGCGCCCACGCCGTCAAAACCCGCCGGCGTGGCTACCTCCGTTGGTGTGCCGCTCACGCCAAAGTTTTCGGCTGCC
Organism: Anaerolineae bacterium; assembly: GCA_041300865.1. Taxonomy (GTDB): domain Bacteria; phylum Chloroflexota; class Anaerolineae; order JAAYZQ01; family JAAYZQ01; genus JAAYZQ01. Next base: position 992 of record JBFYTF010000424.1, read on the forward strand.
AGGTAGTAGTCATCGTCGCTGGTCGAGCCAATCTTGAGCGTGCCCGCGTTCGCTGTGCTGTTGCAGCAGCTCACATGGATCAGCTGGCAGTCAAACGGCACCGTAAAGTTAAAGGTGTGGTTTGCCGCCAGCGTTGTGCCCAGGTTGATCGTTTGCTGAAATACTCGTTGTGCCATCTTGCTTACTCCTTTTTCATCCTTCATCGTCGAGCTTGTCACGCGCCATCAGGCGAGGGATCGGCGAGCTTGTCCCGCGGTGCCTTCCCGCGGGATCGTCGATCTTCCGTCGCTTTATGCCACGTTATGCTTATACATGCCGCGGTAGTCAATCGGCCCCACAGCAAAGAAGAACCGGACCTTCACCGGCATCGTGTCATTGCTGAACATCAAGCCGGCGGTCGGGCTGGCTACCGAGAAGATCTCGGGGCTGCGCCCGTAGCGGTAGCCGATCCCGATGGTGGGATAGAGCCGGGGATCGCAGACGGCTGCCCAGTCGTTGGTATCCGTCCACAGGTCCACCACGATCACCCGCTTGGCTGCGTTCATCAAGCGGGCTTCCCGCTCATTGCCTTCGGCAAAGACATTCACGGGCCCCTGCGGGGCATTGCTCAGGGCATAGGTGTAATCGCCTTCACTGGCCAGCACCTGCAGGGCAGTTACCTCCAGGTCGGGCGGCACCAGGATGTACTTAGGAGCCGTCAGCCCGCCCAGGCGCTCAGACGAATTGAGCTCGGTCTGCTTGCGCATCGCCAGCCTGGTTGCCGCCCAGCTGGTGAGAGAGAGAGCGGTCGAGCCCACATTGCTGTGGTTCGAGTGAAAGAGCACGTTGGAGTCGGTCAGAGTCGGACCGGTTCCGCTCGCCGTGGTGAAGATCGCACTCACGGCCTTGCTCAGAGTCAGCCAGGCTGCCTGGGCCAGTGCCCGCGGCGCGGCACGCAGGCGGCCGGTGTCATCCTTGTCGATCGCTTCGATGGTCAGCCCCAGGTAGCCGCCTTTCTTGACGAAAGTGCCGGCTTCGTACTTATCGTCCCAGGCCAGCTCGGTGTAGGCGGCGCCTTCCGCCACGGTCGGCAGCTCGCCTACCCCGCCCAGAGTGATCCACTTGACGGCCTGCAGAGAAGAGAAGTCCTGTTCGAGCACGATCGGGTTCCACCACTGCGGATACACCTGGAACTCCGCCATCAACACCTTATTCAAAGCGTTGGCCACCATGTTCGCCATGGTCGAGCTGTTGACGTTGGCAAAGCTAACTCGCTCGCCCTGGAACACACCGGACATTTCATAGTCACCCGAGATCAGGTGGTAAAACTCGCGGATCCCGCTCAACGGCTGTACACCCGTGGGCGGTTGTGTGCCTGCGATCAGCGCCTCCAGCGCCAGGCTTAAGCGCTCCATACCGTCCCGCCCCACCTGTAGGGAGCTGGAGCGAGGCGGACGGCCTCCGATCTGGATCACATGTTCTTCTTGCAGCTGCGCCAGGTAGGCGCGTTCAGCGGCGATAGCTGCCTCAACCTCCGCCGGGGTGCCGAAATGCTGCTTGCCCAGGCGATCCTTGCTGGCCTGGGGCAGGTTGGAGGCGGCGATGATCACACTGCCGGCCGCCTGGGCCACAGCCCCTTCCCACTCGCTAATTTTTTCTTCCATGATTGCTCCTTTCCAATTGGAACTTGTCTGATTGAAACTTGTCTGATTGAAACTTGCCTGATTGAAGCTGGAGAATGCCGCCAGCAGCCGGCTGTCGGTTGCCGGTTCGAATACGAAATCCACACTTTCGATATGCTTGATTGCGCTAATCATCCGGTCGCCGCTCTGCTCGTTGTGCTGCCAGACCGGATAGAACACCATCGACAGGCCCACATCGGGCTTGCCCTCGGCCAGCACCTGGTCGAGCAGGCGGGCAAACTCCGCCGCCCCTGCGCTGTCGAAGAGCTGCAGCTCGCCTTCCACCGCCTGTTCCGCCTCCACCCAGCGGCTGGCCTGCGTGAAACCCACCAGGTTCTTCAGCGAGCTGTTCTCCAACCAACCGGCGTGGTCCACAAAAACCGCCTTGCCGTCGAACATGCCCGCCGCCTGCGCCGCCCGCACCGCCTCGGCCTGCAGCACCACGGCTGCCGGTGCATTCCCCGGCGCCCGCACCCGCCCGGCCTTCGTGAA
>JBFYTF010000538.1:0-10745 GCA_041300865.1 Anaerolineae bacterium
AACTGGAAGCCAAAGCTCTCCAGGGTTTTGATACGCTCCAAGACCCGGCGCGCGTCCGCGTCGCCTGAATCGTCCAGGCCGAGCTCCCGCAGCTTGTAGGCGACATTGCTCCTGCCGGCCAACTCGGAGACGACGACCCGGCTGTTGTTGCCCACGAGAGACGGGTCGATATGCTGATAGCTTGCCTCGCACTTGACCAGAGCGTCGACGTGAACTCCACCCTTGTGGGCAAAGGCGCTACGGCCTACGTAAGGTTGGCGAGGAAACGGGCTCAGGTTCGCCAGCTCGCTGACGGTGCACGCCACCTCTGTGAGCGCGGCGAGCTGGTCATCGCCCAGGCAGCGGTAGCCCATTTTGAGCTGCAGGGCAGGGATCAGAGAACAGAGATTAGCATTCCCGCAGCGCTCGCCGTAGCCGTTGACGGTGCCCTGAACGTGCATGGCTCCGTGCTCCACGGCAGCCACCGAGTTGGCCACGGCCAGGTCGCCATCGTTGTGGGCATGAATGCCGAGAGGGACGTCCGTGGCGCGGCGCACTTCGGCCACGACCTCGGCCACGGTGGAGGGCAGGCTGCCGCCGTTGGTGTCGCACAGTACGAGCACGGAGGCGCCCGCTTCAGCAGCGGCAGCCAAGGTCTGCAGGGCATAGGCCGGATGAGCGCGGTATCCGTCAAAAAAGTGCTCTGCGTCGTATATTACCTCGCGGCCGGCGGCCCGCATCAGGCGCACGCTGGCGCTAATCATCCGCAGGTTCTCTTCCAGGCTGGTGTGGAGCACTTCATAGACGTGCAAATCCCAGCTCTTGCCAAAGATGGCTACTGCCCGGGTATTGGCCGACAGGAGCGCGCGGAGGTTGGCATCGTCCTCGGCGGCGATGCCGGCCCGGCACGTGCTGCCAAAGGCTGTGACCGTGGCCTGCTCCAGCTGGACCTCGGGCAGCTGCCGGAAGAAGGCCATATCCTTCGGATTGGATCCAGGCCAGCCGCCTTCAACGTAGCCGATGCCCAGGCGGTCCAGGCGGCGCACGATCTTGACCTTGTCTTCGACAGAGAACGAGATACCCTCCTGCTGCGCCCCATCGCGTAGGGTGGTGTCATAGACCACGACATCCATGGTCACTTCCTCTCAATGTCGGGCAGGCTGCCAGCCGCACCGCGACAGGCTAGTTGCCTGTCCCACACGGGGTGAGCCAGCCGTGGCGGTCGGCCAGCCGGCCGGCAGCGATGCCCAGGAACTCGGCCTGCAGGCGCTCGGTAACAGGGCCACGGCAGCCCTCGCCCACAACAATGCCGTCGACAGAGCGGACCGGGGTGATCTCGGCGGCCGTGCCGGTGAAAAAGATCTCGTCGGCCAGGTAGAGGAGCTCCCGCGGCACCCGCTCTTCGCGTACGCTGTACCCCAAGTCACCCGCCAGGCGCATGACACAGCCACGGGTGATTCCCTGGAGGATGGAAGAGGCGCCAGGCGGAGTCAGGATGCAGCCGTCAGTTACCAGAAAGATGTTCTCCCCGCTGCCCTCGCTGACAAAACCGGATGAGTCCAGGGCAATGCCCTCGACGTAGCCGTGGCGGCTGGCCTCCATGGCGATGAGCTGGGAGTTGACGTATTGGCCGCCGATCTTGACGGCGGCAGGAAACGTATTGGGCGCCATACGCGTCCAGGAGCTGACCCCCACGTCTACGCCCCGCTCCAGCGCCTCGGCGCCCAAGTAGCTGCCCCACTCCATGGTGATGACGGTCACGCTCACCGGGCAACTTTCGGGGTTGACGCCCAGGCTGCGAGCACCACGAAACGCAAGGGGGCGAACGTAGCAGGCCCGGTGCCCGTTGGCCAGGATCGTGTCGACGATGGCTCTCTCGAGCTCGACCGGCGTGTAGGGGATCTGCATGCGAAAGACCCTGGCCGAGTGGAACAAGCGTTGCACGTGGCGCTCCAGGCAGAATACCGCCGGGCCGGCGGGCGTGTCATAGGCACGGATGCCCTCGAACACGCTGGAGCCATAGTGCAAGGCATGTGCCGTGACGTGCACTGTGGCCTGGTCCCAAGGGACAAGGTGGCCGTCCATCCAGATCGTTTGCTGCGTAGTCATCGGTTACTCCTCCTCTTGGTTGCGAGCTGCCCAGGTTAGTCGGAGAGCAGGACCTCCACTACCCTGTCTCCCATCTGGCACGTGCTTAGCGTGGGACGCCCGGGAGCGGTTGCAGCCAGGTCAGAAGTGCGATGGCCGGCCGCCAGCACGGCCGCCACGGCGGTCTCCACGGCCTCGGCCTCGCGCTCCAGCCCCAGGGAATAGCGCAGCAGCAGGGCCACGCACAGAATGGCGCCCAGGGGATTGGCGATGCCCCGCCCGGCGATGTCGGGCGCCGAGCCGTGAACTGGCTCGTAGAGGCCCAGGTGCCCATGGCCCAGAGAAGCCGAGGGCAGCAGGCCCAGGGAGCCAGCCAGCACCGAAGCTTCGTCGCTCAGGATGTCGCCGAACATGTTCTCGGTGAGCAGCACGTCAAACTGGGCGGGTCCCTGCATCAGGTGCATGGCTGCCGCGTCGACCAGCACGTGCCTTAGCTCCACGTCGGGAAAGTCGGCCGCGACATCCTGCACAGTGCGCCGCCAAAGTCGGGAGCAGGCCAGGACGTTGGCCTTGTCCACGGAGGCCACCTTGCGCCGCCGGTGGCGAGCCATGTTGAACGCCAGGCGGGCAATGCGCTCCACTTCGCCCCGGGTATAGATCATGGTGTCCACTGCCCGGTCGTCTCCCTCCAGGCGCGGCTCGCCAAAATACAGGCCACCGGTGAGCTCGCGCACGACGACAAGGTCGGCACCGTCCGCCCGCTCGGGGCGGACGGCAGAGGCTGCGGAGAGCTCGGGGTAAACTTTCACCGGGCGCAGGTTGGCATACAGCTCGAGATCCTGGCGCAGCCGAAGGAGGGCTTGCTCGGGCCGGCGCGCTGCCCGGGGATCATCGTAGCGGGGGTCACCCACGGCCCCAAAGAGCACCGCCTGCGCCCCTCGGCACAGGTCCAGCGTGGTCTCCGGCAGTGGCTCGCCCGTGGCATCCATGGCCGCGGCACCCACCAGCCCGGCCTCCATCTCGAAGCAATGCCCAAAGCGCTGGCCTACTGCGGCCAAAACCCTCCGCGCCTCGACCGTCACCTCCACGCCGATGCCATCACCCGGCAGGACGGCGATGCGGATTGTCTTGTCTGTCATCAGTGCCGCACACCTCCATTGGTTTTCTAGTCTTTGGTCGCCATCCCCCATCTGGGGCGGGTCAGGAAGTTGCTCCGCGCTCCGCAACAGCCGGCAGGTGGGGCGCACCCAACGTCAGGCCAGGGCTGCGACCCACCTCGACACGCCGTTCTCACGGCTCGCGGGCCAGGCGCGCCCGGGTGTAGGGCACCAGCCCACCGGCCCGGACGATGTCCATCATGAAGGGCGGGTAGGGCTCGGCCTGGTAGACACGGCCGGTGTCCAGGTTGCGCACGCGGCCAGCCTCCAGATCGACCTCCAGGCGATGGCCGGTGGCCGCATCACCCACGGCTGCCGGGCACTCCAGGATGGGTAGGCCGACGTTGATAGCGTTGCGGTAAAAGATGCGCGCAAAACTGCGGGCCACGACACAGCCGGCGCCGGAAGCCCGGATCGCTAGAGGTGCATGCTCCCGCGACGATCCGCAGCCGAAATTCTCGCCGGCCACGATCACGTCTCCCGGCTGCACCCCGGCGACAAAGGCGGGATCCAGATCCTCCAGGCAGTGCTCCGCCAGCGCCTCAGGCGCCGTCCGGTCCAGGTAGCGCGCCGGCAGGATAACGTCGGTGTCGACATTGTCGCCGTATTTCCAGACCCGCCCAGTTATGTCCATGGGGCCCTCCCTTCGGGCGCCGCGATTCGCCCAGCGATCGCCGAGGCGGCGGCCACGGCCGGGCCGGCGAGGTAAACCTCACTGTCGGGGTGGCCCATCCGCCCGCGAAAGTTGCGGTTGGTGGTGCTGACCGCCCGCTCACCGGCGGCCAGGACACCCATGTGGCCACCCAGGCAGGGGCCGCAGGTGGGTGTGCTAACGGCAGCGCCCGCCTCCACGAACTGTGCCAGAAGTCCCTCCCGCAATGCGTCGAGATAGACCTGCTGGCTGCCAGGGATCACGATGCACCGCACGCTGGGACGGACTCGGCGGCCGCGCAGCACGGCGGCCGCGACGCGCAGGTCCTCAAGGCGTCCGTTGGTGCACGAGCCGATGACCACCTGGTCTATGGGCACGTCGCCGGCCTCGCTCACGGGACGCACGTTATCAGGAAGATGGGGAAAGGCCACCTGGGGCTCTATATGTGACGCGTCAATCTCCAGGATCGAGGCATACGTCGCTCCGGCCTGGTAATCGTGGACGTTGTAAGGGCGCTGCGCGCGGCTCTGGACGTAGTCCAGGGTTTTTGCGTCGACGGCCATCAGGCCGGCTTTGGCACCCGCCTCGACGGCCATGTTGGCCATGGTCAGCCGCCCGTCCATGGACAGGGCATCGATGGCCGGCCCGCCGAACTCCAGGGCCTTGTACCGCGCGCCGTCGACGCCCAGCCGGCCAATGGTGTACAAAATGAGGTCCTTGCCACCCACCCAGGGCTGAAGCTGCCCGGCGTAGACCACGCGGATGGTCTCGGGCACCCGCAGCCAGGTGCGGCCGGTCGCCATGGCGACCGCCACGTCGGTGCTGCCCATGCCCGTGGCAAAAGCACCCAGGGCACCGTAGGTGCACGTATGCGAATCGGCGCCGACCACCAGGTCGCCAGGCAGGACCAGGCCCAGCTCGGGCAAGAGGACGTGCTCGATGCCCATGCGACCCACCTCAAAGTAGTGCGGCAGGCCCTGAGCCCGCGCAAAGTCGCGCACAATACGGCACTGCTCCGCGGCACGGATGTCGCGGTTTGGGGCAAAGTGATCAGGCACGATAACCACCTTTGCCGGGTCGAACACCCGCTCCACGCCGAGATTCTCGAGTTCCCTTATGGCGAGAGGCGCCGTGATGTCATTGCTGAGCACCAGGTCCACGTCGACCTCCACGAACTGCCCGGCGTGCACCTCCGGCAGCCCCGCGTGTGCCGCCAAGATCTTTTCCGAGAGTGTTTGTTTCATGCAGCCTCCCGGGTTGCTCCCGCCTGCTCATCCTCGGCCGGACCCTGCGCGCCCGGTTGTCCCTGCTTGCCTTGCTCATCCAGAGCAAGGCCGAAGGGGGCAGAGTCGAGGCGAGGGCGAGCGGCCTCCGCCTCCCGGCGCGCAGCGATGAGCCGGTTCAGGGCAAACATGTAGGCCTTGGCGCTGGCAACGACAATGTCCGTGTCGGATGCCCGCCCGCTAAAGACCCGGCGCTCGTAGCCGTTGTCCCGGACGGGATCGGTGGCCTGGATACGGATGGTGACACGGCCCACGGCGTCGATGCCTTCTGTCACGGCCTGGATGGAGAACTCGATGAGCTCGTTCGGCTCGCCGATGACGCGGTTGATGGCGCGGTAGACGGCGTCGACGGGGCCGGCGCCGTGGTCGGCATCGCAGTAGATCTGGCCTTCTGGGCCGCGGATGCGCACTGTGGCCGTGGGGATATTGTGGTCGCCGCACGACACCTGCACCTGCTCCAGGTGAAAGGTCTCGGCGAAAAAGACGTGCACCTCGTCGGCGACGATGGCCTCGAGATCGCGGGTGTCTACCGTCTTCTTCTTGTCGGCCACGGCCAGGAAGCGCTCGTAGACCTTCTCGAACTGCTCTTCGTCTAGATCGTAGCCCAGCTCGCCCAGGCGGTGACGCAGCCCGGCCCGGCCGGAGCGGGCCGAGAGGACGATCTCCGAGTCCGGCACACCCACGTCCCGTGGGTTGATGATCTCGTACGTGGTCCGCTCCTTGAGCACGCCGTCCTGGTGGATGCCCGAGGAGTGGGCAAAGGCGTTGGCGCCGACGATCGCCTTGTTCGGCTGCACGGCAATGCCCGTCAGCTGGCTAACCAGGCGGCTGATCGGATAGATGCGCCGCGGATCGACACCAGTCCGCACATCAAACAGGTCGCGACGGGTCGCGAGGGCCATGACGACCTCTTCCAGAGAGCAGTTGCCGGCCCGCTCGCCGATGCCGTTGACCGTCACTTCCACCTGGCGGGCGCCGGCCCGCACGGCAGCGAGGGTGTTGGCCGTCGCCAGGCCCAGGTCGTTGTGACAGTGCACCGAGAGTGTGACCCGGCTGGCGTTCGGCACATTGTCCAGGATGCCGCGAATCAGGGCTCCGAACTCCTCCGGCGTCGAGTAGCCTGTTGTATCAGGGATGTTGACCACGGTCGCCCCCGCATCAATGACCGCCTCCACGACTCGGTAGAGATATGCGGGATCGGCCCGGCCGGCATCCTCGGCATAGTACTGCACATCACCCACTAGGTTACGAGCATATTTCACCGCCGCAACGGCCCGGGCGAGCGCCTCATCACGGGTGGTGCGCAGCTTGTGCTGGATGTGCACGTCCGACACCCCCAGGCCGGTGTGGATGCGCGGCAAAGCAGCCCCGCGCAGGGCTTCGGCGGCCGCGTCTATATCCTCGCGGTTGGCGCGCGTCAGCCCGCACACCGTGCACTTGCGGATCTCGCGGGCAATGCGCTCGACGGCCCGGAAGTCGCCCGGTGAGGAGATGGGAAAACCGGCCTCGAGGATGTCGACGCCCATCTCTTCGAGCACATGGGCGATCTCGACCTTCTCATGGACGTTGAGCGCCGCACCCGGCGACTGCTCACCGTCACGCAGGGTGGTGTCGAACACGGCGACGCGTCCGGCGACCAGCGCCGCAGGATCGGGCGCGGGCAGGGTGGATTCAGTTTCTCTCAAGTTCACCTCCACACTCATAGAGACATTCCCTCGCGGTCACTCGACCCGCGTCCAGACGCAGCAGGTGGGTCAGGCGGCGGGGCAGGGCCAGGGGATCGTGGGTCACATAGATGAGAGCCGTTTCGTCGTCGGCCGCGTGGCCGTCGACGAGGGCCAGGATGCGCTCCCTGTGGGCGGCATCCAGCCCCTGACAAGGCTCGTCAAGGATGAGGAGGGCCGGGCGCTTGACCAGCGCCCGGGCCACCAGGACGGCACGCTTTTGGCCCCCAGAGAGGCTGCCAAAAAGGGCGGTCGCCAGGGACAGGAGGCCCAGGCGCTCAAGCAGGCCGGCTGCCACCTCCCGCTGTTCGGCGGTGGGAGCCTGGTAGAGCCCCACGGAGTCGAAAAATCCCGAGCAAGTGACGTCCATGCAGGAGCTCCCGGGAGGGATGTAGCTCTCCAGCTCGGGCGCCACCCAGCCAACGCGCGCCTTGATGTCCCAGATGCTCTCGCCCGAGCCGCGGGGCCGCCCAAAGAGGCTGATGCGGTTGGCGTATGCCTGGGGATTGTCGCCCAGGATGAGGCTCAGCAGGGTGGTCTTGCCTGCCCCGTTGGGGCCCAGGAGCACCCAGCGCTCCCCGGCGCGCACCGTCCACTCCACGCCGCGCAGCACCTCCACGGAGCCATAGCGGACGCTGGCGCCCTCCATCTGCACCAGCACGTCACCTAACCCCCCGGCCCCCCTTCCGCGCAGGGAAGGAGAAGCATTCTCCTCTTGCCAAGTCAGAGAAGAGTCGGGGGTCAGGTCGCCCGCAGCCCCCAGAACAAGGGTGTGGGTGACACCGGAGGGTATGCCGTCCCAGCCGGGCGCCGCAATGACCACCCGCAACGGGCCGGCCATCAAGGCGGCGATGATGCCGGCCAGGCGCGGACGGAACGCCTCGTCCAGCCCGGCGAAGGGATCGTCCAGGAGGAGCAAGCGGGGCTGGCGGAGCAACGCTCGCGCGAGGAGCACCTTGCGCCGCTCGCCGCTGGAGAGCTGCACCAGGGTCCGGTTCAGGAGGGACTCGATGTCCAGCAGGGCGGCAACTTCCTCCTGCCTGGCGCGGTAGCCTGCGCCATTTCCACCGCAGCCGGCCAGGCGGAAAGGGCTCAGACCCAGCACCGCCTCGGGCGACAGGAACTGGGCGACGAGGGGCACCTGGCTGCCACCCGGGCTGTTCCAGCGGGCAGCGTAATAGGGCTCATCGACGCCGAGCAGGCGCCTCTCGAGGGCGAACTCTACCAGGGCCACCTGCTCGGTCCCGCTGCCCAGCGGCGCAAAGTCGTAGGTGACGTGCCCAGCGGACAGCGGCCGGCGTCCGGCAATGGCCCGCAGCAGGGCCGTCTTTCCCGAGCCATTCGGCCCGACAACGGCCCACTGCTCGTCGTCGCGTATCTGCCAGTCGATGCGACGGGCCCCCGGCCAAAGCCGTGCGGCCTCGACCGACAGGAAGGGCTGCGGAGAGTCTGCAGCTGCGCCCTTGCGCACTACGCCAGCTTGCGGCGCCAAGTGCAGGGTCTGGACTGCGTCGCCTTCTCCCGCGGGTGGCCGGGATGTGTCCAACGTGGGAGCCCCGGCGCTCTGCTCGTCCACGGCTACCAGTTGGTGGGCCGCAGGGAGCGGACGGCGGCCCCAGCAAGCCACATCTCGGACTCGCGCATCTCGGCCAGCTCAGCGTCCAGCTTTTCCTTGTAGTCGGCCGCGCTGTTAGCCGCTAGGACCACGCGTGTCTCCTCACCCGACACGACGCTGGCGTATAGCTCGTCAAAGACAGGCATGACCGCTTGACGGAAGCGGTGTCGCCAGTCGAGGGCCCCGCGCCGCGCGGTAGCACTGCAGTTCTCGTACATCCAGTCCATGCCATTCTGGTCTACCAGCCGGATCAGGCTCTGCGTCAGCTCCTCGACAGTTTCGTTAAACGCCTCGCTGGGGCTGTGGCCATGGGCTCGCAGCGTGCGGTATTGGGCCTCCATCATGCCCGCCAGGGCACCCATGAGCACGCCACGCTCGCCCGTTAGGTCGCTGTAGACCTCGTGGCGAAAGGTCGTGGGAAAGAGGTAGCCGGAACCGATGCCGATCCCAACTGCCAGAGTCCGCTCCAATGCCCGCCCTGTGTGGTCCTGGTGCACGGCATAGCTGCTGTTGATGCCGCTGCCGGCGAGGAAGTTGGCCCGCACGCTGGCCCCCGAGCCTTTGGGAGCCACCAGAATGACGTCCACGTACTCGGGTGGAACGATGCCCGTCTGGTCGTTGTACACCAGCCCAAAGCCGTGAGAGAAAAAGAGCGCATCGCCCTCCTTCAGACACGGGGCGATAGCCGGCCAGAGGAGCATCTGCGCCGCGTCGGAAACCAGGTACTGGATGATCGTGCCGCGCTCCACCGCCTCTTCCCAGGGTAGGAGCGTCTCGCCCGGCACCCAGCCGTCGCTCGCGGCCTTGTCCCAGGAGCGCTTGCGCGCCGGGTCGCCGCCGACAACAACGCGCAGGCCGTTGTCGCGCATGTTCAGCGCCTGCGCCGGGCCCTGGACGCCATAACCCAGAACACAGACGACCTCGTCCTTGAGCACCTCGCGGGCCTTCTCGAGAGGGAACTCGTCCCGGGTAACCACCTCTTCCACAACACCGCCAAAGTCTATCTTGGCCACAACTGCCTCCTGTTAATCAGAGTTAAGATGGATGCTGGGGTTGCTGCCGTTGCCGCCGCGGACCATGGCCAGGCGACCGCTGCGCGCCAGCTCCTGGATGCCGTAGGGCTGCAGCAGCCCGATGAGCGAGTTGACCCTGTCCTCCGGGCCCGTGATTTCGACCATCAGTGAGGCCGCGCCCACGTCCACCACCCGGGCGCGGAAGACATTTATCAGTTCCATGATCTCGGTCCGGGTGCCAGGCGCCGCCTTGACCTTGATGAGCGCCAGCTCGCGAACGACTGCCGGCTGCTGGCTCACGTTGACCACAGCTGTGACGTTGATGAGCTTTTCCAGCTGCTTGACCACCTGGTCCACGATGCGGTCATCTCCGTCGACGACGATGGTCATGCGCGAGATGCCCGGCACCTCGCTGTGTCCTACGCTTAGGCTCTCGATGTTATAGTTGCGCCGGCGAAAGAGCCCCGACACCCGGTTGAGTACCCCGGGTTTGTCCTCCATCAGCGCCACCAGCGTGTGTTTCATTTCTCCCTCCTGTCCCTGCGCCGGCCTACGCCGGGCGCCTCGCGGCCGCGATCGTGGTGGCCTCGGGCCGCCGGATCATGTCCGACACCCCCGCACCGGGCATGACCATGGGATAGACGTTCTCTTCCTGGCCGACGCGAAAATCGATGAGCACGGGTCCATTTACCTCCAGGGCGCGGCGCACAGCCTCTTCTACGCCGGCCTTCTCGCGGACGGTGATGCCCGGGATGCCGTAGGCCTCTGCCACCTTGGCAAAGTCCGGCCCCAGGAGGGGCGTGCCCGAGTAGCGCCCTTCGAAAAACAGCTGCTGCCACTGGCGCACCATCCCCAGGTAGCCGTTGTTCAAGACGGCAATCTTGAGCGGAAGCTTTTCCTGAACAACCGTCGCGAGCTCCTGGATGTTCATCTGAAAGCCGCCGTCGCCGGCGGTGACCCACACCAGCTCGCCGGGCAGGCCCATCTGGGCGCCGATGGCCGCCGGCAGGGCAAAGCCCATGGTCCCCAGCCCCCCCGACGACAGCAGCCCGCGCCGCCGGTGGTGCGTGAAGTACTGCGCCTCCCACATCTGGTTCTGGCCCACGTCCGAGACGACGAGCACCTCTCCCTGGGTGGCCTGCCAGATCTGGCGGATGACGTACTGGGGCACCAGGTCATCGGTCTCCTGCGTCAGGATGTCGCGCCGCAGCGACTCGTCGAACCACTCCTCAAT
>JBFYTF010000541.1:0-2781 GCA_041300865.1 Anaerolineae bacterium
CGCCTTCACACTGCCAACGAGCAAACGGCCCTATGGTGTTGTTAAAGTGATTTCCGCCAATGTCCAGCTATAAAGTCAACGGGATAACGTACCAAAAAGGATCATCTTTTGCTCTGAAAGCCAAAATGCGCTGTGCCTGCGCTTGAGGTGGACTCCACCTGCGTATGGCCACTGAAAGTCGAGGAGGGGTGCACCTACCCGGTGCACCCCTCCCGCGCTGCAGCCAAGCGAAGACAGCCTGAGGGCCTGCCGGCCCTCAGGCCATCGCCGTCGCTACACCCAGCCCTGCCTCTTGATCCAATCGCTCAGGAAGGGAACCTTGACCTCCTGGCCCATCAGGCCCTGGTAGGCCCAATAGAAGAAGACCAGGTAAAGCAACGCCCCGCAGCCGAGGGTCAAGATGCTGATCGGAATAAGGGCGATGCCCGTGACGAGGGACAGAATGGCGTTGTAGCGGATGAAGGGCCGGTTCTTTGTATCTTCCAGCAGCAGCGCCAACACGGCCATCAGCGGCCACAGGGGAGTCGGCGGCAGCCAACTCAATGCCGCCCACAGCTTGTCGTCGGAAGTCAGGTCTGGACTGCTCCCGCCCACGATCTCTTGCTGCTCTTCCATGCCAATTCTCCTTTCTGCACGGTATCTGGTGGCTGCGTCCGCTCGGATGCAACAGCCAAAAACCTATACGCCGGCGGAACGCTACGGTTTCAGGTGGTCGTCAATCTCCCTCTGTGCTCGACGCGGGCTGTCATCCGTAGGGAGCGTGGAGCGAGATTGCCAGTCCGGCACCCCTGCCTCCAAAAAAAGCCAACGAGATCACAAGTTCGGGACTGCCCCACGAGCTGCACTGAAGCGACACGATCCTCGCTGGATAGCTCGAATGCCGCAATTGTCTGCTCACCCCCCTTATTGCAGCGCCTCCAGGGCGTCGGCCAGGACGTCTACGGCACGGCGGAACTCTGCAAGGTGGATGTGCTCGTCAGGCGTGTGGTCCAGGGACGAGTCGCCGGGGCCATAGGCGACGATGGGGCAGCGCCAGGCGGGCCCGACGATATTCATGTCCGAGGTGCCCGTCTTGAGCTTGAAGCGCGGCCGGCCGCCATGAGCGCGAATGGCTTTGAGCATAGCCCGCACCAGGGGCGTGTTCTTATCCGCTTGGAAGGGTGGATCGCTGGGATAGAAGTGGACCTCGTCGCCGTTGCACCAGCTGTGCACCTGCTCCTGAACCTCGTTGGGGTGCAGGCCAGGGGGCAGGCGCAGCGTGACGCGCATGTCGACTCCGCTGTAGAGGCCGTCGCCCACAGTGCGAAAGTCCCCGAGGTACGGGTCCAAGGTGTCGAAATGACCGGAGCGGCCGCCGTTGCGCACCGCGGCGTAGGCCATCAGGCTGTTCCAGAGGGCCACGGCCCTTTCCGCCGGACCTGTCATCTCGCCGGCGCTGTGGGCGCCAGGCTGCCGCCGTTTGTAGTCAAAGACCAGCAGCCCCTTGTAGCCCAGGGTCACGCCCTCCCAGGCGCTCGGCTCACCAATGATGGCGCACTCGGGCGCCGGGCGGCTGGCAGCCAGGTGCCGGGCACCCCGGCCGTGGGATTCCTCCTCCACGGCGCCGACCACCGTGAGGCGCACGTCCCGCAGCCGTGGGGCGACGCGCGCGGCGGCCAGGACAAAGGCGGCCAGGGGCCCCTTGGCGTCCACGGCGCCGCGGCCATATAGCCGGCCGCCCACCTCGCGCAGCGGGATATGCCCCGGCACGGTGTCCATGTGGCCCAGGAGCAGTATCTCCCGAGGGGCATCGAACGGGCCGATTGTCCCGACGGCGTTGCCTGCCTCGTCGCGCCCGGCCTGAAAGCCCCGGGCTTGCATCTGGTGTACCAGGTAGGCGGCCACCGCCTCCTCCTGACCCGAAGGGCTGGGGATGGCCAGCAGCGCCTCCAGCAATCCAACCTCGTCGACCATGCTCGATCCCTTCTGCTTGTGCCGCGCGTGCGCGGCCGGCTTGCTTGGGCTGCAACCAGTGGGTTGCGCCACATGTGTAGCTTACAGTACCTCAGCCACCCGCTCGACAACCAGGTCGATCTCGGATTCGTCGATGACCAGGGGCGGCAGGAAGCGCATGACGTTCGCTCCGGCCGTGAGAGCCAGGATGCCGCGTTGCGCCAGGGCACCAAGGACGGGTCCACTCGGCACCTTTAGCTCGACGCCGGCCATGAGGCCCAGGCCGCGCACGTCCCGCACCAGAGGCGAGGTGATGGAGCGCAGGCCGGATAGGAGGCGCTCGCCGAGCACGGCGGCGCGCTGGGGCAGCCCCTCGGCCTCCAAGCAGCCAATAGTCGCCAGCGCCGCTGCGCAGGCCAGGGGGTTGCCGCCAAACGTTGTGCCATGGACCCGGGCGGGCAGGGCCTCCACGCGGGCGCCGATGAGCACCGCGCCCATGGGCAGCCCGCCGGCCATGGCCTTGGCCAGGCACAGGAGATCCGGCTCCAGCGTGTGGTGCTCGCTGGCGAACATGCGCCCCGTGCGGCCAAAGCCCGTCTGCACCTCGTCGACGATGAATAGCGCCCCCCGCTCGCGGCACAGGGCCTGCACAGCGCGCAGGTACGCGCCGTCGCCGGGGATGACCCCACCCTCGCCCTGGACCACCTCCAGGATGACGCCTGCCGTCTCGCCGGTGATAGCGTGGTCCATGGGCTCGAGGCGGTTGTAGGGCACAAAGCCAAACCCGGGCAGCAGGGGCTCGAAGGGCTGGCGGTAGGCCTTGTTCCAGGTGGCGGACAGTGCGCCCCA
>JBFYTF010000664.1:0-3819 GCA_041300865.1 Anaerolineae bacterium
TCCTCCCAGCCAAGCGCCTCCTTGGTGAACTTGAAACTGTCTTCCACCGCCCAGCGCTGCCGGTACATGCGAAATACGCGCACGGCGCTGTCCGCATCCTCAACCGGCCAATCGGTGATCAGTAGCCACGGCTCCAAGGGGCTACGCAAGATGCGGACTTGGACCAGCCACAGAGGCTTTTTCGCCTCCTGCCCTTCGCCTTCACGCCGCACCTGCGTATTGTACGTCAGCTGCACGGGACAGGCTTGCAGTTCGACCGTCACCTCTTGGCGTTTCTCCTTGGCCTGCCGTCCGCGGCGGACCACCATTTCGGTGCGCGCACTGGCCACGGGCCGCAGATGATGCACAGCGGCCTCGATGTTCCCATTCTTCCAGTCTCCGCTGACGGTCTGGTAGGCCAACAAGCGCTCAGTGTGGAGCACGCGACACACCACATGCTCAGCCTGTTCCCAGATGGTCCGCCACACCGCCACATCATCAAAGGCGCGGTCCACGATCCAACTTACGGTCTTCTGCTCTTTCAGCGGCTGGAGGGCCTCACTCACCTTCTTCAGCGCCCGCTGGACCTCCAAGGGCTCGCTCTCAAACTCCTGGGCGACACTCGAAAACAGCCGATGATACAATATCCCCCGCCGACCGGGCGTCACGCCCAACACATTTAACGTTCGATAGCCAGGCACCAACTTGCCATCCAGGTCTCGGACCTGCATCAGATCGGGCATCTCGCTGGCGTACGGCTTGCGCAAGTCTGACTGATCGGCGATCACCCACAACTCGTCTGCCTCTGACTCGGCCAGTTGAGATACCCCTCGCTGGCACAAGGCAGCCACCAGATGCTCGGCATCAACCTCCGATCGCTTGGTGCTTTCTCCAGTCGCAAAACGAATCACCCGCTGAGCGCCGTCTTTGACCGCGGACAGAACTGGCGATTGGGCGGCAATCCGCTGGCATACCAGACTCCCAGCGTTGATAATGCCGCGCACAATCTCGCCGAACGTCTCTCGGGTGCGCTTGTCGCCGATCAGTCTGTCAAAGTGCCCCGTGTACTCGGCAAGTAGGGTCTGTCCAACTACCTCCTCGACCATAACCGCATACCTCCTGAACATCAGCTGCACCCATTATACTCAGCCTGTCAAGGAGGCATTTATGACCGAATGTCAAGCCCATGATTTTGTTTCGCTTCAGCTTCTATCAGGGCACGCATTCGGGCGAAATCTTCGACTACCTCCGGAACGCCCTCGGACAGATCGTCGTGATAGTAGTCACGATAGAAGCTGCGTGGCTGCAACAGCAGATCCCGATCTCCATGTTGGCGTGCCTCCCAATACCGAGACACACGACCGTCGACGATCTCAAAAAGGCATAGTGGTGCCGGATGCAAGAACCCTACGTCTGCGAAAGTTGCTTGCGACGCTATGTCGACCCATGGCATGCCGCCAAACAAGCTCATCCCGAACACCACATATTCCTTGCCCAGCTCCAGCCCAAAGGTCATCTGACCCGGACGGTAGTTGTCACCTAGCAACTTGGCCTGTTCTTCATTCGGCAACACACTTACGCATCGAACAATCACTTTCTCCCCCTCCACAGACCGGTCAGTTTCGTTTTCCATTCCACTCGCAGCCCCGTCTTTGTGTTCTCGTACCAACGAGTTTGGAACGCATACCCATCTGGACCGCGATATGAAGAACTAACCATCTTTGCCCAATCATCTGGTGAACCACCATAGTCGACTGCCAATTGCTGGGCTACTCGGAGTTCTTTTAAAGTACCTGCTCCTGCTATTGGAAAACCACGCTCACCCATTTGCTGTGCACTGGCCAAGGACCGATTCAGCAGAATCCCGCTGACTGCACTTGATGCATCTCCTCCAATAGCTACGGCTGCAACTCCAACTCCGGCGGCAGCAACAAAGGCCTTGGATCCCTCCTCGGTGCCCAGACCACCCAAGAAATGCGCTGCTCGCAAGCCAGCCGCAATGTCCGAATCAAAGCCGTTGAGCAAAAGGTCATCTGCTGAGGTGTGGAGGACACTGTACTCCGCAAACACCTCAAGGTTGGCAACTTCTTGACTGGCGTTCCAAGCAGCCGTGTCGGCATATAGAGCTATGAAATATCCTGGATCGGTCAAGAAAAGGAGAAACGCCTGCTCGGCTGCCAGTGGATCCCCCACGTACTTTAACCAATCGGGATCCCATAGAGCCCAAGGGTCGATACATTGCTCATTGTTGAAGCCGCACGCACCCTCCTCCTCTTTGTGTCCGGTGGGGTCAGTGAATTTCAGCGGGTTGCCGAGCACGTGTTATCATATCAACACCGGCGCGGGACGCCGTGCCGGTTGCGGCCAGGCGCATCTGGGAGCATAATACTTCCGGTTCTAGCGGGAGCGTTGCTCCAGGTGCGTGACGTGAGGGCCAGTCGTGTATTCGTATGGGACTCTGGCGGTTCCCTCGCCGGCGAGCCCGTGAACGTGTTTGACTGACCCGCTCGCATACGATACCATGAGAAGCACCTCGGGTGCAAGCTCGAATCCGTGTGTGAAGCCACGACCCTCAAAAGGATGCGCCTGGCCCAGGCCGGCTGGGTCTGCCGGCATCCACAAGAAACGGAGGTTGATGTGATGGTAAACCAGCAAGCCCCGGCCCGCATCGCAACCCGGTCCGGCCCGAAGAAGTAGTACCGCGTCTCCTGGCCGGTCGTCACGTTCCTCTCGTAGTGCGGCCCGACGTACACCGTCGTCTGCCCGCCAACCACCGCCTTCTTCACCAGCGTCCCGTTGCCGTCGTACACAAAGTTGGTCGTGACCCCGCCGACGGTCACCGACGCCAGCCTGGTCTCTGAGTTCCACGTCTGGGTGTAGGTCGGGCCGGCGCTGGTCAGCTTGCGGCTGGTCATATTCCCCGCGGCGTCATAGCTGAAGGCTCCGCCGGCGGTGGTGCTGGTCACGGCATGAGGTTGCACGCTGTCTTCTCCCGAGGGCGGGTAGTTGTAGGTCACCCCGCCCTTGCTCGTCAAGTTGCCGATGCTGTTATAGACGTAGCTCTCGCCGTACTGCCCCTGCCCCTGCCCCGCGCTGCCGCCGGCCGCGTTGGCCGTCAGCAG
Source organism: Anaerolineae bacterium (assembly GCA_041300865.1). Lineage (GTDB taxonomy): Bacteria > Chloroflexota > Anaerolineae > JAAYZQ01 > JAAYZQ01 > JAAYZQ01. The sequence continues at coordinate 3,102 of JBFYTF010000664.1, forward strand.
CCTGTCGAAGGCATCGTAGGTGAAGGTCTGGGTCTGCGTGCCGCCCAGCACCGTCAGGTCTTCGATGCTCGTCACGTTCCCCGCGGCATCGTAACCGTAGTGCAGCTTCTGCCGGTCCACGCCGCCCACCGTGGTGCTCGCCTCCCACAGTCGGAAGGAAGGATAGTTTTCGACCGGGCTCTCGCCGTAGTAGGTCCAGGTGCTCACCGCGCCGTGGCCGAGGGTGTAGCGCTTCTTCTGTCCCAAGGCGGTGTAGCCCGCCTCGGTGACGTAGACCTGGGAGCCGGTCAGCGTCTCCGGCAGCTCCTGGCTGTTGTAGACTGTGGTCACGGCTTCGCCGCCCGGATAGGTCATGGCCTTCACCCGATCGGCGGCATCGAAGGCGTGCAGGGTGGTATAGGTCACACTGTCAATCCGGGTGCCCTTTGGGCGTTCCTCCTTGACCGTCCGCCCCCGGTTGCCGTACTCGTAATCCACATTTCGGGCTCTCTTGCGGAAGAGGTCAATGAACCAAAGCCCGGGGATCCGGACATCACGCCCACAGGGGCGCCGGCAGGCCAGGCGCCTACGACTCGCCCGCCTCCCAGTCCTTGGGCGGGAAGAACCGCCACCAGATGCGCCGCACAACGTTCAAACGCTTTTCGATCCAGCGGGTCCAGAGAGCCTGCCAGGCTTCGCGCCACACAGGGGCCGTGTGCTCGGCTGTGACCTGCCGGCC
>JBFYTF010000600.1:0-8298 GCA_041300865.1 Anaerolineae bacterium
CCTGGCTCCTGGCAGCGATGACCGCGAGGCGTCGCCTCTTTGTGGTCGGCACTGGGGCCCACCCTGCCTGTATCGTTACCTGCCCCGACCCGCAATTTCTTTTACAGTAGGAGGTGCCTAGCGGTTCATCAAAGCAATGTGGCCTTGGTGGCCCTTTCGCATCAGCGGGGGACCGAAAGGGCGAACGTGCGCCCCGACATCACCGAAGGAGGTAACTCGCATGAAGACTGTTTTTGTGAACCCTGAGCGTTGCGTCGGCTGCAAGCAGTGCGAAATCGCGTGCGCTGTGGAACACTCCAAGAGCAAAAACCTCTATCAGGCCATCCTTGAGAAGCCCAAGCCCCAGCCCTTCATTCATGTCGTTCGAGGGCTTTACCTGTCCACATCTTTTCCAAACAAGTGCCGCCACTGCGATCCGGCTCCTTGCATGAGCGTGTGCCCCACAGGTGCAATCAGCCGCGACGCGGATCTGGGCACGGTCATGGTGGACGGCTACAAATGCATCACCTGCGCCATGTGCGCTATGGTCTGTCCCTTTGACGTTTTGACATTCTACCCTTCGGCGGCGGTCAAGTTGGACAAAGCCGTGGCCATGAAGTGCGATCACTGCATCGATCGCCAGCGCCAGGGCCGCATCCCGGCCTGTGTCGAAACCTGCAAGGTAGGCGCCCTAGTTTTTGGGGACATCAACGACCTGGCAAAAGACGCTAGTTTGCGCCTGGCCCGGGCCGTCTCGGTGGCTGTCGGCGAAATGCAGCCCGAAATGGCCCATCTCCCGGCCAATGTGGAAGCCTGGCGCACTCTCGGAAAAGTCACCACTCAGACAGGGAGGGTATAACACGATGAAAGCTCAAGAACTCGCAGTACAGCGCTCCTCTGATCCAGCCAGCCAGTACATGCTCCGCATTGCCGAGAAGAAGGGCTATGAGACGGCCTGGGATCGCTTTGAAGCGCAGAGCCCCCAGTGCGGCTATGGCGAACTGGGCGTCTGCTGCCGGCACTGTACTATGGGCCCGTGCCGCATCGATCCCTTCGGCGAGACAGGACCCAAGAAGGGGGTCTGCGGCGCAACCGCCGATACAATTGTGGCGCGAGGCCTGATCCGCATGATCGCCGCCGGCGCTGCGGCCCACTCCGACCATGGCCGGGACATCGCTCACACGCTGCTGCTGACGGCCGAGGGCAAGGCCGGCAGCTATGAGATCAAGGACGAGGCCAAGCTCCATGCCCTGGCCGCCGAATACGCGATCCCGGTCGATGGCCGTACCAAGGAGGAGATCGCCCTGGACCTGGCGCGGGCGGTCTATGCCGAGTTTGGCAACCAGGAGGGACCGATCCGCTTCACCCGGCGCGCCCCGGCCAAGCGGGTCGAGCTGTGGCAGAAATTGGGCATAGACCCCCGCGGCGTCGACCGCGAGATCGTGGAGTCGATGCACCGCACCCACATCGGCGTGGACAACGATCCGGTGAACCTCATCCTCCACGGGCTGCGTACCTCCATTAGCGACGGCTGGGGCGGCTCGATGATCGCCACCGAGCTGTCGGATGTCCTGTTTGGCACGCCCAAGCCAGTCAGCTCGATGTCCAACTTGGGCGTGCTCCGGGCCGACGAGGTCAACATCGTCGTCCACGGACACGAGCCCACCCTATCCGAGATGATCGTCGCCGCCAGCCAAGATCCGGAGATGATCGCCCTGGCCCACGAGCAGGGGGCAAAGGGCATCAATGTGGTCGGCATGTGCTGCACCGGCAACGAAGTGTTGATGCGGCACGGCATCCCCATCGCCGGTAACTTTCTCCAGCAAGAGCTGGCCATCATCACCGGTTCGGTCGAGGCAATGATCGTGGACGTGCAGTGCATCTTCCCGGCGCTGCCCGAACTGGCCGGCTGCTTCCACACCCGCATCATCTCCACTTCACCCAAGGCCAAGTTCCCCGGTGCCACGCATATCGAGTTCCACGAAGAACACGCCTACGACATTGCCAAGAGCATCGTCTGTCAGGCCGTTGTAGACTATCCCAACCGCAACCCGAACATGGTCAACATCCCCGACGATCAGACCGAGTGCATGGCTGGCTTTAGCGTGGAGGCCATCGTCGGTGCCCTGGGCGGAACCCTTGCCCCCCTGCTGGATGCGATCACGAGCGGTGCGATCCAGGGAATCGTCGGCGTGGTGGGCTGCAACAACCCGCGGGTGCGGCACGATTATGGCCACGTCACCCTGGTGAAGGAGCTGATCGAGAACAACGTGCTGGTGGTCAACACCGGCTGTAACGCCATCGCCTGCGCCAAGGCCGGGCTGCTGCGGCCCGAGGCCGCCGAGCTGGCCGGTCCCGGCCTGAAAGCTGTCTGCCAGGCGGTCGGCATCCCGCCGGTGCTGCACATGGGCTCATGCGTCGACATCAGCCGCATCCTGGTTGCGTGTGCCGCCATCGCCAACGCCCTGGGAGTGGACATCAGCGACCTGCCGGTGGCCGGCGCCGCCCCGGAGTGGATGAGCGAAAAGGCCGTGTCCATCGGCACCTACGTCGTGGCCTCCGGCATCTACACCGTTCTGGGGGTTGCGCCGCCGGTGCTGGGCGGACCGGCTGTCACCGAGCTGCTCACCGCCGGGGCCGAGGGCGTCATCGGGGCCAAGTTCGCTGTGGAGCCCGACCCGGTCCAGGCCAGCAAATTGATCCTCCAGCACATCCAGCAGAAGCGCCGTGCCCTGGGGCTGTAGCCGGGCCAGTGGGGCTGGGGACCAAGTCCCCGGAATGGAGGACCCGATGAGAGTGGTGATTATCGGTGCAGGCCCGGCTGGTGTCAGCGTCGTCGAGACCCTGCGCCAATACGACCGCGAGACCGAGATCGTGATGGTCACCGACGAGCCGTACGCGCCCTACTCGCCGCCGGCGATGGTTGAGTACTTTGCCACCGGCCGCGCAGTCCACTTCTGGCGCGGGCAGGATTTCCCGGAACGGATGGGGGTCGAATATCGGCCAGGGACCCGGGTGGCGGAGGTGCTCCCCGCTGAGAGTGCTGTGCGCCTGTCCAATGGCGAGAGGCTGGCCTACGACCGGCTGGTCATCGCCACCGGCGGGCGCCTGTACGCACCCCTGGACGGGGCAGACAGGCCCGGTGTCTACAACTTCAAGTCCCTGTCGGCGGCCGAAGAGATGCTGGATCTCGTCCGGCGGGGCCAGGCTCGCAACGCCCTGATCGTGGGCGCGGGCTTTATCGGCGTCGAAATTGCCCTGCTGCTGGCCGACCTGGGCGTTGCAGTCACCCAACTGGTGCGCTCGCGGGTCATGCGCAACATGCTCGATCCCGAGACGTCTGACTTGGTGCTGGCGATGCTCCAGGGCCGGGGCGTGCGGGTCGAGCTGGGCGATGACGCCGACGCTGTCGCCTTTCTGGGCGAGCCCCGCGCCCACGCGGTTCAGATGCGCTCCGGGACCCAGCGCGAGGCCGACCTCCTGGTGGCCGCTACCGGCCTGCGGCCCAACACCAGTTTCCTGCAAGACTCGGGCATCGAGACGGACTGGGGTGTAGTGGTGGACGATCACCAACGCACCAATCTGCCTGGCATCTATGCTGCTGGCGACGTGGCCGAGACGATCGACCGTGTGACCGGCGACCGATACGTACACGCTATCTTTCCCAATGCCGTGGAGCAGGGCCGCATTGTAGCCTACAACCTGCTGGGCTGGGACCTGGCCTACGCGGGCGCCGACAATATGAACAGCCTGAAACACCTGGGACTGCCCATCATGGCTGTGGGCCACATGGCGGGCGAAGAACTGCGCCAGCGTCAGGACGGCGCCCTGCGTAAACTTTATTTCCGCGACGGGCGCATCGTGGGCTTCCAGCTGGTTGGCGACGTGAGTTCTGCCGGCATCTATCGGAGCCTGATGAATCGTGGAGTCGACGTATCTGCCTTCCAGCAACAACTGCTGGAGGCTGGCTTTGGTATGGGCTACCTGGAACAGATGGCGAGGGCGCCAGATTCAGCCTCGGCAGGTGCTTTCTTCTGACGGCCAAGGCTCGTGACCGGCCGGTAGACCCGCGCCAGCCATCACTGCCTTTCCGCTGGGTCAGGGATAGTGCAAAGTTGCAGCGATTCTGACGTCTGTCGTTGGCGGTCGGGTTGCATGCACCGAGCCGCCTCCACTATGTAACAGACGGATGAAGCGGAGCACGGTCGAGCGGAAGGATGAGGAGACGTAGGCGATGTGACTGGTTGTCACATGGCCTACGTCTCCTGCTGCAGCACGCGAGAAGGTGCCAGGAAACAGTCTGTGGTCTGCTCTGGACCACGGAGCGTTGTTGATCCGGCACGACCTGCCAGAAATCGAGTGCTGACTTGGCCTGTCCAACCGAAAGCTCTGGGTCGACTCCAGTATCAACAGACCCGGGAACCTGGCCTGAAACGGTCCTGGCGCTTTGGCTGGATGCGGCATGATCAGCTGTACTGGCTTTCAGCACCGCGACGGTGGCGACATGGTGTGCGCTCAGGTCCCTTGGGGCATGTGTCGCCAGTTGCCATAAAGTGTACAATAGAGAGACCGCATCGCTACGTGGAACTTTGCAAACTGCCGCACCTCTGGTATAATTGTTGTTGCAACCAGGCGCAATAACCGAGGAGGTGTAATCATGGCCTGCGAACAGGTCTTTATTCAACAACTGCGCGAGCGAGGTTTCCGGTTGACCCCGCAACGCGAGATCATCCTGTCGGTTTTACACGATGTCGAGGGGCTGACCACCGCCGAGGAAATCTACAACCGAGTACAACGCATTAGTACCTCCGTGGACATTTCCACCGTATATCGCACCCTGGATCTTCTCCAGGAGTTCGACCTGGTGGCCTGCGTGGACCCCGGCGACGACCAGCGCCGCTACGAGCTGTTGGGCATCCACGGCCCGCACCTGCACCTGGTTTGCCAGTCTTGCGGCCAGGTCATCGGCGCCGACCCGGAAGTGGCGCAGGCTTTTGGCCAGCGCCTGAAAGCCGAGTACGGCTTCACACCCGAGTTGGATCACCTGTCAGTCCCGGGTCTGTGCGCGACTTGCGCCGCCAGCATTGGGTGATCTTTCGGCTCATCCCTCTTGGCATATCTCCCTACTCTACCTCGCGTAGCGACTCTTCCGATTTGCAAGAGCACAGCTGTCGTGCTATACTCTTATTGCAAGTGATTGCAACAACAATTGAGGGCGATTAGGAGGAAGCTGTTCACCGTGGCAGATGGGGAGGTCGAATGACGAGCCTGGGGCCGGAAGGTGCCTTGCTCGGGTGGAAGGCTCAGGTCGCCGCCTGCCGCGAGGTACGGGGGGAGAGCGAAAACGCGGCGTGTCAGCGAGCGGCGGAATAGTACCAGGACCGGGTACGGCACAACGACTACGTGGACCTGGTCTTGCCTGGCCTACTGGCGGTTGTCGGCCCCACAGCTCGGGTGCTGGAGATCGGCCCCGGCAGCGGCGCGTTCACCGAGACCCACGCGGTGCCCGACGGTGACAGGTATCACTGCTGGCCGTGCAGTGGTCAGGGTGCGGGAGGACGTGGATGAAGGAGGTTCAATCATGTGCCAGGCAACGGCCTATCTGGACGGCGAGAAGGTCACGGAAAACTTGGGCGCGGCCATCCACGTGGAACACCACGGCCACACCCACTGAAGCTCAAAGGAGAAGATCATGGATCTACCATTGAAACCGCGAACCCCCATTGAGAACCTGATCCGCCAGGGGGATCTGGAAGGCCTGCTGCGCAAGGCGGGCGAATTGCACGGCCATTTCTGCCCCTACGTGGCCCTCGGCGTGCGGGCCGGCTATCTGGCGCTCACAACGCTGGGCATCGAGCAGAACGTGGGCATGGAGGAGGTGGTGGCCATCGTCGAGACCAACAACTGCTTCAGTGACGGCATCCAGGTGGTGACCGGCTGCACTTTTGCCAACAACGCCCTCATCTACCGCGACCTGGGCAAAACGGCGGTCACCGTTGCCAAACGGAACGGCACGGCCGTGCGCGTCGCCCTGCGCGCCGACTACGACGAGGGTTTCGACGCGCGCTACCCCGAGGCAGCGGCGCTGTTTGCCAAGATCGTCCGCGATCGACAGCAGCCGACGCCTGAGGAGCAGGTGAGGCTGACGGAACTGTGGGCTGAGACCTCGGTGGGGCAGCTCGACGTGCCGGCCGAGGAGCTGTTCACGGTGCAGCACCAGCAAATCAAGGTGCCGGCCTACGCGCCGATTTTCGCCTCGGCCACGTGCGCCCTGTGCGGCGAGAGCGTCATGGAGAGCCGAGCACGACTGGTAGACGGCCGGCCGGCGTGCCTGGCCTGTGCCTCGGCGGCGACCTTCCAGCTCGACGGATCGGGCATCCGGATGGCATGAAAGCACGCGTCGTCGCCTACCTGGCGACCCTGTGGGTAGTGCTGACCCTGAATTTCCTCCTGCCGCGCCTGCTGCCCGGCGACCCGCTGTCGGCCCTCCTGGACCCCGAGAGCTCGGACTAGGTGTTCAACGCCGAGGTGCGGGCCGCGCTGGAGGCCTACTATGGCCTGGACCGGCCGCTGCCGGTTCAGTACGCCGCCTATCTGCAGGGCGCGGTGAAGGCCGATCTGGGCCGTTCCATCCGGTTGAACCAACCGGTGGCCGCGCTGCTGGCCGCCCACCTGCCCTGGACGCTATTGCTGACCGGCACGGCGCTGGGCCTGGCCTCATTGCTCGGCCTGGTGGGCGGGACCGAGGCGGCCTGGAAGCGCGGCTTGGCGGCTGACCGTCTGCTTACGGCGGCCGGTGTGGTGGCCGTCAACGCGCCGGTCTATTTCGTAGGCATGATGCTGCTCATCCTCTTTGGCGCCGGGCTGGGCTGGCTGCCCCTGGCGGAGGACGCACGCCCTTTGCCCAATACGAGGGGCCGCTGGCTGCCGCTGCCGATGTGGGCCGCCACCTGGTCCTGCCGGCGCTGACCCTGACCCGCCTGCCGCTGTTGATCTTGCTGGCGGCCTTCCTGGGCTCGGGCCTGGCCCAAACGGTGGCCATCATCTCGCTGCTTTTCTGGCCGACCACGGCTCGTGCCATCCGCGCCCAGGTGCAGAGCGTGCGCCAGCGGAGCTATGTCAAGATCGCCCGCAATTTCGGTGGGGGTGCCGGCTATGTCCTGCGCCGCCACATTCTGCCGGCCATTGCGCCGCTGATCGCCTTGGGCTGGTGGCCGCCGCGGGGCGGGCGGTGGCGATGGAAGCGAGCCTGGCCTTCCTGGGCCTAGGCGATCCGGCGGCCAAGGGCTGGGGGTTGATGATGCGTTTTGCCCTGAATCTGCCCGGCCTGCTGCTGACCGACCGCTGGCTGTGGTGGCTGCTGCCGCCCGGCCTGTGTATCACCCTGCTCGTCCTGGCCCTGACCTACCTGGGCATGGGCATGGAGCGGCGGCTGATGGGCAATGAGAATCACCAAGAACAGGGGGAACATCATGTTGCAGCGATGTTCGACACAAACGACTCGGACCGTCTTCTCGCTGATCGCGCCACTGCTGCTGGTAGCCTGTGGCTCCGAGCCGACAGCAATGCCGTCCGCAGACGTGCCCGCCGTAGCACCCACAGCGGCTGCCGTTGAGCCAACGGCGCCCGCGGCAGCGCCCTATGTCGGGACGCTGCGCCTGCCAGGCGGCGGCTACTGGGGTCATCCCTCGCCCTTTGGCTTCAACCGGGGACCGGGCTACGTGCGCACCTCCCTGGTCTTTGACACCCTGGTCTGGCGCGACGCGGGCGGCGAGACGATCCCCTGGCTAGCCACCGGCTGGTCGCTGTCGAGCGACGAGCTGACCCCCTCCAGAAATCGACTTCCGTTGGTGAACCGGCCTGCGGGCCGGTTCTTGCTTCTTGGAGATGATGCCCGAGGAGCATCTGTGAATTGTGCCAGGTGGGAGCCTGGCACAATTCACAGACGGCAAGGCTGCGAAAACAGACAGGAGTGGTGCTTGGACATCACCGGGACTGGGATATCGAACAAATGATCGTCCCTAGCACGGGTCAGGACCCATCTTGGCCGGGTGCACCACGGCCACACATCTCACACGGTCCGCGCCGCCGGTAGTAGTAGCCCAGTGTCGCCACAGCGAGCGCCGCGCCCCAGACTACGAACAGCATGGTAGGGGCGAGCCCGATGATATCGATGGCCTCTGTCTCACCGGTCAGCGCCGTGCCGACCAGCTGGGCGAAGCCGGACCACATCGCGATGCTACCCACCACCAGCAACACCGACACGAACGAGGCCGGGACTACCGCCAGCGCGATGGGCACCCGGCGTCCAGCCAGGCC
>JBFYTF010000611.1:0-2762 GCA_041300865.1 Anaerolineae bacterium
CGCCGGGTGCCCGGCGCCGCACCGCAAGGGGTCCTCCGTCCGGCTGGCATAGCGGGTCCCACCGCAGTCCAGTGCCAGACAAGAGAGGAGAAAAGGAATGCACAACCAAGCTCTGCCGTTCCGCTCTACGCCGCTGCGCCGGCTCGTGGCCATTGCGCTACTGCTCACCGTCGCCGTCCAGATACCGGTGATCATTGTCGCAAGCCAGGTGCCCGGCGTCCTGTACGTCGATGCCGCAGCCCCGCCGGGGGGCGACGGCAGCTCCTGGGCCACAGCTTTCAACAGCCTGCAGGACGCCCTGGCCGTGGCGCAGACCGGCAGCCGGGTATGGCTGGCCGCCGGCGTTTACCGGCCGTCGGCCGAGACCTGCTGCAACGATCCACGCAGCGCCACGTTTGTCGTCGCGCCCGGCGTGTCGCTGTACGGCGGCTTTGCGCCCCGCGCCGGGCTGAACACCTGGGAAGAGCGCGACCCCATCGGCCATCCGGCGGTGCTCAGCGGCGACCTGGGTGGCGACGACGTCGACCCCAACGGCGACGGCGTCATCGACAGCTGGCAGGACGTGCAGCGGGGCAACGCCTACCACGTGCTGTACCTGGACGGGACAACCGGCCCGCCGCTCGGCCCCGAGACCGTCCTCGACGGCCTGATCGTCACCGCCGGCATGGCCGACGGCGCTCCCTTCCCCAACGGCGGTGGCATCTACTGTGACGGCCAGGCAGGCGGCGAGTGCAGCCCCACGCTTTCGAACCTGGTGGTCGCCGGCAACCGCGCCGAGGACGGTGCGGGCATCTTGAACAATGCCTACAGCGGTGCCAGCAGCCCGATTCTGAGGCACGTGACGCTGCGTGGCAACTATGCTTCCGGCGACGGCGGCGGCATGATGAACATGGCCAATTTTGGCACGAGCAGCCCCCTCCTGGTAGACGTTACGTTCGAAGCCAACGAGGCAGCCTTCTACGGCGGCGGCCTGATGAACGACGGCTACCAGGGCACGAGCAGCCCGACCCTGCTCAACGCCAGCTTTTACGCCAACCGTGCCGGGTCCGCGGGTGGAGCGATCATGAGCCGCGGCATCTATGGCGGCACGAGCAGCACGACGCTGGTGAACGGCGTGTTCGCCGGCAACCAGGCGGTGTCGGCCGGCGGAGGGATCTACAACGAAGGCTTTGGCGGCCTGGGCAACGCGCACACGATCATCAACGCCACCTTTACCGCCAACTCGGCCGAGCACGGCGGCGGCGTCTACAACAATGGCGAGCAGGGCACCCTTCACCTGTCGCTGGTGAATGCCGTCTTGTGGGGCAACACGGCGGCAGCGGCGGGCGGCCAACTGGCCAACCAGAGCGCGACGGTGGTCATCGCCCACAGCGACATTCAGGGCTCGGGTGGCAGCGCCGCCTGGGACCCCGCGCTGGGCACGGACGGCGGCGGCAACCTCGACGCACCGCCCGGCTTTGTCCGCGAACCGGACCCCGGAGACGGCGATTGGGCGACCCCCGCCGGCAACGACTATGGCGACCTGCACGTCCACTTCTCCTCGCCCATCGTGGATGCGGGCGACAACGCCGCGCTGCCTGCGGACGAGCACGATCTGGACGAGGACGGAGACACGGCCGAGCCCCTGCCGATCGACCGCGATGGACACCCGCGGATCGTGGCCCGCAGCGTCCTTCAGCCGGCCGTCGTGGACATGGGTGCCTACGAGGCGTCGAGCCCTCTGGCCGACCTCTCCCTGGCAGCCACCATCTCTCCGGAACAGGTGACTGCCGGCACGACGCTGGTTTACAGCTTTCGCATCACCAATCACGGGCCGGATGATGCCGGCCAGGTGACCCTGGTCGATAGCTTGTCGCCGGCGAGCACCTTCGAGGCGGCCTCCCCCGGCTGTCTCCTCGCGGGGGCTGAGGTCACTTGTGGTCCCGCGGCGCTGCCCGCCGGCATGGACATCACGTACCAGGTGACCGTGACCCTGGGAGCCGACGTGCCTGCCTCCCTGGTCAACACCGCTCGCGTCTCGGGGGCCGAGCTCGATCCCAGCCCCGGTGACAACGAGGTCACGCTCACGACCGAGATCGCTGCCGCCCGGTTCCTATGCTACCTGCCGGCCCTGGCCTCCCTGCCCTAGAGCGTTGGGCCCCGCTGCCAATGCCCGGTGTCACGACGGTCCAGGTCAGGTGTGAGCCGGGCCCAAGGGGCAGCACGCGTTCTTTGACAACCTGGATCCTCCATGTTAGAATCGGGGGCGGAGGATTCTACGCATGGTCAACGATGATTCTTACCGCGCAACGCCGGCGCCGGGCAGCGCCGGGCCCCTGGTGATTGCCCACCGTGGCGCGCGCAGCCTGGCGCCGGAGAACACGCTGGCCGCAGCCCGCAAGGCGGTGGCGGCCGGTGCCCACATGTGGGAGCTCGACGCCGCCGTCACTGCGGACGGCGAGCTGGTCGTGGTCCACGACGACACGCTGGAGCGCACCTCCGACGTCGCCCGGGTGTTCCCCGACCGCCGGCCCTGGCAGGTGTGGGATTTCACCCTGGCCGAGATCCAGGCCCTGGACTTTGGCTCCTGGTTCGTGGCGACGGACCCCTTTGGCCAGATCGAGGCCGGCAACGTCCCGCCCGAGGACTTGGCGGCGTACGCCGGCGAGCGGGCGCCCACGCTGCGCCAGGCGCTGGAGTTTACCCGCGACAATGGCTGGCGGGTGAACGTCGAGCTGAAGGAGCAGCCAACAGCCGAGCTCGGCCGGGTCCTCGTCGAGAAG
>JBFYTF010000675.1:0-3382 GCA_041300865.1 Anaerolineae bacterium
TCTACCACCGCAAATACGACCGCGATGTAATCAACTGCTGGTTTTCGGTGCGCGATGACTGAATAGTGTGCCAAGCCCCGGCAATAATGGTGATTTGCGCCGGGGCTGGCGAAGGAGAGAGGTGAGGGTGCGCGGCAGCACGGGCACAGCCTCGGGGAACAGCTTGCGCGCGCCTAGCATCGAAGCCAGCGCATCAAAGTCGGTGTGTTCGTGGGTGACGATGACGGTGAAGCTGTCTGCGGCCATGGGTGCCTCCGGGGAATATTGTACCACAGGGGGCGGGGTATCACAACGAATGGGAACAACGGGATATCGAAGCAGAACAGGGGCTGAAAATCAACCCCAGAAACCTGCGCTAGATCATTGCAAAACGGAGAAAAATGTGTAGACATCAGGTAGGGGAGTGATTCACCTTGATAGGAGGTGCCCGATGTCTACACAAGGAAGAAAACACCACGACCTCGGTACGAGTTCCGAGGCCAGCCTTTTCTGGCAGGCCCAGCACGGGTGCCAGGCCAGCATGAATCGGTTGATGGTCCAGCACGACGGCTTGGTGCAAGCAGTGGTGCGGCGCCAAGTGCTGGGCGAGTTGCCGTTTGCGGAGGCGTTACAAGCGGGGCGGATTGGTCTGTGGCGCGCGATCCTGGGCTACGACGTGACGCAAGGGAGTGCTTTTTCAACGTATGCCTGGCCGAGCATCGTGCGCCACGTGTGGCGAGCAGCCAAGGGTCAAGCAAATGATTGGTTGAGCGTGGATGAGGAGGCGCTGGCAGCAGAACCGGCGGCTGATCCGGCGCTGGCCTGGGAAGAGCAGGCAGTGGTGCAGGCGGTGCACGATCTGGTGTACTGTCTGCCGGGGCGCCTACGCCAAGTGATGGTGGCGCACTACGGCCTGGCGGGTGGGAAGGGGCAGAGCTACCGCCAGATCGGCGCCAGTCTGGGCTGCAGCGGGGAGTGGGCGCGACGCTTGCACACGGAGGCCCTGGTTTGGCTGCGTCACCCGATCCATTCCCAGACGCTGCGCAGCCTGGTGGGGCGTCATAGTGCGGCAGATTACGAATGGGCGGATGCGCAAGCTCAACGCTGGTTGCGTCAGCGGGGAGGGCGCCATGGCTGAGCACCTTGCGGCGGCGGCAGAGCGGGCACGCGACCCGCTCTTTATCAGCCAGTGCAACTGGCAGGCCCTGCGCCAGCGCATGCCACTGCCCTGGCCGACGCCGGCGGATATCCCCCCTTCGCCCAAGGCGGGCTACCGCTCGCACTACGTCTACCTGGGATGCGACGATCTGGATGAGCCAGGGCAGTGGGCCACGCTGGAGCCTTTCGACCTGGCCTTGCGCTTGATTGACTTCAGCCCTTTGCGGCCGCAATTGGCGCAGTTGCTGGGCTGGACCTCTGCGCGCGGCCAGGTGCCCTTCGATCCGGTCTCCCTGTTTCTGCTCGTCGGCTGGCAAGTGACCAACGGCTGGAATCGCAGCCAGGCGCTGCGCCATCTGCGCCAACCACGCTACGCCGATTACGCCCAGCGCTTTGGCTTCCATGACCGTGTCTACCCCAGCGAGGGCGGCATGCGCTACTTCTTGACGACGCTGGGGCGCAACTCCCAAGCCCACGGCGAGATCATCACGATCACCGATGATGAGCAACAGCTCGTGGCGGTGGCCGTCCAACGCCTCAATCACCTGCTGGCCCAGTCCCTGAGCCTGATCCGGCAGACGGACCTGCTCAGTCCGCAAGTCTGGTCACAGGCCTTGATCTGTCCCGATGGCATGCTGCATCCCGCCGCCTCGCGCCTGGACTGCACCGCAGTCAGCGCCACCTGCTACCAACCCACCTCGCCCGCCAAGCCGCGCCCTTGCCCCGCCCGGGACAAGGAACGCCAAGGCTGTGACTGTGCCACCTTGGCTTGCCAGGCGGCCTGTCGCCATGCCCCGTCGCGCGACCCAGAGGCGCGTTTCGTCTGGTACTCAGGGTCCAATCAGCCGCAGAACAGCCCCAATCGGCCGGTCGATCCGAGCCAGGCGGTGCGTTCGAAAGGCAAGGGCGTCTACGGCTACCGCAGTCTGCCGCTCCAACTGGTGGATCCAGCCCGCCACTTCAGCCTGGTTTTGCTGGATGACTTCCGCCCCGCCAACCAGCACGAGGAAATCCCCGTGGCGGCGCTCTTGAAACAGTTGCCCACCTTCTATCCTGACCTCCAGGTCGATGCAGTGGTCGGTGACGCCGGCTTCGGCTATGATTGCGTGCTGTCTACCATTTACCGAGACCTCCATGCGCGCCGGGTCGTCGATCTGCGGCGCCACGAAACCGACCAGAACAAAGCCCTCTGGTCCGTGCGCCACTACGATGACACGGGCCGTCCCATCTGCTCCTTCGGCTATGCCTACACCGCCAACGGCTTTGACTACCAACGCCAACGCCACAAGTGGTTCTGTCAGCAAGCCTGCCGCCAAGGCGCACAGCCCGTCATCCCCTTGCCCGCCGGCGTCACACCTGATCCCTGCCCCTATGCCAGCCAGGAGCATTATCCGCACGGCCACCTGATCAACATCGCCGAGCGCTTCTCTGACGGCTCCATCCGTCTCGTACGCGACCTACCCTTCCAGTCTCCGGCCTGGGAGCGCCTCTACCACCAGGCCCGCAACGCCGTCGAGGGCCGCAACGCCGCTTGCCTGCGCTGGGACCTCAAACGCTTGCCGGTCTTTGGCCTGCTGCGCGCCAGGGCGCTCGACTTCCTGACCGATCTCTGGCTCAATCTGACCACCCTCACGCGTCTCGTCGCCGAGGCTACCGCCGCCTGCCGCTCTCCCTGACCCCGGCTCCCGGCCACAGCGCGCTTCTCGCTCACGCCACGCTGCCCTTGCCAGCGTGGCGCATTGCCCCCTGCCTGCCATCCGGGCCATCAACCCCCCGCCCTCCCTTCGACTGCCTTATCCCTTCCCCGCTTGCCCCTCAAACCCCTCCTCTACCTCCATTTCTGACCCCGCCCGCCTGCCATGACCCCTTTTTGCCTGCTCCTACCTCGCATTCGCTTCGAATTGCCTCACCTTCTCCCCCACCTTCTCTCGCATCAACCCCACTCTCCGGCCTCTTGACGCCCTACGTCACCTGCTACTGCTTCGAAATCCCGTCTGTGTCCGGAAGGCCGTTTCATAGCAATCCCTTGTTTTTGATGGAATATGGATTCGTAGTAGTAGTAGGGTTTGTTGATAAGAGGAAACCTGGCGAAGATGATGGGGTCTTGTCTAGATGTTGCCCCCACGGCGCAGCGCCCCCCTAGAGCTAGTGGCAGCCGACTTTGGTTGTTTCCGATGCGGTTGCTGAAAGGGCGTGGATAAGTTGGTCCATCTGTGTATACAAAGGAAAAGGAGGGTGTTGGTTC
>JBFYTF010000692.1:0-22006 GCA_041300865.1 Anaerolineae bacterium
TTTCAAGCCTACATCGATGCCAACCGCCAGCGATTCCTGGACGAGCTAAAGTCCTTTTGTGCTCAGCCCAGTGTCGCCGCCACCGGGGAGGGCCTGCAGGAGATGTCTGCCCTGGTGGCAACCCGCCTGCAGCGCCTCGGTGCTGTGGTGCGCCGCTACGAGGTGGGGGGCAGCCCGCCGATCCTCTATGCGGAGCTTGGCCAGGGAGCTCGCTCACTCCTCGTCTACAATCACTATGACGTCCAGCCGCCCGATCCCCTGGACGAGTGGCTGTCACCGCCCTTCAAGCCGGAGGTTCGTGAGGGGCACATCTATGCCCGGGGTGTAGCCGACGACAAGGGCGACCTGCTCTGCCGATTGCAGGCCATCGAAGCCTACCAGGAGGTTTTCAGCGGGCTGCCTCTTCGTGTCAAGTTCCTGATTGAGGGCGAAGAGGAGGTCGGTAGCCCGCACCTGCACGCCTTTGCCCAGCAGCACGCCGACTTCCTGGAGGCCGACGGCTGCCTGTGGGAGTCCGGTGAGAAGGACAGTGCCGGGCGATTCGTGCTGACCCTGGGCGTGAAGGGCATCTGCTACCTGGAGCTTTCGGTACAGACGGCCGCCACCGACCTCCATTCCATGTGGGGTGGGATCGTGCCGAATGCCGCCTGGCGCCTGGTGTGGGCCCTCAACACGCTCAAGAACCAAGCCGACGAGATCCAGGTCGACGGCCTCATGGAGCACGTCAGGTTCGCCACCGAGGCGGAGCGGGCACAGCTGGCCACGCTTCCGTTCGAGGAGGACCGGCTCCGGGAGAGCTTCGGTTTCGGCTCCTATGTGCGAAACCTCACGGGCGTTGAGCTCCTGGCCAAGCACTTCTACGAGCCCACACTGACCATCTGCGGCCTGAAGTCCGGTTACATCCAGGCCGGCGCCAAGACGGTGCTGCCCAACACTGCCGTCGCCAAGGTGGATATCCGCCTGGTGCCAGACCTGACGCCGGAGCTGGTCCAGGATTTGGTACGCGCCCATCTCGACCGGCATGGCTTTGACGACGTGGCGCTCCGCTGCCTGAACGGCCTTTGCCCGGCACGGAGCGCCCTCGACTCACCCTTTGTGCAGGCCTGCGCCGCCGCAGCACGGGCAACGTATGGTGGCGAACCCCTCGCCTATCCCACGAGCCCGGGCAGTGGGCCGTTGCATACCATCGCTCGCAGCACCCCTGCGGTCATGGCCGGTGTAGCGAACGCCAACTCGCGGTTGCACGCGCCCAACGAGAACATCCGCGTGCAGGACTATTACGAAGGGATCCGTTTTGTGGGGGAGCTCATCCGGCACCTGGCGTGAGCGCGCAGACTATTGGAAGCGAGGGAGGCTGCGGAGTTCTCGGCGTGACTGCCCTCGCGCGCCAGTACGCAATCACCGGCCGGTGGCTTGCGGCCTCAGTGGGTAGAGTCCCTCAGGCCAGGCAGTTGCGGCCGGTTGATAGGAGCAGATGGCCCTTGCTCCGCAACTGGCGACCTGTTCGTGGCGTGGGTCAGCGCCCGCGGCAGGGCCGAGCCATTGCTCGGTGTGCCAGTGTGTGACCGGCGACCGTCACAGTTCTTGCACTTCGTCCATGCTCGGCAGACCCGATTCGCGCAGAATCCAGTCCATTAGCTCGTGAGACTTGAGGGCATCTGGAGCATCAGTGAGGGGCTTCTGCCCGGTTTTGACGCAGTCGATAAAATGGTCAACCTCTCCCTTAAAGCCCATCTTCTCTGCCACAGTTGCCCAGCCCATTCGAATCGGCGTCATGCTCGTGCGGTGCTCCTGCTCCTGATCGGCGATGGTCACGTCATCAGGACAGTTGACCACGATGCTGCGGCCTCCGCCGTACAGCTCTACTCGTTCCATCCACTGCCCGCAACTCCGGTTGCCGAGGATAAAGGCGATGCCACCAGACTCAAACCGCAGCATGGCAGCGGCGGTCGTCTCGCGCCATGGATCCTCAAATTGGGCATGGGCCTTCACCGCCACGCACTCGCCCATGAAGAATCGAACGATGTCCACCATATGAATCATGTTATCGAGCGTGGCCCGGTACCCGGTGCCGGGCTTATTTTTCTGCGCCACGCAGACATCTGGACGCTCCGGCTCGAGAGCCTCCTTTGCCCGTTGGAATACGGGAGCGTAGCGACGATTGAAACCAATCATCAGGATTCTGTCTCGTTCCGAGGCTAGGCTCGTCATCCATCGAGCATCATCAAGGTTGGTGGCCATTGGTTTCTCGCAAAAGGTGTGGATTCCAGCTCGCAGCAACTTGGTCACTATCTCCGCGTGGGTTTCTTTGGGTGTGAGGACAAAGGCTGCATCAGGCCTGGCATTGCGGATCAGATCCTCGAGAGAGTCATAACTGGCCCCAACCTTGTACTGGCTCCCAATTTGCTCCATGGTCCTTCTGGTTCGACTGTTGATGCCCACGATCTCGACGTCTTCGCGCATGGCGAGGGCCGGCAATTGACCCGCTCTCGCCATACGACCCAGACCGATTACTGCGACACGCAGGGCACCATGATCGGACTTGCTCATTTGGGCTCCCTTCTGGCTTCAGAGAGTTTATCTCCTGGAAAACGCCATCTGCACCTTATCGGTCTTGCTCTACCTGCCAGCGCTGGAACGCGGCGCAGATGGCTTCCTGCTGGCTGGGTGACCGGGCTATGAGCGGAGGGAGAACCGCCGGGCCACAGAGGCCCAGCGCTCCCATCCCCGCCTTGAGGGAGCCAATCGATTGACCCAGACTCTGCCCGGCGCGGAGAAAGCTGCCGAGCTCGTCCAGCTCGCGCTGGCGCGCCTCGGCCGCGGCCAGGTCCCCCTGGCGAAAGCACTCGTACAACCGCTGGCACACGTCCGGCACCAGGTTGGCCGTGCTGGGAACGCAACCATCGAACCCGAGGGCCAGCGCTCGCGTTGACCAGGCGGTTACGCCGCACAGCAGGGAGAAGTGGGGCTGCCCGCCTATCCGCCGCACCAGCTCCTCCAGCCGCCGCTCGTCCGCGTCCGAATCCTTGAGGCCTACCACCTTTGGATGCTCGCTCAGCGCCTCCACGACCGGAATGGGGATCGCCATGTGCGTGGTGCTGGAGATGTTGTAAAGCATCAGCGGTCCGGGGATCTGCTCCAGGAGCCCCTGGAAATAGGCCTGCTGCTCTTCGCCGCTGAGGGGAAAGTAGGTCGTCAGGCGCGCAACCAGCACATCAATGCCCAACCGCCGGTACTGCCCGGCGGCCGCCACTGACTCGGCCTGGCAGTTGTGGCTGATACCGGCGTAGGTAGTGGCCCGGCCATCCACCTGCTCCACCGTGATCGCGACCAGCTGGGCGCGCATCGGCGCCGGCATCGATGCGTCCTCGCCTGTGGTCCCCAGCACAAAGATACCGGTCACGCCCCCTGCCAGCAAATGATCCACCACGCGCCGCACCGCCGGCTCATCCAAGTCACCGGCCGGCGTGAAGGGCGTGACCATCGGCACGACGATGCCCGACCCCCGTTTGGCGCTCGGTGGCTTTGCGATTGCTTCCATGCTCCCCATCTCTTTCAAGCTATCCCCCTCGATCCGTGGTCACGGCCCTCCGGATGGCGGACGCGACGCGAACGCTCAGGATGGCGTACCCCTGATCGGTCATGTGGACGCCATCCGCCGACACGCAATCGGCAACTCCCGCTTCAATCATGGCCTGGTGGAGGTCGTTGACCGCCACGCCACAGCCGGCCATCACCCGGTCCGCGACCTCGTTACAGACCGCAACGTCCCGGTTGAAGCGATCAAAACTCTTCGTGGCCACGAGCTGGCCGTCGATCACCGGCGTGGTCCGCCCCCAGACCACCCGGTCCGTGTGTCGACGCAGCCGCGCCACGATCTGCCACAGGTTCGCCTCGTATTCGGCCGGTGGCACCTGGAACTCGCCGGAGCAATGCGGCCGTTTGAGGTCATGCAGCCCGCAGTTCACGTAGATGACGTCATACGACCGCTCCTCCAGCCATTCACTCAGTTGCGCCAGCACCCGCCGACTGTCCTCGCCGTTCTCCGGCCGCACCTCAACCGAGACCTCCCCAGCCAGCTCGGCCTGCACCCCAGCGGCGTAGCCGCCGGCAATTGAATCACCGATGAGGTAGGCGGTCGGTATCGCGCTGTGACCTTTCATCAAGCTAGTCCTCGATCGGCGTCCGGCCGAATTCCCAGATCGTTTCGGCCAGCGTTACCATGGTGTCGTGGCGGGGCACATTCTCCAAAACCCCCAGCAGAAAACCGGCACCGGGCGCCGCCTCGGCCAGCAGGTCCTGGGTTTGGCTGCGGACCGCCGCCGGACCGCTGTGATGTACGGACGACGGAAAGTTGCAGTAGAGGGCCTTCCCTGGCCACAGCTCCCGTGCCTCGCGGATCGTCAGGTCGCAATCGGGTGGCGGGGTAAAGGACTCGATAAAGTCCACTGAGAGCTCGGCCACCAGGGAGGCAAACCGCTGGTTATTGCTGTCGAGGTGCGCGCCGGCGAGCTTGCCGGCAGCATGTAGCACCTCACAAGCCTCTTCCACGGCCGGCGTATAGAACTCGCGAAAACGCCTGGGTCCCACGATGTCAAACGTGACGTTGGCTTCGATCACAAAGTATGGGGCGGGTGAGGCGGCCAACAACGGCAGCTTTCGCCTTCGCGCTTCCAACAGTGCGCGATACAAGGCCACGACATGATCGCGGCGGTCGAACCATTCGAGCGCAAAGGTCTCTACTCCTAACAGGCGATAGAGAATCTCGTGCATGGGTGTTGCCTCTGTCGCCGGGCGTCCAATACCGGAAGGACCATATTTGGAATCGTCCTTTAGGAACCTTTCGTAGCGCGGGATGAAGCTCTGGCTTTCGGCCAAGGCGATGAGCGCATCATAGTCTTTCGGGCCGCGAAAGGGGACTTGTGCGTGCCACACAGTATCAGGCAAGATGATGTCTGCCTTCTCCAGATCTCCGTACGGAGTATGATATGTCGTGCGCCGTCGACATTGACCGGCAGCGTCCACCCATTCCTCTGCTTCGGTCTCAATGCCATCCAATACCACATCGTACAGGGAGGATTTGCAGACAATACAGGCGCCCGCATCGAGAAGTGCCTGGTCAATCGCACCGCCCGGCAGCTTGTTGTTCCAGATGACCGCCGGTACACGGTCGGGCATCTCGCCCCGCAGGGCCGCCTCAAAGCGGCTACGGGGAGTCCAGCCGCTGCTGGCTTTCGGTTCACTCTCTCTGCTCATGGCAACTTCCGTTGTTCCTCTCTTACAGGCTGTCCCGCTGCCGGCTGCGGGGGTCGTTGACCGCTGTGCCACTGTGCCACTGGCCGCTCATCGCCAGCTCGCGAAAGTCGCACTTGTCTACGAATTCGGCTGCGGTGTCGACGGCGTGGATCGTTATCCCGGCGCGGTGACGGCGCAGCGACCGCACGATCCGGCCGTCGGGCACGATAAAGACGCTGGGCCAGGTCTGGTAAGGGTTCGACGCATTGCTGGCGCTGATCCAAAAATGGTTGCAGGCGGCGTGTGCCTGCAACGTGGGGCGGATGATAGCGGTGTGGATAGTGGGCCCCTGCGCGCTGGCGTTGTAAAAAGACTGAAAGATGCAGCGCACCCCGAGGCCACAGTAGTGGCGATAGAGCTCCGGATAGCGGCTGTCGTGGCAGATCAGGACGCCACACCTGATGCCAGCCAGCTCGAACACGGAAAAGTGGTCGCCCGGTGTGTAGAACAAGAGATCCTGGCGCGTGCAGAACAGCTTGTCATACCGCTCCACGATCTCTCCCGCCGGGCTGACAACGTAGACCGAGTTGTGGGGCAGATGAGGCACTGTAAGTGGGTGTGCACTACCAAAGAGGAGCCAGGCGCGATGCTCCCTGGCCAGTGCGAGCAGCTGTTCGCTCTCACGCCGCAGCGCTGCCCAGTCAAAACCATCCCAGGTCTGAAACTGCACCCCGGCATGGCCGGAGAGGGCGCCTTCGGACAGGTGGACGACGCGCGCCCCCTGCTCCGCCGCCAAGCGGATCATCTGCCCCATGCGCCGGGCATTGCGTCGAATGTCGGCGCTAACCGGGAACTGGCAAGTGGCGACGCTGAAGGCGCTCATCCACTGCCTCCCTCGGATCTCCGGGACCGATTTCCCTCTTGCTCCCCCGTGTCGGCGACCTCTGTTGGCCAGGAGTAGCTGCCCGGCTTGATCACCAGCAGGGGGCTGGCCCGGCTGGCAGGGCGCACGCCAACCACCCCAGGCGCGAACTCGCGCTCGACCACAAGCCGCGGCCAGCCCAGAGCCTGGACAAGCGCCATGGCGGTAGCCCCGCCCTCGACCAGGAGGCTGTCCACCTCTTGCTGCTCCAGGACCCGTTTGACGACGGCGGCCAGATCTTGACTCAACTGTCGCGGCATCCCCCGCGCGGACTGTACCGGCTGGTCGATGGCCACCACTGCCCGTGGGTGCTGCTGAAGAGCTTGCAGCACTGCCACCGTCCATTGCGCCACCAGCGGTTGTCGTGGGGCATCGGGGTCGAGCAGTCTGGCGGGCATGCGCCGCACCGGCACACCGCCCGCCTCGGCATCGCGCAGGAAGGCGCGGCTAGCGCTCGAGCTGCTGCCGCAGACGAACAACGCCCGCTTTGACAGCCTGCCGTGCCCCGCTTCGAGCTCGCCGCCCCGCTGTGCGTGTCCTCTATGGGCCAGGAACGCCGCAAAGAACTCGGCCGCCCCGGCGGGGAGCGTTGTTGCGTCCAGCCGGCCGGCCCAGTGCGCCAGGTCCGCGGGGCAGGCCGCCTCGCCCACGAGGATGCCGCGTCGCGGCAGGCGGCCGCCGACGGAGAGTAGGTGCACTGGTACGGCGCCCGTCTCCCCCAGCAGGGCCAGCACCGCGGCAGAGTGCACGGGATGCTCCGGATCCCGGGCAAAATCGGTCTCGTGCAGTGGCTGGCCGTCGATCCAATACCGGCCGTCGCGGATCACGCGATCCCGCCCCGGATTGGCCGGCACCAGTATGGCTCGCTTGCGGCCGAGGGCCGGAAGCAGGGCGTCCAGCTCGGCAACCACCCACCCGCGCAGTACGGAATCTACCTTCTTGAAGACGTCGGTGATACCCGCCTGGCGGCAGCCTATGGCTGCCTGTGCCACCCGGCTCGCCGCCTCGTCCGCCAGGCAGGAACGGCTGTCGGTATTGACGCAGATCGCGTCGGCGCCCGAGCCGGCGTCAAATGCCAGCTGCACCTCGGCAGTTCGTCCGTAGCGGAGCGCCACGCCGCCGAGCTCGGCGGCCCCGGCCAGATCGTCGGCGATGACACAGATCACATTGCGCCACCCAGGGCCAAATCGATCGCCAGCTTGGTCGCCTGGACAAGGCTGAGCGCATCGGCGCGGCCCTTGCCGGCCTTGCCAAAGGCGGTGCCGTGGTCGACTGAGGTGCGGATGATCGGCAGGCCCAGTGTCACGTTTACGCCGGTCATTGTCCACTCGCTCGTGTGGTGATCGTAGACAAAGCCATCGAGCTTGCAGGGGATGTGCCCCTGGTCGTGATACATGGCCACCACGACGGCATACCAGCCCCCCTTGGCCTTTGAGAAGAGCGTGTCGGCCGGCACCGGGCCCTCTACCCGGATCCCCTCGCTGGCCGCGGCCTCGATCGCGGGTAAGATGAGCCGCTCTTCCTCATGTCCGAACAGACCCTGCTCCGATGCATGGGGATTGATGGCTGCCACCCCGATCAGCGGGTTTTCGATCTTGAGCTGGTTGGCAACGCCATCTGCGAGCCGGATTACTTCGAGTATGCGCGGCGGAGTGATATACTTGGTCAGGGCGTCGAGCAGCGAGACGTGTGTGGTCACGTGGCAGATCCGCAGGCTGCCACTGGCCAACATCATGCAGTAGCTCTTGGTGCCGGTCAGCGCGGCCAGCATCTCGGTGTGGCCGGGGTACTTGATGCCGTAGCCGCCAGCGTGGAACGACTCCTTGTGGATCGGGTTGGTGACAATGGCATCGATCTGTTTCCCCAAAGCAAGCTTGATCGCAGTTTCGATCGACTCGCCGGCTGCCCGGCCCGCCGCGGCGGATATCTTACCGAAGGCATAGTCGGCGGGCGAGATGTTGTCAAGATCATAGACATAGTTCTTGCCGGCCGTCAGCTCCGCGTTCAGCTCGTGGATGACCTCAAAGTCCGGTTCGGCCCCGATGATCTCGAACCCCTGTCGCGCCACATCGGCGTCGCCGATGATGATGGGGATGCAGAGGTCGCTGATCCCCTCCCGGGCCAGCATCTTGGCCGTAATCTCGCTCCCGATCCCCGCCGGATCGCCCATCGTAATCCCAATTCTGGGTAGCATCAGATCTCTCCTCGTAGTCAGGCTCTTTTCGCTGTGAACGGCACAGCGCTCAGGACAAGGCGGCGCGGTAGATGGCTTCGGCGTCGGCCGCCGTCACTTCTCGCAGATTGTTCTTTAGCAGCCGGGTGATCTTGATGGCTGACAGGGCCATGCGCGGGATGGCATCCTCCGGCACGCCCAGCGCCGCCAATCCGGCCGGGATGCCGCACTCGCGGCAGAGCTCGCTGATTCGATCTACGCCCCGTTCAGCGGTCTCTATTGCCGACCCGCCCACTTCGACGCCCAAGGCTACGGCCATTTGGGCATAGCGCTCGGGCGCAGCGGGCAGGTTGAAACGTAGCACCGGCGCCAGGAGCACTGCGTTTGAGACGCCGTGGGCCACGTGGAACTCGCTGCCCAAAGGGTAAGCGAGGGCGTGCACGGCCGCAGTGTTGACCGGCGCCAGGCCCAAGCCCCCATACAGGCTTCCCAAGGCCATGTTCGTGCGCGCCTCATGATCGCCGCCGTGCTTCACCGCCCGCGGCAGGCTACTGGCGATGAGCCTTATGCCTTGGAGAGAGTACAGGTCGACCATCGGATGGGCAAACTTGTTGGCAAAGGTCTCGATGCAGTGCGTCAGCGCGTCCAGCCCCGTAGCGGCGGTCACCCCCGGCGGCGCAGTCAGGGTGAGGAGCGGATCGACGTAGGCGGCATCGGGCATCAGGTGTGGACTGACGGCCCCCATCTTCAGCCCTTCTGCCTCGTTCAGCAAGATGGCATTGGGCGAGACCTCGCTACCGGTTCCCGACGTCGTCGGCAGGCAGGCTAGCGGTAGGGCGCGGGAGCGCAGCAGATCGATGCCCAGGACTTCGCGCACATTCTGAACGTCCGGCCCGTCGTAAAGGGCCGCAACCAGCTTGGCCACGTCCATAGCGCTGCCGCCGCCGAGGCCGATCACGGCCTGCGGTTTTGCCAACCGCGCTGCCGCCAGAGTCTCTTCGAACGTGGTGATGCTCGGTTCCTCGGCAATGCCGGGGTAGATCTCGACCGCGCACCCACCCTGGCGCAGCGCATCGGCGAGAGGCGCAGCCAACCCAACGATGGGCGGGCTGGTAACAATGAAGGCCCGCTCGATGCCACGCGCCAACAGGTCTGCCGCGCACTGGGCCGCACAGCCCGGACCAAACAGGATTTTCTGCGGTTGCAGCAATTGCACTGTCTGCATCGTCTCACCCTTTCCTTTCACAGCTTGTACTCGCGAACCAGGTCGAGGTAGTGGCGGTAGCTCTGGAACGATATGTCCGGCATGATGGCATCGTCAACGGCCGGGATGTAGCCGCCGTTTGCCATGAGGGCCGGGACCTTGGCGTAGAATTCCCGCTCGACCGCCGGCGGGCCATCCATCAGCGCCTGCCGGGAGACATTCCCGATCAGAAGAATGTCGCGCCCAAACCGTCGACGCAGATCGGGCGCGTCCATGCCCGCTGCCACCTCCAGGGGAAAGTGGAGGTTGACTCCGATGTCCAGGAGCAGTGGGATGAGGGGGAGCGTGCAGCCGCTGGAATAGTGGCCGATCACATCAATGCCATGGCTGTGCAAGAAATCGGCCACCCGGCGCATCGCCGGGATCCAGAGCGCGCGGTATATCTTGGGCGAGACCAACGACGAGTTCTTGTAGCCGATGCCGTCTTCGGAAAAGAATACATAGTCGATCCGGCAGGTGCTCACCAGGTCGCGAGCTGCCTCGATCACAAACTCCGCCCAGAAGTCGAGCATATCCTTCACCAGGCCGGGGTCATCCATCACTGTCTCCAAAAAGCGCTCCAGGCCCATGGCATAGCCGTTCTTCACTCCCCGCCCCGGCCCCCAATCGATGCGCAGCCCCACCGGGCAGGTGGCACGGTTATAGTACTCGATCAGTTCCGGACCCCAACTACGTGGCCGGCGGAGCGGGTCTGCCGGGTCGTAGCGCCGTCTTAGTTCCTCCCAGTCCCGGCGGTTGGACACGGTGCCTGACAAGTAGTAATAGATCTTTGGACCCACACTCTGCGCCTTCGAGGTCCTGACCTGAAAGCCGTACTGGTCGATGGTGGTCCGCCACCGGTCGTCCTCGTCGATCGTTCGCTGCACATAGGCGGGCAACGGATCGGTGTCCAGTTGGATCGTCTCCTTCGGATCGAGTTTGAACACGTCCGACAGGCTCATCCCAATGGGAAAGAGACCGTCGCGGATCCACTGCCGGATGGCCTCTTCCATCACCGCTTCAACGCTCCACAGAGGGATGCGATCCACGGGCTGGAAGTGCATGATGCTGTTGAACCGTTCGCGGGCATTCATCCTGGTGCGCCCTCTTGGGCCTGCATCGCCCAGGCTTGCTCCAAGGCATCGTGGCAGTGCTGCATAACCTGGTGCGGCTCATCCTGGGGGCGCTTTAACACCTCGCAAAAGATCGCCGGCCGGGATTCGGGGCCAAAGAAGCCAAAGACCATCGATTCCCGCATCAGGCGAGCGATGGCTGCCACATCCACGACACCAGGGGAGCCGAAGGGCAGGTGCCAGTCGCCGTAGAGTGGGTGCGCCGGGTCGAGGACGCAATTGCAGTAGTGGTATTCGGCCAGATAGGGCAGGGCCAGGGCCAGGGATACCGACAGGTCCTCGCCGTTCAGCAGCGCGTGGGCGGTGTCGACGCAGACTGACAGGCGTTGTCCTTCTTGGGCCGCAACGTGGCACAGCGCAACCGCTTCGGAGGTTAGCCCCAGCGAGCACTTCTTGTGGACATCCCAGTCCAGGGGCTCGATGATCAACTCCAAGGCTGGCTCTGCCCGGGCGGCGCGGCAGATTGTCAACAACGAGTTTCCCAACTGCTGGACCGCCTTCGCGCGCTGCCCCGGGTCCGCCGGCCGGGGGCCGCTGATGACCGAAACTCGGCTCGCGCCCGCTTCGCGGGCCTCGTCCAGGCCGCGAATGGCGCGCTCGACACTCCGCCGCCGGTTCTCCTCGTCCAGATCCGAGAGATTCAATCTGGATTCGTTCAGAACCCGGGTGAGGCAGTAGGTCAGCGGGCATCGTTCCCGACCGAGCAGATTGGCAATCGCCCGGCGTTCCTCGGGATGGGGGATTTCCACCGTCTGAAATGCCTCAAAGAATCCATGCCGTAGCACAGTCTCAATGGCAACCTGGGTGTCTCCCGGTCGCTCGCGCGACGTGGGCCAGGTGTTGGAGATTAGAATGCCTGGTCGAGCGACCTCTGATAAGTGCATTGTCAAGCTCCTTTCCTCCGCGGTCGACAGCGCTTTGGAGCACTCTTACTGTGGGCGAAACGGGTTCTCCAGACCGCGGTCTTGCAGAAGGCGGCGAAAGGCGGGATGGATCCGCGCCTGCGCGATGCGGCGCGGTCCGGCCATGAAACTCAGATGGTAGAGCGCCGCGCCGGGGCTGGCAACCACAGGATGGTAGCCCTGGTTGTGATAGAGTGCATCGTCGTTTTTCAGACTGAAGGCCTGGTCCATTTCCCCTTCGTCGTCGAACTGCCAGGTCAGGCCAAAGCCCTGCGGGTCTGAGAATTGGAAGAAATAGATCTCTTCGTACGCTGCCTCTTCGCCTTCGTCGTCCACCTGATGCCGGTGGGGCGGCATGGTCGACCAATTGCCGGCCTGAGTACAGGTCTCGCCGGCAAGCAACAGGTTGCCCGTGGTGTTGTGCGACCAACAGATCATGCGAACCTCTCGCGCCCAGTTGTCGGTCCCCCGGATTGCGACCTCGACTTCGGCCGGCGTGACGACAGTGTTGGCCATCTTTTTCGCCGCCGGGGAACTCCCAATGCCAAACAACGACCGGCAGCGGGCCCGAAACCGGACTTGCTCCTCCCGAGTGACAAACAAGGCAAAGGGCGAATCCTGAAAGGGATCGCTTCGGGGTCCCAGGGTAGCGACCAACCCGCTGTCCGTCGCAACCTCGCATTCGCCTCGGATCAGGACGGCGGCATGCTCCCGATCGCCGGTATCGAGGGCAAATTCCTCGCCCGCCTCCAGGTGGAGCACAGCCATCTCCAGGCTCGCGAGCTGTCCGTGAGTGATCGCGGTCCACCCCGCGCCTAGCTTTTTCCGGATCCGTCCGCAAGATCGCATAACTTGCCCTCCTCCTTGATCGCAATCCACCGCTCACAGGGGCACCTGATCGCCCGTTTGCACCTGCCACGCTCTCAGCCTCTCGGTCATGTCGCGGATCCGGGCCTGCTGCTGCGGCTCGTGGAACTGGTTCTGGAGCTCGTGGGGATCGGCCCGCAGATCAAACAGCTCACTCTGGTCGGATGTGCTCAGGTTCAGCTTCCACCCGTCGCCGCTGACCACCGACCGCCAGGGGCCGTGGACCGCCTGCCACTCCTGTGCCTGCTGCCGTGACGTTGCATCCAGCGGCTCCTGCAGGTGTGCCGGGCCCTGCCCAAAGAAGCGAGCTGGCCGGCCGTCGGGGCCGTTCCATTCGATAAAGATGTTGTTCTCGACCAGGGTCGACTCACCGCCCAGGATCCCGGCCCGGCTCTGTCCTTGGAGCGTCGTGGGGACCGGCTCCCCCAGCAATTCCAGGAGGGTCGGCACGATATCGATCTGGCTGATGGGCCCGGAGATCGCCTTTGGCGCCTGACTGAGCCAGGGCACGCGCACGAGCAGCGGCACCCGAACCGCCTCCTCATAGAGAACAGATTTCTCAAAGAGGCCATGATCACCCATCATGTCGCCGTGGTCGCTTGTAAAAACGATGATGGTGTGATCCGCCAGGCCGGCCTCGTGCAGGGCGCGCAGGATCTCGCCGATGGCGCGGTCGACGAGGGTGATATTGCCCCAGTATTGCGACCAGATGCGGCGGCAGCCGATGTCGGTGGTCAGATCATGGCCGTACAGAGAGCCCTGGTCCATGTATTGATCCGCCAGCATGCGGTTGACCCTGGCCGCGTTTGGTGACGGCTTGCGCCGAAAATGGGGAGCCGCCGGTAGCTCCTCCGGCGGATGGGCATCGCCAAGCGGCCCGATGTACGGCGTATGAGGTTCGAGAAAACCGACATAGAGGGCAAACGGCTGCCCACTGCGGCCCCTCTCACGGATAAAGCGCGCCGCTTCGCGCCCGAGGAACCGTGCCTTCGTGTAGGGCTCGGGCAACGTCGCCGCCTTGACCCGATCGAATAGGCGCACGCCGGCGCGCTCATAATCCGGATCGAATCCGTTTCCCAGCAGAAAGCGGTGGTAGGTGCTAAAGAGCGAGAGGTACTCCTCCCGGCTGTAATAGCGCCGGTAGTAGTCCTCGATACTGACCCAGTCGGTGAACCCGTGCTGGGCGACGACCTCATCGCCCAAGTGCCACTTGCCGTAGTAGGCGCACAGATAGTCGTGCGAAATCATCTCGGCCAGGGTCGGGGTATCCGGCAAGAGCGGTATGTTGTTCCGCTCGCAGCCGTTGGTGTGAGGGTAGAGACCGGTCAGCATTGAGGACCGGGACGGGGTGCAGACAGACTGCGTCACGTAGGCATTCTGGAACACGCTGCTTTCGCCGGCCAACGCGTTGAGATTGGGCGTCCGGATCCGATCATTCCCGTAGCATGCCAGCGTATCGAACCGTTGTTGATCGGTAAAGAGGAACAACAGGTTTGGTTTCGGCGGCATCGATCGCTTTGCTCCTCTCCGTACAGCCTGCCTTCATGGAGCCAGGCCGTAGCTAATACCCGGCTCGCTTGTCCACCACGTTGCGCAGCGGCTTCCCTGCCACGTACAGGCTCAAGTTCTCCAGAAAGAGAGCCACCGAGCGCTCGTGCAGCCGGGGAGACAGCCCCGAAGTATGGGGCGTCAGGATGACGTTCGGCAACTTCCAGAGAGGGCTGTCTTCCGGCAATGGTTCTTCCTCGAAAACGTCCAGGCAGGCGCCGCCTAAGCGGGCCTCCTGGAGCGCCCGGACGAGGGCTGCCTCGTCCACTAGGCCTCCCCGGGCGACGTTGATAAGCCAGGCATCGGGTTTCATCTGCGCCAGCGCACGGGCGTCGATCAGGTGGCGCGTCTGTGGCGTCAATGGAAGGCTGATGACGGCAAAGTCAGATTGGGCCAGCAGCTCCGGCAGGCGGTCAGGGGGCACGACTAGGTGAGCCAGGGGGGCCTCACCTTCCGGATGGCGCCGGGCGGCGACGATCTGCATCCCAAACGACCTCGCCCATGCCGCTACCTGCTGGCCGATGCCGCCAAAACCCACCAGGCCGACAGTTAACCCCTCCATCTCCTGCAGCGATGCCTTTTCCCAGCGGCGCTCGGCCTGCAGGCGCTGGAAGCGGGGCAGCTGCTTTACAATCAGCAACATGTAGGCCAGGACCATCTCGGCCACGGAGCGATCATAGACCCCCCGGGCATTGGTCAAGACGATGTCCGATTCGATTAGAAAGGGGAACAACACGTGGTCCACCCCGGTGCTTATGGTGTGGATCCACCGCAGGCCGCGGGTTTCCTGGGCCACTCGCCGGAACCCCGCCCGGCTTAGGCCCCACCAGCGCAGCAAGATCGCCTCCCCGTCGGCTGGCTCGCCCGCCATCTGGCCGTGCTCGGTGATGGACACGATGGTGGCGGCCGGCGCAATGGCGAGAATGCGCGGGCTCAGATCAGTTACCAGTTGCTCTTGAATCAGAATATTCATGGCGTCTCGGCGATCCCCTCACCAGGTGGCAGGCCACCCAGTGGCCGGGCTCCACCTCGCGCCACTCTGGCGCAGCCTCGCTGCAGTGGGCAACGGCCTGCGGGCAGCGCGGGTGAAACCGGCAGCCGGCGGGTGGTTCTATGGCGCTTGGCACATCACCTGTGAGGGCGACCCGTCGGCGCGCTCGCTCCAGCCCCGGATTGGGCAGGGGAACCGACAGAAACAACGCCTGGGTGTAGGGATGCAACGGGTTTTCAAATAGAGTTTCCTTGGACGCGAGCTCGGCTAGGCGCCCCAGGTACATCACCGCCACTCGATCGCTAATATGCCGGACGACGGCCAGATCGTGGGCAATGAACAGGTAGGTGAGGTCGTGCTGCTCCTGGAGATCTTCCAGGAGGTTGATCACCTGGGCCTGGATCGAGACGTCCAGGGCCGAGATGGGCTCGTCGCAGACAATGAACTCGGGCGCACAGGCCAGGGCGCGCGCAATGCAGATCCGCTGCCGCTGCCCGCCGGAGAACTCGTGTGGGTAGCGGTTGGCACAGGCCGGGCCGAGCCCCACCTGGCGCAACAGCTCCTCGACCCGTTCCTGCGCCATCTTCTTCGGGGTGAGATTGTGGATGAGCAGCGGCTCGGCAATGGCGGCGCCGACGGTCATGCGGGGATTCAAGGTCGAATAGGGATCCTGGAAGATGAGCGGCATCTTCTGGCGGATCGGCCGCAGTTCCTTTTCCTTCAACCGGGTCAGGTCCTGACCCTGATAGTAGACCTTCCCGGAGGTGGGTCGGTGGAGTTGCATGATCGTCAGGCCCGCCGTCGACTTGCCACAGCCCGACTCGCCGACGAGACCCAGCGTTTCACCGTCGTGGATGTCGAACGAGATGTCGTCCACGGCATGGACCACCGCGCGGCGCTCCCCGTAGGCGCCCAACCGCACCGGAAAGTGCTTGACCAGGCGCTCCACCCGTACCACTACCGATCCCGTTGGCTCGCTCACGGGCGTGTGACCTCCACTTCGCTGCCCTCTGCCTGTGCCTGCCCCGGAGCAGGGCCCCGGAGCGAAGAGGAATGGGGTATGTCACAGCCCGGGTCGCTGCGCGCTCCCTGCCCCGACGATGCCAGGCGATCGCGAACATCTACCCAGCAGGCGATCTGGTGGGGCACCTCCCCTGGGACCACCCCTGGGGCCTGATCCAGGGCCGGGTTCTCGGTCCGGCACCGTTCGAAGGCGTACTCGCAGCGCGGCAAAAAGGGACAGCAGTGGGGCGGAGCAACCAGATCGGGCGGCGATCCTGGGATGGATGTCAGGCGGCGTTTTCGTGCTTCCCCGGCGCTTGGCAGCGCCCCCAGCAGTTTGATTGTGTAAGGGTGGCGCGGGTCGTCATACAGGTCGTCCACCTGCGCTTCTTCCACCACCTGGCCGGCATACATCACCATCACCCGGTCGGCGAGGCCGGCGATCACGCTCAGGTCGTGCGTGATCCAGATGATCGCCGACTCCACCTGGTCGCGCAGGTCTTTGACCAGCGCCACGATCTGTGCCCCAATCGTCACATCCAGGGCGGTCGTCGGCTCGTCGGCGATGAGGATCTGGGGCTGGCAGCCCAGCGCCGTGGCAATCATGACCCGCTGACGCATACCGCCAGAGAGCTGGTGTGGATAGTCGCGCAGCCGGGACTCGCCATCAGGCACACCGACCATGCTCAAGAGCTCGACGCAGCGCGCCAGCGCCTCGGACTTGGACATGCCCTGGTGATAGATTAGTGGCTCGGCCATTTGCACGCCGATCCGGACCACGGGGTTGAGCGAGGTCAGTGGATCCTGGAAGACCATGGCGATCTGCGCTCCGCGGACCCTGCGCAGCTCCTGGGTGCTCATCTGCACCAGGTCCCGATCCTGGAACAGCGCCTGGCCGCGCTCAATGCGGGCCGCTGGCGGCAAGAGCCGCAGCAGGCTGAGCATCGTGACACTCTTGCCACAGCCGCTTTCGCCCACGACGCCCAACACTTCCCGCTTCGCCAAATGAAAGGACACGCCATTCACGGCGTACACATATCCCTTTCGCACGCGGAAGCGGGTTTCCAGGTCTCGTACATCCAACAGGGCGGTCATCAGCTCAACTCCCGGACTCGTCATTTCCACTGGCGCGGGTTAAGCGCGTCGTTGAGGCCGTCGCCCAGGAAGCTGAAGGCCACGGTCACAATGGCCAGGACCGCGGCCGGGGCGGCGAGCAGGTGCGGGTAGAGGTGCCACACACGCAAGCCATCGCTGATCATGTTGCCCCAGCTCGGCATAGGTGGCCGGACGCCAATCCCCAGGAAGCTGAAAGCCGACTCCAGCACCATCGCCGCCCCCAGCCCCGCACTTACGGCGACGATGACCGGCCCCATGGCATTGGGGATGACGTAACGGGTCAAGATCCGGGAGGTGGGCGCCCCCAGGGAGCGAGCTGCCAGGACATAGTTCGTGTTGCGGATGCTCAGTATCTGGCCTCGCATCAGCCGGGCGTAGATAGGCCATTGGATTAACGCCAGGGCGCCGAACACCAGCGCAAAATCGGCCCAAATGGTCTGACGAAAGACCGGGTTCTTGGTTGCCAGGTACATCTCCTCCATCCAGTTTGCAACCGGCGCCTTGAGCGACATGTTGATCACGACCGCCACGAGCAAAGTGGGCACCGACATGGTCATGTCGGTCAGCCAGGTGACGAGGGAATCCGTTCTCCCGCCGGCGTAACCGGCCAGTGAACCAAGCGTGATCCCGATTGTCAGGCTGACGAGAGTGGTGGAAAAGGCGACGATCGTCGCGGTCCGAGCGCCGTACAAAACCCGGCTGAATACGTCGCGTCCCAGGTCATCGGTTCCCAGCCAATGGGCCGTCGACGGCGGCTGGTTGCGGCTCGTGAGGTCCTGGACGAGAAAGTCGTAGGGGGTGATGAAGGGGCCGACGACCGCCATCACCAGCAGGGCCAAAATCACCAGCATCCCGGCCACAGCCAGTTTGTTGGCGATCAGGCGATCTCGCGCATCACGCCACAAGCTCGAACTTCTCGCCTCCAACCCCTCCAAGTCGAAGTGAGGCGGAGTGCTGTGACCCGCCGCGGGTTGCTTCACTTCCCGGGTCTCGATCATCCCTCCGTTCCTCTCTGGGCCTGGGTAGCGCGCGGATCTAGTATCGGATAAACCAGATCGACAAGAAGGTTCACCGCCATGGTTAGAAAGCTGCCGATGAGCACGATGGCCAGGATGACCGGATAATCCGATTGGTTTACGCTGGTGACGGTGAGCCGGCCCAGCCCGGGCATGCCAAAGGTGACTTCCAGCAGCACGGCACCGTTGATGATGGTGATCAGGATCAATCCCAACTGGGTGACAACTGGCGTCAGGACCGGCCGCAGAATGTGGCGCAGGACGACGACGCGTTCCGGGATCCCCTTTGCCCGCGCCGTCCGGATATAGTCTTCGCCCAACACCTCCAGCACCGCCGACCGGGTCTGGCGGATTACGATCGCCATTGGCGGGAGGGAAAGGACCAGCAGCGGCAGAAGGGTCTTGCTATGGAACAAGCCGTGCCAACCATAGGGCACGTCCATAATCTTGAGCCCAAGAACAAAAAAGACCATCAGCAGCGGCCCGGCGACATAGACTGGGATGGCCCAGACGAACTGGGCGGTGCCGACGATCAGGTGGTCCACTGAACCGTTCTGCCGCAGAGCGGCGATCACTCCGAGCGGGATGCCCAGCAGCGCAACGAGGAACGTGGCCGCCAACCCGAGCTGCAACGACACCGGTGCCGCCACGGCGATCATGTCCAGGATCGGGCGCTTTTGGACTAGCGAGAAGCCCATCTCACCGTGGAAGTAGTTGCTCAGATAGCGCCCAAACTGCTCCATGAACGGGTCATTCAGTCCTGCTGCGTCGCGGATCGCCTCCAGGCGGGCCTCGTCGTATACAACATCCCCCCCTTCGCGCAAGAACATGATCCGGATCGGATCCCCTGCACCGTAGAAGGCCAGCGCATAGATGATGAACAACAGCAGCACCACCGATGGGATCCAGCGCAAGATGCGGGTCAAGACAAAGCGCAACATCTGTCAAACTCCCTGCAAGCCGAGTCCCGGGGCTTTTCTTTGCCAGGTCCAGCAAGCGGCTGGCGTCGCCCTCCACTGGCCGCCACCACCGGAGCCACCAATTGTCCTCCCGTACCAGAGCTAGGGAGCCACCCCACTCGAACTACAAATTAACTGGGGCGGCTGGGCAGCCCGCCGCCCCCCGTCTTCTGAGTTGCAACCCGCCTGGCCTTAAGCCTCGATGAAGATCTCCCAGGGATCGACGCGTTGCCAGTCCATGTTTAGCACATGCTCCTGCACCCAGGGCATCGACATCTTGCCGTTGCTCTCGTGGTACCAGGGGATAAACTGCCAGTCCTCGCGGAAGAGGCGGTGGGCCTCCATCGCCAGATTCACCCGGTCGGGATCGTCGGTGCCCTTGGTCGCCGCCTCGTCGATCAGGCGGTCTACCTCGGCATTGGCATAGCCGCCCATCTTGCCCTGGGCGTTGCCGGACCCGGAGTGGATCGAGCCCTGCAGATAGGCGACCGTATCGGGGAAGCGGGTGGCCACGTCGTCGCGGAAGATCTGCACGTTCTCCTGATCGGGTCCGCTGTATTCGTCGTACTGCGCCTTCATCTCCACGCTCTGAATCCCCAGAACCTGCCGCCATTGCTCGGCGATGTACTGGGCGGCGGCCTCGGCGGCGGGGAAGCTGATGCCGACGAACATCATCTTCGGCAGGTTCTCCGCGCTGCCATAGGATGAGGCCGCCAGCGCCGCCTTGGCGCCGTCGGGATCGTAGGGGAAGGGCACATACTCGGGATCATCGGCGCCGGGGACGGCGTTCAGGATCATGGTGGCTTTGGCGTTCGGGCCCTTGGGGAAGGACACCTGGAACAGCTCGTCATAGTTGATGGCCATGAGGAGTGCCTTGCGGACGTTGGGGTCGTCGGTCGGCTTACGGTTGGCATGGAACCAGAAGTGCTGCCCCTTGGGGATCATCGGCCCCGCAAGAAAATCCGCGCCGAGATCGTCGATCGTAGTTGCTGTGAGCAACGAGAGGTGGCCGTCGGCCTCACGGTTCTTCAGCATGGTCGTCGCTACCGCTGCGTCGGGAACGGTGATGACAGTGACCTTGTCCAGTTTGGGTGCAGGGCCAAAGAAGTGGGGATTGCGAACAAAGACGACCTCGCCTTTATCCATGTCCATCGACTCGGGTACGAAGGGACCGCTGCTGACCACCCCGTTTTTGGTGTGCCACCACTCCAGAACCTCTTGCCCATCGGGGCCGACACACTGGGACGCCTTAGCCGGAGAGATGAGGCTCGAGCCGACCCGCATGTAATACACCGGGTCGGGCGCAGTGAGGGTGACTTCAACGGTGTAGTCGTCCTTGGCGACCAGGCCGGGCATCGTCGTGGCCGCGCCGGTCGAGGCCTCCTGAAAGCCCACCACGCCGCTTATGAAGAGGCCGATGCGCTGGTGCTGGGTGGCGGGGAGCGCCATCACATTCCAGGTCGCGACCGTGTCCTGGGCCGTGACGGGGCTGCCATCCGAAAACTTGACGTCATCGCGCAGCTTGAAAGTCCATACCGTAAAATCGGAGTTGGGAGACCACTCTGTGAAGAGGGCGGGGAACAGCTTCCCGTCGCCGTCGTAGTAGGAGGGAGGTGTCCACCACAGCGACAAGACCCGGGTGTTCGCCCCCCCGCCCCTGAAGGGCGACCAGTCCATCTCTACTCTATCGGTGATTAACCGAAGGACTTGCTCCACCTGAGCGGCTGCCTCAGTCGGAACTGCCGTGGCGGCTGCTGTCGGTGCTGCAGTCGGCTCGGTTGGCGCGGGTGTCGCACCACACCCGGCTAGCGCCACACCCGCGGCGGTGACAGCACCAATGCGCAGAAACTCGCGCCTGCTAACCTTGTTGACCGTCATCTTCGAACCTCCTTCTCTTCTCCGTGCGTAGGCTCACGCAACAATATCCGATTGGGGCGGGCGCCTGTTCGCCCGACGCTACTCTAGGGGCGACGCCATGCTAGCGCGGGAGTCTATCCTCTCTGTCTACCTTGACCGCTGATGTCAGGCTGTAGCTCACCCCCTTTCTCTCCCCGGGCCGCCCAAGATCGCGCCGGCCGGACAGCGCCAACCTTGTATACCAGCACTGTCCTACTCGATTTCCGCCCGTACGTCTTCCATGTCGAGCACAAAGTGCTGGAGGTGCTGTTCGAGGATCTCCAGCGCCTCGGCAGTTGCCCCCCGCTCCAGAGCGGCCAGCATCCGCCGGTGATCGCCCAGCGCCCGGATCCTGACCTGGGGATTGCTGCCCGACTGCTCCATGGGTGCGCGGACCAGGGCCAGAACCTGCCTGTAGATCATGCTGATCACGGGATTGTCCATCACGTCGACGATTTGCTGGTGGAAAGCGAAATGCGCACTCTGATAGGCGTAATAGTCTTCGGCTTCGCAGGCCGACTGCTGCCGGGTGATCTCCTCAGCCAGCCGCCCGAGCCGCTCCTGATCGGGAGCCGCGGCCAGGTGCTGCAGAGCAGCTCCCTCCAGCAACTGGCGCAACTCCATCACGTGATCAAAGTCGGCCTTGTTGATGCTGAGGTAGGAACTGACATTGCGGTTCAACACATCGAGGAATTGGTCCAGATCGGTGCGTTTGACGAGAGTCCCCACGCCACTCTGGACTTCGACCAACCCTTTGGTCTCCAGGACCTTGAGGGCCTCGCGGACGGAGCGTCGGCCCACGCCGAGCTGTGCGGCCAGCTGCTCCTCAGAGAGCAACTTGTCGCCGTCGCGCATCATACCTTCGAGGATCTGGCCTTCAAGCTGTTCTACGACCAGATCGACGAGCTTGCGCGATCGAATTGGTTCAAGCTCCACGGCAACCTCGCTCGGGCTGTTGTCTGTTGACATATGACATATGACATATGACAGTATATCATAAGGC
>JBFYTF010000001.1:0-23311 GCA_041300865.1 Anaerolineae bacterium
GCAGCGGCCGGCGAAAGAGATCGGCCGTGGGCGCGTCCTCGAACACCTCGCCGGCATAGAGGACCACCACGCGGTTGCTGATCTGGGCCACGACGCCCAGGTTGTGGGTGATGTACAGCACGGTGGTCTGCCGGCCGCGGATCAGCTCGCGCAGCAGCTCGAGGATTGCCCCCTCCGTGGTGACATCCAGGCTCGT
Organism: Anaerolineae bacterium; assembly: GCA_041300865.1. Taxonomy (GTDB): domain Bacteria; phylum Chloroflexota; class Anaerolineae; order JAAYZQ01; family JAAYZQ01; genus JAAYZQ01. The sequence continues at coordinate 197 of JBFYTF010000001.1, forward strand.
CGTCGGCTCGTCGAGGATGAGGAGCCGCGGCTCGGTGCTCAGGGCCATGGCGATCAGCACCCGCTGCAGCATGCCGCCGCTCACCTGGTGCGGATAGCTGCCGGCTACCCGCTCCGGGTCGTCAAGGTGGACGCTCTCGAACAGGTCGAGTACCCGCCGCCGCGCCTGGCCGGCGTCGAGGCCTGCCCGGTAGCGCAGCACGTCGGCCAGCTGGCGGCCGAGCTTGAGGCTGGGGTTGAGCGAGGAGAGGGGGTCCTGGGGGACGAGGGCCATCTCTTTGCCCCAGATGCGGCGCATCTGGCCCGGCTCCAGGTCCAGCAGGTTCCGGCCGGCAAACTCGATGCTTCCGGACAGCACACGTCCCTCGCGGGGCAGGTAGCCCATGACGGCCAGGGCCAGAGTCGTCTTGCCCGAGCCGCTCTCGCCCACCAGGCCGCACACCTGGGCGGCGGGCAGCGCCAGCGTTATGTCGCGGACCGCCTCCAGCCACTTCTCGCCCCGGGCATAGGCGACGGTCAGGCCCTGGATGCGGAGGATGGGGCCGTCCCCGTTGGGCACCGGCCGGCTCATGGCACGATTTGCGAGGGCACCTGGAGAATGCGCCTCAGGCTGTCGGCCAGGAGGTTGACGCCGATGACCACCGCGGCGATGGCGCCGGCGGGAAAGTACAGGGCCCAGGGTGCCTGGGTCACGATGTCCCGCGCCTCTTTGACCATCAGCCCCCAGTCCGGGCTGGGCGGCTGCACGCCCACGCCCAGGAAGCCGAGCGAGGCTACCAGAAAGATGGCATACGAAAAGCGCAAGGCAGCCTCGACTGCCAGGGGAGGCAGGGTCGAGGGCAGGATCTCGCGGAAGAGAATGTAGAGCCGTGACTCGCCCTGGACCCGGGCAACCTCGACAAAGCCCCTCGATTTGAGGGGCAGAACCACACTGCGGACGACGCGCGCCACGATAGGCGTATAGACGACGGCAATCACGGCCAGCACGCTATTTCGCGAAGGGCCAAGGGAGCCCAACAGCAGCAGCGCCAGGAGCAGAGCCGGCAGCGAGAGCAGGCTGTCAAAAGCCCGCATGAGCACCTCGTCCGGCAGCCCACCGCGGTAGCCGCTCACGAGACCAATGCTCGTGCCCAGAAGCACCGCCAGAAGCGTGCCCAGCCCGGCCAGGGTCAGCACATCGCGGGCGCCCAGCAGGACGCGGCTGTACACGTCGCGACCCAGGTTATCGGTGCCGAACCAGTGGTTGGCCGACGGCGGCTGCCGAACATCCTCCACGATTTGCTCGTTAGCCCCATATGGCGCGAGCGAGGGGCCGGCCAGCGCGGCCAGGAGGAACAGGATCGAGATCGTGGCGCCCACGGCTGAAGCCGGCCGTGCATAGAGGCGGCGCAGCACTGCCGCCAGGCGCCCCGGCCAACCGCGCTGCCGGGAGGCAGCCCGGGCGCTCGTTGCGTCCGCCACGGCTCACTCCTGGCGCAGGCCGGACAACACCGGTGCCGTCACGGCGCCACCCCGACCAGGCGCAGGTCGGTCCGCCCGGAGAACGGGTGCAGCTCGAAGCCGTCGAAGCCGTCGCGGATGACACCGTACTCGGCAAAAAAGTAGGGCACGATAATGGGCCCCTCCTCGATGAGGATGCGCTGCATGTCGTGATAGGCGTCGATGCGCTCCTGCTCGTCCAGGCTGCTTCCGGCCAGGGCTGCCAGCCGGTCAAACTCGGGATCGCAGAAGCGGGCTTCGTTCCAGATGGCATCGCAGGTCAGCATCACGTCCAGGTAGAACTGGGGATAGGGGCGGTGCCCCCAGCCGGTGATCCCCAGCGGCACCTCCAACCACTGGTTCTCGCCATAGTACACACTTTCAGGCAGGGTCACGACGCTGGCGTTAATGCCCGCCGCCGCCCACTGCTCCTTGAGCACCACGGCCAGGTCCGGAAAGTTGAGCGTGTCGAGGAGGTTCAGATCGATCTCCAGGCCGTCGGGGTAGCCGGCGTCGGCCAGCAACTGCCGGGCCGCGTCGGGATCGCGCGGGGGAATGGGCACCTGGTCAGTGTAGTATTCTTCGTAGACCGGTCCGATGGGCGTGTTCCGGCCGGCGGCGCCGTATCCCTGCTGCACCAGCTGGAAGATGGCCTCGAGATCGGTGGCCAGCTTGAAGGCCTGGACGACGCGCGGGTCGTCGCCGGGCGGCAGGTCCGTGCGCAGGCGCACAACCGCGAACTGGTTTGTGGCAATGTCCGAGGCCTGCAGGTCCGGTTGGCCCTGCAGGCTCTCATACTGGGGCGTCGAGAGGTCCATCGTCAGGTCGGCCTGCCCACCCCGGACCGCGTCGGCGGCTGCCGACTGATCGCTGAAGAACAGGATCTGAAGCCCCGCCAGCCGGGGCTGCCCCTCGACAAAGTACTCCTCGTTGGCCTGCATCACGATGCGGCTCTCCGGCTGGTAGTCGGTCACGACAAAAGGGCCGGTCCCGTTCCAGTCGCCCGGCTCCTCGGTGCCTGCCTTGAGGATGAGGGCGTGGTTGTCGCTGAGATCGTAGAGAAAGAAGGGATTCGTGTCCGACAGGCTGAAGGTCACCTCGAGCTCGCCGGTGGCCTGGACGTCGACGATGTTGCGGTAGAGATCGGCCGTGGGATAGCCCGAGGCGGAGTCGCGCAGCCGGTCAAAGGTCCAAACAACGTCCTCGGCGGTGAAGGGGCTGCCGTCGTGGAAGGTGACGCCCTCGGCCAGCGTGAACGTGTACGCCAGGCCATCCTCGCTTTGGCTCCAATCGGTCGCCAGGCGCGGCCGGATCTCGTTGCCCGCATCCACGTCCACCAGGTAGTCGTACACCTGGTTGGCGATGAGGACCTCGGCGTCCGAAGAGATGAGGGCCGGGTCGGTTTGAGCAATGGGAAAGGCCGTGACGCGCAGCACGCCCTCGCGCCCGTCCTGGCCGGTGCCCGGCTCCCGGGTGTCCAAAGGTATGTCGCCGTCCGTGGGCCCACCCGGCTCTTCCGTGGCGCCGCAGCCGGCCACCAGCAAGCTCACGAGGGCGGCCAGCAGCAGCATGGCCGGCAGCAAAGGCAGATTCCTCTTGTCGTGCATGGTCAGTCCTCCGGCTGGTCAGCGATTTAAGGGGGATGACACGGCAGGCGCAGCCAGGGCCAGGCGATCGAAGTAGATGCGCTCTCCGGCGAACTTCTGCGCGCCCTCATCCCACGGGAAGTGGATGATGATCTTGAGCTCCACACGCTGGCCGGTCGGCTCCATCCCTGCCCACGGACCGCGATGGGTGCCCGTCATGTCCGCCACCTCGATGACTCCCTGGGGTCCGATGACAATGTCACTCATCTGGAACTTGACGTCGGGAAACGCGCCCAGGAACGTGGTGTAAAAGCTGAGCGCCCCGGCGTGGCCCTGCCACCGCTGGCCGGTGGGCACGATCTCGTAGACGCAGTCTTCGGCCAGCGTGGCGATGAGGCCTGCCAGGTCCCGGCCGTCCTCCGCCCGCGAGTGGTCGATCCATAGCTGCCGGATGCGCCCGTAGAGCTCGGATGTCACCTCGCGCCGGAGTTGGTGCCGCGCGTCCAGGTTGGGCATTTCGGTCTCCTTTTCTCGACGCAGCCGCTGAGGGCTGCGCGTCGCGTGCGGGATGGCGGCAGCGAGAGCGATGTTGCGGAAAACGGCGGAGCGATGCCAGGGGGCCATCTGTTGGCCCGCGTACTGCCGGCGCCTATTATAGCGCAGGAACCGGCTGAGCGCAAGATCCAGAAACCGGGTGTTGACAGGCCGCGAGTTCGGCGGTATAATCGACGCGCCTTGGTCGAGTTCCCCCTGGACCGGCTCGAAGATGGCACCCCACAGCGCTGTTACCGGCCACGAAGGGCAAGACGATTCAGTTGCCCGAGTGAGGATAGACAGCCATGAACCAGGACTTCGAGGATCACTTTTCGGAGCACGCACAGGACTATGCACGGTACCGGCCGTGCTATTCGCCGGACCTGTTCGACTACCTGGCGGCCATCGCCCCGACACGCCGGCTGGCGTGGGATTGTGGGACCGGCAACGGCCAAGCCGCCGTCGAGCTCGCCAGGCTCTTTGACCGCGTGGTGGCCACCGACGCCAGCGCGGAGCAGATCGACGCCGCCTTTCGCCACGAGCGCATCGAGTACCGCGTCGCGCGCGCCGAGGAGCCCAGCCTCGACTCGGGCAGCGTCGACCTCGTCACTGCTGCCGTTGCCGTGCACTGGTTCGACTTACACGCGTTCTACGCCCAGGTGCGGCGCGTGCTGAAACCGGGTGGTGTCATTGCCGTGTGGACGTACTTTGAGCCCGAAATAGACGGCGTCGTGGAGCGCACGGTGATGAGGTTCTATGGCCAGGTGCTGGCCGGGTACTGGCCGGAACAGATCCGGTACATCGAGGCGGGCTACCTCAGCCTGCCGTTCCCCTTCCCGGAGCTGAGCCCACCCGCCTTTTACATGGAGGCCGACTGGAATCTTGACCAGCTACTGGGTTTTATGTATAGCTGGTCGGCGACGAGGAAATACGCGAAGGAGAAGGGGTCAAACCCGCTGCAGGTCGTCTGGCCCAATCTGTCCGCGGCCTGGGGCGACGCCGCGCAAAAGCGGCCGGTGCGCTGGCCGCTGCACCTGCGCGTCGGAAGGTCAGGCGATCTCGGCAGCGCGGGCTAACCCACGTAACCGCACACCCCCATGCGCGGCGAGTTAACCACCGGCAGGAATCCTTCCTGGTCCTCGACTGCCCCGTCCTGGGCACACTTGGCACAATAGAGCTCGTAATCGCCAAAGGTGTCGATCCACGCTGCCGGCTTGCCGCACGCGCTGCATGGCAGGTCCGGCAGTTGATTCCGGGCCAGGATCTGCACACGTTCTCGCGAAACGCCTTCGTGCTCGGAGATGACCTTGAGGATCAGCCGTGTTGTCGAGCCAAAGTCATAGTCGTGTGAAAACTTGATGCCGGGGCGCAGCACAGAACTCAACCGGGCGTTCATGCTCCGCGCCGGGCCAGGCTGGCCAAAGATTTCGGACCACATCCCGTCTACAGCGCCCGTGTCCTTCTCGTAATACCGGCCCTCAATCTGGAAGGAGCTCAGGTGCCCGCAGCATTCCAGCCAGGTATCTCTCAGGAACTGATCCAGGTCATCCAGCCTGGCTTTGGCGGCAACATCGATGTGCAGCCAGAATTCGGGCAACCCGGCGCCTTCGATGAAGAGGTGGTAGAAGGTGGCTGCACGCCCCTTCGGTTTCGAGCCCTGGCCCAGGGAAGCCTGGTAGGCCGGGCACGATTTCAGGTGGCGGGTCATACTCGCCCGCGAAAAGGTGCCGTTGCAGAAAGCTCACGTCCCCTGTCTTGGGGGTATCTTGGCCATGTCCGCCTCCTTTTGTCCAATCGCGCTCACGATTCAGACCTGTCCGGTTTGCCGGCTGCCGGGCTCCGCCGGAACTCCCTCCAGCCAGCGTGCCAGGTCGGCTGCCAGGCTCTCGTCCGTGTGCTGTTCGTAGGGCTCGCCCAGCATCCGCACCCAGTGCCACGAGTCGAGCAGCTCCAGGCCATGATACCACGGCAAAAGGCCGGGGTCAAAACCCATCCGCCGGCAGTAGCGCTCTTCGAGCCCGCGCGCTCGCAGCTCGGGCCGCAGAAAGAAGAGCAGCATGAACTCGTAGATCGGGTCGCCGAAGGCAGCGTTGGCCCAGTCGATGACGCCCACCAGCTGCCGGTCCCGCACCAGCAGGTTGTCGGGCCACAGGTCGCCGTTGCTGAACCGGGCCGCGGGCAGCGGCGGCATGGTGCTGCACAAGCGGGCATAGGCCGCCTCGGCCAGCGGCTGAGGGTCGGTGCGGAAGTAGGCGTGGGCCTCTTCCAGGACCGCGACGGCGGATTCGTCCGCCAGCCGGGCGGCTGCGGCGCCGAGGTCTGCCCGGCCGATGGACTGCAGAGCGCACGCCGTCTCGATGTACAGCTCCTCAGCCCAGGGCTCACCCGCCAACAGGTGTGGCAGCAGCGACTCGCCTTCTACCAGGTCGGCCAGGAAGCAGGGCACGCCCAGCGCCCGGCCCTCCGGGTCCCAGCCATAGGCCCGCGGCGTGGGGATGGGCAGCGGCTCGACGGCCCGCAGCATCTCGTATTCGTGCTCGATGCGCCGCGACTCGAGGCGCAGCACGTACGAGCGCCGCACGCCATCCACGTCGACGTCCAGCCGCCACGGGGCCTCGCGGCTGCTTTTGGGCAGCTCCGTCGCCCGCACGAGGCGCACGTGGCCGCCCAGCGACCGTGACAGGTACGCCTCGCACCGGCTGCGCTCCTGGTTTGGGTCAAACGCCACCATGCCCCCCTCTCGCTGCACCGGGCCAGGCCCGCTGCCTGCCGCGCTGTCGCAGCTCACGCCGCGAGTTCCGGCTCCCAGTAATAGACTGGGTAGTCGTCCTGCACTTCAAACCCGAGCCGGGCCGCCAGGGCACAGGAGGCCTCGTTGTCCCAGAAGCACTCCCAGTTCGGCCGGCGGCCGCCGCGCAGGCAGTCTTCGATCAACGCCGCGGCTGCCAGGGACGCCAGGCCTTGCCGGCGGTAGGGCTCCGCGGTGTGCACGTCGATTTCAACCGCGGTCGTGCTGGCAAAGACCGTGGTGCACGAGCAGGCGATCTCTTCGCCGGCCAGCAGGCAGTAGCCAATGCCCTTACGGAGAAAATCGCCGGTCGAAGCCCAGGTAGGCATGCCGCCCAGGCGCGCCGCCAGCGTCTCGTCCACCCGGCGCATGGCCAGGCCTGCGGGGATACAAGCCGCCCAGTCGCCGTGGGCCGCGAATTTTGAACGATTCAGGACGAAGGGTCGGCGATAGATCCGCTCGTAGGGCTGCTCTTGCAGGATAGCCAACAGGGCAGCTTCCCAGGCAGCCGAGAAGGGGATCAGGACCAGGCCGCTTTCGCCCGATGCCTGCCAGGCGGGCCACAGCGTCTCGGTGAGAAGCCGGGAGGCCGCCGCGTGAGGAGGCGGATCTTGGGGCTCTCCGGCGAGGAACAGGTAGCCGCACGACAGCCAGATCCAGGCACCGGCCGGTCGCGCTCCGCCAGTGGCAAACACGCGCCCAGGCTGGTGACCCTCGCACACAGCGTGGGGCACGACGGTCTGCCAGGCCTCTGCGAGCAGAGGCAGGACGGCCACATAGCTGCCCTTATCCAGCTCACGCACCGGCGGCTGTCCCCAGCGCACCCGGCGGCAGGTGGATGGCAAACCGGCAGCGCAGGTCGCCCTGGAGCACCGACTCGAGAACGTCGGCCGCCAAGGGCTGGCCGAAGATCACCTCCCACGGCTTCTTGTGGTAGCCGGCGCTGCAGCGGCAGAACGTCGCCGGCACCGGGCCCTCCGCCTGGCGCAGCGACTCGCGCGCCCAGGGGCAGTGGCAGTAGTGGTAGCGCCTTTGCTGGGGATCGGTCTCGGCCAGGTACTCCTTGGTGCGGTAGGGAATCTTGGTCACGTACAGCACATTCCCCCGGCGCACCCCCTGCGAGATCTCCGGGTCGCCCCGAACCAAGTCCACGACCTCGGCGGTGATCTCCTGATCAAAGAACAGGCTGTGCTCGTCCCGGTGCTGCTCCAGCTGGGCGATGAACTCCTGGCGCTTGACCTCCAGGAAGCGGTCGAAATCGCCGATCTCAAGATAGCGCTCCCGGTCCGGGACAAAGTAGGACTCCGGGAGGTCGCGAAAGCTATCGGCAAAGATGGCCCGGCAGGCTTCGTCGTCCATGCGCGACGCCAGGCGCGCCATCACCTCGCGGGTAATGCGCGCCCTCTCCCAGCTGGAGGTCCCCAGGGGTGGCATGGCGGCGGGAAAGATCTCGTTTCGCGCGTCCTGGCCCAGCACCTCGGCGACGCGACGGGCCATGCCGTCCAACGCCTCGGCGCCGTCCAACAGCTGCAGGGTCGTCACGAAAAGGGCGTCGTTGCGCACAAAGCGCCCGTAGCGCGCCAGGGCCAGGAGGCTGTCGTAGGTGTCGCCCCCTTCGGCGATGAGCAGCTCCGCATAGGCCAGTGCCGTCTGGGCATCGGCTTGCTCGGGGCTTTGCGGCGGGCTGAGGGTCGCCAGGTGCCGCGCGAAGCGCGCCACGGCGTCGATCTGGGCCGCGATGTGATCCTCTGGCAGCCTTCGTGCCTGCAGGTGCTGCCGGAATCCCTGTTCGTCCATTGCTCCTTTTCCCCTCCTTGGCTCAAGCAGCCCCGTTGTGTGGATCGCGTGTCACCTGTAGAACCCGTCGTGCGATTGGCCTGTTCACCCCCTCCCGACAACCGCTAGCCGGCCAGGGCCTCCTCGATGAGGCGCACGGCGTTATCGACACCGCTCTCGCTGCGGATGCTCATGTCTCAGCTCACCCCGCGGCGATCGCTCGGCGCTCCGTCTCGGCGGCGGAGGCGCCGGCCACCGGCAGCCGCACCGCCGGGTCGCCGATGAGGGCATAGCCCCGGGCGTCGTTGTTGGCCGTCCACAGGCCGGCCATCTCGGCAGGATCGTAGACCTTCCCGAACCGGATCTCTTCCAGCTCGTCGCTGAGGACCGTCGATAGCTCGGCGTAGCGCTCGTTGAAATACTCCAGGGCAGAGCCGATGGGATGGCCCTTCAGCAGGCGATCGAGGGTGCTCTCGAAGACCGTGGTCTGCGCGCCCGCATTCGCCCAGTTGAAAGAGTAGGCCCAGGCGCGTTCCACGTGGGCGACCACCGCCAGCGCGCCCCGCGCCCGCCCCAGCATCGACTGGGGCAGCTGGGCCAGGAAGGGATAGGGCGCGATCTCGGGCCGGGCCGCCGGCGCCCCCGGGCTCCCCTGCCGGACGTACTCGTCGAACTGCGGAGTGCCGCCGCCATAGCAGGCAAAGAAGAAGGCGATGAGCCCTTGCAGATCGGCAGTGGCCGCCAGGTCATCGCCGGCAAGATAGAAATCCTGGGGGATGGCCTGCGTCCACTCTTTCGGGCCTGGCCAGTCCTGGCACAGCAGTGCTCCCTGGTGGGCAAGCTGGCGTGGGCTGCCGCTCGGGAACTTCAGGCCGTGGCCGGCCGTGAAGAGGAGCGCGGGCGTCTCGTCGCCGCCCAGCAGCGACGCCAGCGCGGCCTTGGTCGCGTCCTCCGGCGCGTACAACTCGACCGTCCAACCGGCGTGGCGCGCCTGCAGCCTGTCGGCCAGCGGGCCGGCGAGCTTGCCGGCGCTGAGTGCCGTGGCAGGGTCGTCGGGGTTCGCGACGGCGAAAAAGGTCGCCCGGCGCGGCAGCGTCGCCGCGCTCGTCTCGGCGGCGACGACGGCGGCGGCATAGGCTGCGTACTCGTCGAGCGTCCGAAAGTGGAGACGGCCCACGGCGTACTGCACGTCGAGCTGGGACTGGAACCGGTAGGGGATGTCGGCCGGACTGCCGGCGATGAGCAGATAGTAGGGCACCCGGTCAGGGTCGGCCGGGCCGGGGCCGGCGCCGTGGCGCGCCAGATACGAGCCCTTGGTGTCGGAGGCGACGCGGAAGCCTTTGCCCGTCCCCTGGCACCAGTCCTTGAAGCGCTCGCCTGCCTGCTCCCGGCGCAGCGCGAGGAGCGGCTGAAGCGCCTCGCGGATCGCGTCGACCGCCTTCTCCTTCTTCTCGCGGTCCGGGTCGGAGTTGGGGTAGGTGGGCAAGATGACACCCCACCCGCTCTCGTCCAGGCGGGTGGGGTCCACGCCCTCCTTGACCCCCAGGTGCCTTTCCGTCCGCTGCCTGTATCTGACCTGCAGCTCGCTCAGGTTCTCCGGGGTCGCCTCGCCGCGGATGACGCGCATCAGCTCCTCGGCGCTCATGGGTGGCAGGTCATAGTCGCCGCTGTCGCCGTCGATTCCGTTGAAGCACAGAAGCTCGTCAGACATGGTGCCCTCCCGCAAAAGCCTCAGACCCGGGCCATGCTCGTCGTGCCGTCCAAAGAGCCACAACCCGGCCCCATCTGCCCCGGCGCCCTGCCGCCGGTCACGCGCCCGCCTGCTGCGCGGCCAACGCAGCCGCTTCCCGCCGCCAGTAGATCTCCTGGACCGTCTCGTAGTACGTCCGGGCCAGCGCCGGCTCGGCCGCCAGCCGGCACCGCTCGTCCGAGCTCCACAGCGCCAGGTTTCCCTGGCTGGCCAGGGCGGTCAGTGCTTCACGCCGGACAAAGTTGCGCTGCGCTGCCTCGGGGAAGAGCGTCTCGAGGTCCGTCTCGCCCAGCCGGCCGGCAGCGACCTGGGCCAGGAGCTCGACGTCGGGCGGGGCCGCCACCCGGCCCAGCGCCGTGATGGCCGTGGCCCACGTGCGCCAGTCTGGCGGCCCTTCCTGCCCGTCGAGCCCCAGGCAGCCCTGCACCAGGAAGCTATGCGCCCGCTCATCGCGCAGCCGCAGCAGCCCGATGAGGTAGGCCAGCGACCTGTGGATGTTGTCCGGGTGTCGCCCGCTGCCGCTGCCCGGGCGGCCCAGCTCTTCGAGGAGTGGGTTCACGACGACGCAGGTGACCAGCGCGCTGTCGACGAGGGAGAAGGCGTCGGCCACCGACCAGCGCACGGCCTGCAGCGTCTCACCGCCGGTGAACATCTTGTGCAGGCGCTCCAGCGCGCGCTGCGCCTCAGCCGCCCGGCCTGTGCTCTGCAGCGGCGCGTGGAGATCCCCCAGGGCGAGGGCGGCCAGCCCCTGGAGGCCGAGATCTGCGGGGTGCCTGGAATGGCGGATTAGCCCGTCGACATCCCTGTCCTGCCAGGCGGCGAACAGGCCGACGAGGTCCGGGCTGATCTCGGTCAGAACTGCCTCGGCGTCCTGCTTGTTCATCCGCTTCAGGGCGATAGCGGCGGCGAAACGCACGCTGCTGAACTCATAGTCCCAGCCATCGGCCAGGTTCTTGCGCACCATGGAGTAGGCCTTGCCCGCCAGGGCGACAGCAACCTCGGGCAGCGCCAGCTGGGCCAGGAGCTGGGTCGCCTGGAGCCTGCGGGCCAGGTCGGGCTCGACGTCGCTGTTGGCCCGCCAGCGCAGCGCGTACAACACATCTTGCACGAGCTGCCGCATCTCCGCCGCGTCCGGGCCTGCGCCGGCAGCGAGCAGGCTCCGGCATTCGAGCAGGCAGCGGGCGCCCAGGAAGAGCCCCGTGCCCTCCAGCAGGTCGACGCCATGGATCATTGGCTGGAGCAGGCGCCGCAGCGTCTGCCGGTCATCCGGGCCGGCGTTCATGGCCAGCAGGCCGCAGGCAACGACCAGCGTTTCCTCCCACCAGCGCCTGCGGGCCGGAGAGCCAAGGGAGGCCAGCAGATCGGCCAGGACCCGGTCTCTCTCCGGCAGATGGAGGATCGCCCGGGCGCAGCAATAGGCCTGCACCGAGCTGTAGGCGAACCGGACCGCATCTTCGCCCACGGGCAGCAGCAGGGGCTGCTCCACCAGCGCGGCGTACAGCTCCTCGACGGCATAGCCACGCTGGCCACGGAGGCTGCTCATGGCCCGGAAGGCCTCCGTGATGGGCCACACCGCAGATTCGCTGCGCTGCATCTCGAGCGCCATTTGAAACAGGGTCCGCGGCGCGTTGGCCCGCATCCCCCGGCCGGCCGGCACCTGGGCGATAGACTCGTCGATGAGCTGCTGGAGGACCCTGGCGCGTGAGGCCGGCACCTGGTCCTTCTTGGCCCTGGCCAGCATGGTCACAAAGAAGAACGGGGTGCCGGCCAGATCGAACAGAGAGGTGTCGTACAGGGCGTTCAGCAGCCGCTGCCCGGGCTCAGCCTGCGCCTCGAGGGCGTGGCGGATGCCACGCTGCGCCAGCGGCTGGATGGCCAGCACACGGGGCCGGATGCCGTCTACCCCCCGCAGGTCGTCCCAGTGCAGCGCCGAGGGCTGGATGGCCAGGACGTACTCGTGATCCGGGTGATCACGGGCCATGGCTGCCGTCAGCCTGACCAGGTCGCGCCCCACCTCGGGCAGCGTGTCGCCGGCGCTGAACAGGAGGCGCAGCCGCAGCTGCGGCATGGCCGCGGGCAATTCGGCCAGCGAGCGGGCCTCCAGGCCCGGCAGGAAGAGGCGCAGGCGTTCCAGGATCTGCCCTTCCAGCAGCTCGGTGCTGGGCGAAGCGCCGGGCCGGAACTCGCGCAGGGCCAGGTACAACGGCAGGCGCTGCTCGCCGGTGGGCGCCCCGTGCCCCGCCTGGAGCGTCTCCCAGCCCACGCGCCTCATCTGCGTCGACTTGCTGGTGCTTGGCCCGCCCAGGACCAGGACCAGCGGCGTGCCGGGGCTGCCATCCATGCCTGCCGCCGGGCTCGCGGCGAGGTGGCTCAGGATGCCGTCGACGAGATCCAAGGTGCCCACGCGCTGCAGCTCGGGCTGCTCATAGTGGGCGGCGTCCTGCCCCTCGTTGACCAGCGTGGCCTGCAAGGGCAGGGGGACATACTTGCCGGTGCGAAAGCCGGCATAGTCGGCGTGCTCGCGCATGGCCTGCAGAGCGCTCCACACCGGGTTGGCCGTCGCCAGCTGCCCCGTCTTGAGGCGCATGGTCAGCACCGGCGTGCCCCAGTCCATCTCTTTCTGGCGGAAGAGCATGGCGCGCGCCTCGTTCAGGGCGCGGTCGACGGTGCCATGCTCCAGGAACAGCCGGCGGTAGAACTCGCCCGTCAGCCTGTAGGCCGCGTCGACGGCGATCTGCTCCTGCATGGCCACGACGGCGGGAATGCCGCCGCCCCGGACGAGGGTACCGGCCAGGCCCTGGAACGAGCTCGCCGGGGCCGCCCCACGGTCCGGCCCGGCGTCGCGCCTGGCCGACTCGCAGGCGGCGAGGAACACGAGCCACACCTGGCTATTGCCGAGCCGCACCGCCAGATCGGTGTCCACGGCCCGCTCCGCCTTCCCGGCCTCGTTTTCCAGCAGCAGGTGACCGTGGCCGTCGCCGTACTGGCCGTGCCCCAGGAAGTGCAGGACGTGCCGTCCTGGCAGCCAGGCGCCGATATTGTCGAGGGTGGCGTTGCCGCCGGCGACGGTGCAGCCGGCGGCCTCCAGGCCGGCGCGCAGCTCCGGCGACAGGCCCGCCTGGCCCGGCAGGACCGTGGCCTGGCAGCGTTCACCGCGCCACACGTCGCCCAGGGCGCCCAGCAGCCGCCGGACCTCGTCCTCGACCTCGATGCGCGCCAGCCCCCTGGCCTCCAGATCGCTGGGGGCCGAGACCACAAAGAGCAGCCGGACGACCGGTTCCTCCAGGGGCTCGGGCTCCGCCCGGGGCAGCGCCGTGTAGCGGGAAAGCGGCGTGAGGTCCGAGACGGCCAGGGGTATGCCCTGCAGGTCCGCCAGGCGCTCCCACTTGAGGGCGTGCAGCTCGGCCGGCGCGCTGTCGTCGAGCAGCAGGCGGATGCGCAGGCGGCCGTCGCTCCGCTGCCGCGCCAGCCCTGTGGCGACGTCGTAGGCCGTGGCGATGGGTCCGTGAAAGAGCGCCCGGAAGAGCGCTTCGCCGTAACGCACCGGCTCGTAGTCGCACGCCAGCAGCTCCCGGCGCACGGCCTGGGTCAGCCGCGCCCGCCCCTCGTAAAAGCTGCCGTCGCCGAGCCACGCCTCGACCGCGTAACCGGTCCGGCTGCCCTGGCGAACGCGGATCAGAATGTCCGTATAGGGTTGTTCCATGGCGTCCCCATTCTCATGATCTGGTGCGGCTGGCAGGTACGGTTCCCGGTTACTCGGCCGACCGCGCGCAGCGGAAGCCGACGTTGTCCAGCGGCGCATCAGGCGCCGTGCCAACGTCTCGGTTGGCGGTCCGTAGGCTCTCGCCCTCGTCGCGCCAAGATCCACCTCGGAGCACGCGCAGTCCGCTCGCCTGTGGATTCTCGCGGCCGTCCCGCGCATTGTAGGGATAGCCCTTGTAGAGCGAGCTTGTCCACTCCCACACATTGCCCGCCATGTCGTAGAGGCCGTTAGCGCCTGGCTCGTACATGCCCACCTTTCGCGTGTCCCCCACGTTCCCGTCAAAGTTCGCGCGGTTGGCGTCAGCCGGCTGAGAACCCCAAGGATAGAGGCTACCCTCCGGTCCTCTTGCCGCCCATTCCCACTCAGCTTCGGTAGGTAAACGTTTGCCCAGCCACTCGCAGTACGCACGGGCATCGGACCAGGCCACAAAGACCACCGGAAACTGGTCGAACCTCGGATCTCGGTAATAGTCCGTGCGCGTCGCCGAGTTTAGCTGCAAGCTCCCGTCTGTCCGGTGCGGCGGCTGGCACGCCTGGGCAGCAACGCATGCCCTGTACTCCTGCGTGGTGACCTCGGCGAGATCCATCCAGAAATCTGACACCCCAATCGCGTGCTGGTGCCACTCGTCCGGTTCGCCTTCTCCCTCGGGGCTGCCCATCTGCAGCGTCCCGCCCCGGATCAGCACCATCGCCGACTCCAGTCCGCTCGGCCTCAGCAGCACCCAAACTCTGCCGCTTTCATCACGGAGGACAAAGCCGCGGTCGAACTCCTGCACCGCACCCTGGATGTTTTCCTCAGGGGCGAGAGCCCAGCCCAGAGCATCGCGCACAGCCTTGTTGTCGCACCAGACGCCGCCGAAGGCGTTGATCGGCTGTAGCTGGCCGGGCCCAGGGCGAAACTGGGAGGCGCAGCGCGACCCGCCGCCGACAAACGACCAGTTGCGGACTTCGAACCAGGCCTGCTCCCTGCCCGGGCTGGGCCCGAGGACGGCCAGAACGAGCTGCTGCGGCTGCTGCGTCCAGAACATGAAGCCATGTTCGTACGGCTGCTTCGCCATATCTGTCCATCGCATCGGCTGTGCTTGCCGCGGACAGCCCAACCGCTTCTTTAGCCCTCGCCAAATTGCCAGAAATTCTCCTTCTGGTTCGGTGGGGCAGGAGGTGGGCGCCACGGTGGCCGCCACGGCTATGGGCCGGGGCGTGGCCGCCACGACTGTGGGCCGGGGCGTGGGGGTGGGCACGGATGTCTGCGTGGTAGCTTGCAGCGTCACAGCCGCCATGATGGCCAGCTCGCGCTCGGCTGCGGCCGTTAGCTGAGCGACCGCCGCTGCCGTGCCGGCTGCCTCTGCCGTGCTTCTCAGTTCGTCCGCTGCGGCCTGTGCAGTCTGCAGCGGTTCAAGAGTTGTCGATAAGGCTACTCCCGCGCTGCCGGCGGCAGACGTTTGCATGCCGTCGACCATCGCCTGAGCACGGGCGACATCGTTCGCGGCCCATTCTGCGGTCAGCTCGGCGCTGAGGATGCTGGCGTCGGCAGCAGAGACCGTGTTCAGAGCAGCAACCGCGGCGTCACTCCAGAGCTGGGCGCGATGCCACTGGTACACGGCGGCGATCGAGAGCAGTAACGCGGCGATGGCAAACAAGCTGGCCAACACCGCCAGGGTGCGGATGCGTCGCGCCTGCCGTGCCTCGCGCTCCTCCTGCGCCCGCGCTCTCTGGCACTGCCGCAGGAACTCGCGCTCGGTCTCGCTCAGCTCATCCGCGTGAATTGTGGCCCATTCCTCCGCCTCGAGAAGCGCAACACCACGCAGCAACAAACCCTCCTGCTGCCCTTGCTCCTCCCACAGAGATGCCTGCCGCTGCAGCGGGCTCAGCCTACGCTTCTGCCGTTCTTGCCAGGCGTCGTTGCTTTTGCGCACCGGCTCGATCAGCCTGTCGTGCGCCAGCTCGTACCAGGTGTCTTTCCCACGCACCATGGGGCGGATGATGTGATACTGCTTATCTAGGACATCCACAATCAGTGGGTTGGGCAGGCCTCCTGTGGTCGTACTGACCTTATCGTGGTACACGAGGCCGCGGTTCCCGTCAGGCGTCAGAAGTTGGTGCTCAAACCACGTGCGCAGCTGTCGTTCCGAAGCCTGGCCTTTGGAGGCGGACAGAACGTCCTCGTAGAACTTGATGAGTGCCTGATCGACATCCCCGGCCTCAACCAGGTCGTCGCTCGTAATCGGCCCCAGGGGTCGGTGCTCAATGTTTCTCCACAGCTGGTAGCACACGACCTGCAGCTGGACCGGCTCAACATACTGGCCCGGAAAGGGAGCCTCCTGCACTGAGCCGCGCACCTGGCGCAGGTCCTTCACGAGCTGTTCCGCCACGCCGGGTGCGAAAGGACGGCTACCCCACTCGGCCGGACGCCGCACGGCCTCGAGGGCTGCGTCTTTGTCCATGCGCTCCATGTAAAAGCGCGTCTGCAGATGCCCCGGCATGAGATGGGCGTAGGGGTCTAGCGCCGCGACATAGTCCTCGCGCACAACCAGCACGACCCACAGCTGCGCGTGGTGGCTCATAGCCTGGCTCAACTGCCTGAAGAAGCCGTCCCTGTCCTCCCAGCGATCAAGGTGCGTGGTGACAATCTCCTCGAACTGGTCGACGATCAAGGCATGGGGCAGCACTTCGTAGGCATCTCCCTGGCCGGGAGAGCCGGGTGCGGCCGCTGCCTCCCCACTGCCGCCCAGGAACTGGCTGAGTGTCAGCCCGGCGAGGGCGGACGGCGACCGGCGCAGATCGTCTGGCAGGTCCTGATTCACGGCCAGCAGCAGGTTATAGACAAAGATGTTCTCTATTTGTGTCTGGCCGATGCCGGCGGCGATTCCGCCGCTGA
The DNA here is from genome assembly GCA_041300865.1 of Anaerolineae bacterium. Lineage (GTDB taxonomy): Bacteria > Chloroflexota > Anaerolineae > JAAYZQ01 > JAAYZQ01 > JAAYZQ01. Next base: position 16,749 of record JBFYTF010000001.1, read on the forward strand.
CACGGCCGACCGGGAGCACTTCGAAGCCGTGGGCGCGCAGGCCGGGGATCAGCCGGGCATTGACCAGCGAGCTCTTGCCCGCTCCCGACTGGGCATAGAAAAGCACCAGGCGCTCGGCCAGCACGAGCGACAGCAGGTCACCCGCCTCACGGTCGCGGCCAAAAAAACGGTCGCCGTCTTCGCCTGTGAAGGTGCGCGGCCCGACGTAAGGATTCGTATTAGCGGCCACCTAGCCTCCTCCTCTCCACAAGGCCCTCAAGGCGCTCACGCACTGGAGCTCGTCGCCCCAATAGACGTCAAACTGCGACCTGGCAAAATACTTCTCGAAGTGCTCCTTGACGCGCCGGTTGCGTTCGGCACTCCGGGTCGACGGGTCCACTTGCATGCAGATGCCACGCGGCACATTCGGATTGGTGGTCCGGCTGCTAGCCATGCCCAAGATCAGACCACGAAAGAGCACGCGAAAGTCCCAGCCGTACACGTCGTACCCGAGCAGCAACAAGGCGTGCGTGCTCAACGCGGTCCGGACTTCGGTGGGAATATTGCGCGCCTTGGCCTGGGGGTTGGAGACGTTTACCTGGCCGCGCAGCTCGGAGAGCTTGACCAGGCAGTCGAGATGGTCGTCTTCGGTCAAGACCAGCGATTCTGGATAAGCGTCGCGGCCAAAGAGGTGGTAGACCAGGGGCCGGTTCACGGTCGGGCGGTAGTCCGGCTCCGAGTCATAGATCGAAGGAATGCTCTCCAGCGCCGGATCCCAGTACAGGATCTCCGCAACCGGACGTTTCGTGGCTGTGCCCGTGTTGGCCAGAGCGTGCTCCAAAAATTCGTGGTGACAGGTGGTGATGAACAGGGGCAGGGGCAGCTCGGCCAGGAGGCGCAGTGGGTTTTGCTCAACGTCGGCAAAGCGCGGATAGCCGAGCCGGCGCGCAAACTCGGAAACCGCCAAGACAGAGATGGCGTTGGGGTCCTCCCGCAGTTCATCGCGGAACTGGTCGTCGAGGGCCGTGTCCTCCAGGGCCTTGGCGTAGAGGATCTCCTTAAGGATGCCCACGTACGCGTACTTGGTCTCGCGGCGGTCTCGCTGCTGCACACTGTAGAACTGGGCTACGCGCGCGAGATCCTGGCGCTCGCTCGCGTCCAACACCGCCTGGTCGCTGGCCCACAGCTGGGCCAAAGCAGCCGGACCATCACCGATGAGCGCCGCGATGATGAAACTGCCGACGATGGGCGCGACAGCCTGACGTTCGATCAGGCTCTTGGTGTCGGGCCAGAACGGACGCCGAGTCTGGGCCACCGGCACGATCGGCCGGCGGCGCAATACCCCCTGCATCGCCCCCTCCTTTCTCCAGTGCGCTTCTGCGGCGCGCGGCTGAACCCTGAACGCCTATCTGCGCGCCTGCGGAGACTAGGCGTCCATCGCCACCCGGAAGCCGCGACGGCTGTGACGGCTGCCTGCGTCGTAGCGTGCCCGAGTGGTGCACGTGACGCGCTCCGCCCCGTCGGCGAAGGAGCCGCCGCGGCAAATGCGCTGCTCGCGGAACGGCGCCAGGGCCGCGCTGTTCTCGCGGCCATCGTCGGCATTGTAGGGATAAGGGTATTCGGCCCTGGCGGCCTCGCGGCCCCACTGCGTGTTGGTCCACTCCCAGACGTTGCCCGCCATGTCGGCGCAGCCTTCTGGGCTATCGCCGCCAGGTGAAAACTGGCCCACTGGGGTCGTCGTCCCACTGCCGGCGGGCTGTGCATTGCAGCGTGCCGGGTCGAAGGCGTCACCCCAGGGGTAGAGCCGGCCGTCGGACCCTCGGGCGGCATGTTCCCACTCCGCCTCGGTCGGCAGGCGGTAATTTCGGCCCGTCGTCTCCCGCAGCCACCGGCAATAGGCCGCAGCGTCGTCCCACGTCACACCCACCACCGGGTGGGCTTCCTTGCCGGCGGCTGGCTCGCGGCCCACAGCGGCCAACACCCAACCGCTTTCCTCGGCCACGGGGTGGCCGGTCATGCGGACAAAGTGCAGATATTCGGCGTTGGTGACCGGGTACTTGCCGACACGGTATGCGCCGAGCGCCACCGTGGTAGCGGGGGTCTCGAGGGCCGGGACGGCGGGACCGGCATCACGCCCCATGTGGAACGAGCCGGCTGGCACATAGACCGTCTCCGGCTCAAACCCCTTGCGTGGGTCATTTGTACCGGCCGAAAACAGCCTTCCATCCCGCAGCCGCAGAAAGAGCGCGGGGACGGCGATCTGCAGCCTGTTGCCGGCCTCGGCACCGGCGAGGAGCCAGCGGCGCGCCTGGTTGGCCGCCAGGTCCACCTGGCCGTGCTCCAGCAGGCGCCGGTAAAAAGCCGCGGCGAACTCGCGCGCCGCCGCCACGCCCACGTTGTCCTGCATGGCCAGGACCGCCGGCACCCCGGCCGCCACCAGCCGCGGCGCAGCCCCGCGGAAGGCGTCGTAGGCCGAGCGCCTGGCCGTCTGGCAGCTCGCCAGGAAGACCAGTCTCAGCCTCCCCTCGTCGTCCGGCGCGCCGTCAGCCAGTTGCAGGGCAAGCTGCTCGGCGAGCTCGGTATCCCTCACCCGGGCGACCTCGTTGCGGTCACCGGCCAGGAACAGGGCGGCCGGGGCCGGGCTGCCTGCCGGGCTGCCCGCCATGCCGTGACACACCAGGTGCAGGACGTGGTGCCGGCCGCGGCGCAGCTCCTCGGCCAGGCGCTGCAGCGTGCAGGGCTCGGGCAGCAGCACCGCCTCCACGGCCGTGCCGGCGACCGCCTGCAACGCCCGGCTCAGCGCCTGCCACTCGGCCTGCACGTCACTGGGATCGAGGGGTGGGTTCAGCCCCGCCAGGCCGTCGGGGTTGGCGATGGCGACCAGGACGCGCACCGGCCGGCCGGTGATGGGCTTGCCCGGGCGCCATGGGCCCTCCAGGTAGCGGGAGAAGGGGGTCGCCTCGGCGGCCGCCAGGCGCAGCGCTGGGCCGTCGCCGGGATCCGGCTCGCACAGCGACTCCCAGGGAACCTGGTGCAGCTCTGCTGCCTCCCCGGCCAGGCGCAGCCGGAGGCGGCGCTGCTTATGCTCGCCGCCGATCTCGGCCCACTGCGCCTTCAAGACGGGATCGGCAAACAGCCAGTGGAACAGGTCGACGCCGTACTCCAGGCCGGCGTAGCCGGCCGCGGCCACCCCGGGCGACCCGGCCGGGTCGAGATAGCCGCCCAGGTAGTCCTGCCGCCCGGCCTCGCTCAGCACCGTGATCTCGACGGGGTAGCCCGTGGCATTCTTGGGGAGAATCCGGATCTCGACGTCCGCGTAGGCCATGTGACCCTTCCGGCGCACAGGGCGAGGCAAAGCAGCCTGGTGGACGAGGTCTCTCTCGCCTTCTTCCTGCGCCTGTTGGCATTATATACGAGAACGGGCTTTAGAGCAAGTGCTGGGCGGCGGGGCTGAGCCCTTCTGAACATGGCTTGGCTCACGCAACGGCGTGTCCTCACAGCGCCCATGGAGTGGCGACTTGGTCGCTAATGACGAGAAAACAAGTGAATCAGTGCCTTCATCCCCTTCATCCCGTCAGTGGTTCAACAGCCGCTCGCACCACATCAGCGCCAGCGTGCTCGGCCCGTCGCTGATCTCACCCGAGCGGGCCATGCGCAACGCTTCGTCGACGTCCACGAGGCGCACCTCGATCTCCTCGGTGGACTCGCGGTCCGGCTCTGCCAGCTCGACGCCGGTCGCCAGAAAGACGTGGATGACCTCGTTGGTGATGCCGCTCGAGGTAAAGAACCGGCCGACGTACCGCAGCTCGGCGGCCTGGCCGCCGACCTCTTGTTCCAGCTCCTGCCGCGCAGCCTCTTCCGGCGATGCGCCGGGCTTGATGCCGCCGGCCGGGCACTCCAGGCAATAAGCGCCGACGGGATAGCGATAGTTCCAGATGAGAACGACCTGCCCCGCGCGCGTGACGGGCACGATGCACACCGCCCCGGCGTGGTCGACGAGCGTGTAGTCCAACTCCTCGCCCTCGGGCGTGCGGACGCGGTCCTGCCGCAGGTTGAACAGCTCACCCTGCCACAAGAACTTGCTCGCCAGGCGTTCCCACATGTTCGTCTCCTATCCTGCGCGGTTGCCCTGCCCTGACCAGCGTTGCAGTTCTGCGGCCAAGCCCGCATGGGCTTCCCGGCTATTGAGGCCCCCAAGGCTGCTCGACGGCGAGGAGCAGCAGGCGGCGGCCGTCGGCGCGCACCGTCTCACCCTCCAGGTGCATGCCCACCCTGGCCGCGACCCGCAGAGAAGCGGTATTGGGCGGGTCGATGAGCGACACCAGGCGCCGCAGGCCCAGCCCTTCGAAGGCGTGCCTGCACACCGCCGCGGCAGCTTCGCTCGCATAGCCGTGGCCCCACGCCCACCGGGCCAGGGCGTAGACGAGCTCGACCTCCGCCTGGCCGTCGACGGTTTTCTCCAGCAGGCCGCAGTTGCCCACGACGCGCCCGGTGGCCTTCTCGACCACCGTCCAGAGGTCCATGGCCGGTGGCTCCGCCGCGGCGGCATCGGCCTCCATGCTCGCCCGGACCCGGGCCGGGTCGCGCGGACCGCCCAGGTAGTGGGTGACATCCGGATCGGTCCAGAGGGCGACCAGAGCGTCAACGTCACCCGGCTCCAGCCTGCGGATGAGGAGCCGTGGCGTTTCCAGGCGCCAGGAAAGCTCGGGCATGGCCGGCCTCAGGGCACCTTCTGGTAGCTCTCGCGGTGCAGGTCGCGGACCTCGACGGTGATCTGCAGGTCGAGGGCCTCGAGCGAGGGGCGGTACTCCTCGACCAGCAGCTCGCGACAGCGACGGGCCAGGCCGGCCTTGTCCTCGTCGGCGCGCCCGGACAGCAGGCCGATGGTCAGGTGCACAAACGCGCCGCCGGCCCGGCCATCAGCCACGTAGTAATCCTCGTGGCGCACAGCCCGGCTCTTGCAGCCTGCCAGCGGCGCTCCGGCAGCGGCCACTGCCTGGTGCAGCCGCGAGAACAAGGCGCTCCAGTCGACGTTTTGCGTGACGTTGGCGGTGTACTCCAGCACAAGGTGCGGCACAGTTCCTCCTTATGGCGGGCGCTCTCTTTAGAACACCACCAGCAGCCCGGCGAGGGCCAGCGCCAGTAACACGGCAAACATGGCTCAGTATTTGCGCACCACGGAGCGGTAGGCCGTCGGCACGCGGCACTGGATGAGCTGCCCCTCCTCCCGCGACTTGCGCACGGCCTCCAGGTCAACCGTGGTCAGGGCATAGCCCTCGATCTCTTCGTCGATGGACGCATAGACTTCGCCGCGCGGGCCGACGACCATGCTCTCGCCGAAAAAGTGGTAGCTGTACTCCTCGCCGATGCGGTTGCTGGCCACGGTAAAGAAGGCGTTTTCCAGGGCGCGGGCCTGGACGTAGGTGCGCCACTCCTGGCGGTACAGGTCGTCGGGCTGGGCCGGCGGGTGGCTCCAGTTGGCGCACACGCACAGGATCTCGGCGCCGTCCAGCGCCAGGCTGCGGGCCGCCTCAGGGAAGGCCAGGTCCCAACCCAGCAGCACGCCGATGAGCCCAAAACTGCCCTCGAAGACGGGCAGCCGGTAGCCGGGCCGGAAGGCGAGGCGCTCTTCGCCGGGTAGATGGAGCTTGCGGTACTCGCCCAGCAGCTCGCCGTCGGGGCCGATGACCACCGCCGCGTTGTAGAGGATGCTCTCGACCCGTTCCTTGGACACCAGGCCAAAGACGATGTGGGTGCTGTAGTCGGCGGCCCGCTGCGCCAGGAGGTTCACGGCGTGGCCCGGCACCCGCTCGGCGACGTCCGTAAACTGCAGCCCAAGCTCGTACCCGGTGGTCGCCAGCTCGGGAAACACGATGAGGTCTACCTTCTGCTCAGAACAGATCTTGTCCACGAACTTAACCATGGCAACGAGGTTGTCTTCCACCTTGCCCAGTTGAGGGTACATCTGCACGGCCGCAACAGTGATCTCTTGCATGTCAACACTCCTTGCACGCTTTCGATGGGAAGCAGTATACCCCGAAACGCGGTTTCCGTCAATTTGCCGAGGTCAATGCGAACAAGGGTTCTATTCCGCCGCGGGCGTCTCGGCCAGGACGAGGCGCACCGCCGTGTCCTCCACCGCCACCGTCTCGCGCCAGGCCCGAAAGCCGGCCGCCTCGAGGAGGGCGGGCAGCCCCGGAGCTCCTGGCCCGCGCTGCCCGGTGACGCGGTAGAGCCATTCCACGGCGCGGGCGGCGATGCCCCTCCCGCCCAGGACGGCCTCCTCGACGACGATCAGGCGCCCGCCGGGGCGCAGCACCCTCACCAGGCAGCGCAGGAAGGCCGGATCGCCGGCATAGCGCGTGGGAAAGGTGGCCAGCGCCGCGTCAAACGACGCGGGGGCAAAGGGCAGCGCGGCGGCGCGCCCGCGGCAGACGAGGGCGCCCGGGTGGGCGCGCTGCAGGCGCCGGCCGGCCCTGCGGGCCATGGCGCGTGACACATCGAGGCCGGCGACCCGGTAGCCTCTGCCAGCCATCGCCAGGAGAAGGTGCCCCGGGCCAAATCCCAGCTCCAGCACGCGGGCG
>JBFYTF010000682.1:0-3575 GCA_041300865.1 Anaerolineae bacterium
CGTCCCTTGCGCTTTCGCTTCAGGGATGGTATACTCTTGTTCCCGTGACGGCATGGGGAATTGATCGCGGAACAGGTGGGATGAGGAGTTGGAAATGCAACAGGTCGTCTCAAAGGATGGCACACCTATCGGCTATTTGAGAAGGGGAGCAGGCCCGCCCCTGCTGCTTGTCCATGGCGGGACGGCGGATCACAGACGCTGGTCTTCGATCTCGCCGCGTCTTGAGCAAGATTTCTCTGTCTATGCCATGGACCGGCGTGGCCGGGGAGGGAGTGGTGATGCTCCAGAATATGACATCATGCGTGAAGCCGAAGACGTGGCCGCGGTGGTAGAGGCCATTGGTGAGCCGGTCTACGTCCTCGGCCACTCGTACGGTGCCATCTGCAGCCTGGAGGCGGCTCTGCTGACCGACGAGGTTCGCAAGCTGGTCTTGTACGAGCCGCCTCTGCCGACCGGTACTCGCTCGGTTCCAGCGGGGCTTCCCGAGCGGATACAAGCGCTGCTGGACAGAGGTGATCTTGAGGCCGCGCTGGAGCTGTATATGGTCGAAGTCGTAAGGATGCCGGCCCACGAGCTGGCGCTCTATCGCCAGCTGCCGATGTGGACCGGACGGATCGCCCTTGCTCCGACCATTGCCCGGGAGATTGCGATCGACTGGACGTATCGCTTCGATGCGAGTAGGTTCGCCCGTCTTCAGGTGCCGACGCTGCTCTTGCTCGGTGGTGACAGCCCACCGCTTTTTAGCCAGGCAACAGAGTCGCTAGATTCGGCGCTCCCTGATGGCCGGGTCGTCATCCTTCCCGGCCAGCAGCACATTGCCATGGACACGGCTCCTGCGCTGTTCCTCGGGGAAGTTCTGCAATTTCTGCACGGGTCCTAGGGGATGGGCAGGGGGTGCCAGCATGCCACCGCTGAGTAGTGGTGGCACGGGGCGTTTTGAAGGCGTCGTCGCCGAGGGTGCTCCCCGCGGTGGGCTGCACGAGTTGGAGCAAACCACTAGCTATTGGGTTGTCGACAGGCAGCTGGGCCTGGTCGTCGCGAGTTTCGAAGGTCTCATGGAGGCAAGCCTTTCTCGTGAGACTGGGCTGTGGACTGACTACACCTTCTCTGATGTGTGTGAAGTTAGCGTTGCGCCAGACGACAGCTCGGTTCACGTCAAGTACTATGACGGCCGAGAGGAGTTCGTGCCTCTGCCCTAGTAGTCAGCCGCAGCACCGAGGCCAGTGGCTGGCCCGTAAGAATTGACGGGTACATGGGTGTGTGGTACACTGGCAAACGCAGAGAAGCGTTACCGACTTCGCAGTCCAACTCCGGCTCGCCCCCAAAACTGAATACGGTGTGGTCCTGGCAGATGTCTTTTTGGAGAAAGGAGTCGACAATGTCAGACATGCGTGGAGCCCGTCTCTTGGCCTTGACACTGCTGCTGTTGGCGGTGCCGATCTTCCTCGTCGTCACGCTCACGTCGCTGCCCCAGCAGGTCGTTGCGGCCCAGGCTGCGGTGCACACACCTGCCCAGGTCGAGTACGAGGTCATCGCCTGGAACGACCTTGGGATGCACTGCTACAATCCGGGCTACCAGGAAGTGGCCGTCCTGCCGCCCTGGAACACCCTCTATGCGCAGGTTGTGCGGGTAGGTGACCCGCCCGTCGTTGTTACCGCCGGCCTGCGCGTCGAATTCTTTTTTGAGGACAACACGTACTCGGTGGGCAAGACCGACTTCTGGGACCAGAGTCCCTATCGCCCGGTGCAGAATGCCCAGTGGCTTTTCAAGCTGCCGGACCCCTTGCCACCCAACGTCGGGCTCACGGGGCTCGGCCTTTCCGGCACAATGGTCGCCGAAGGCGATCACTTCATGGCCGAGGGCATCCCGCTTACCGAGTACAGCGACAGCGCTCCAACGGTGCGCGACCCGTTCCAGCTGGCCACCGTGGTTGTCTACAACGCCAGCACCGGGCAGGAGCTGGCGCGGGTGCAACCCGTGGCTCCGGTGTCCACCGAAATGCACTGCGAGATCTGCCACTCTGATGGCGGGCCGGGGAACGAGGACATTGCTACCGGCAACGTCTACCAGAACATCCTGACGGCCCACGACCAGGAGCATGGCGACGAGTATCCGGCGGGCTATGCGCTGCTCATGGACAGCCGTCCGGTGCTGTGTGCCTGGTGCCACGCCTCCAATGCGCTCGGCGCACCGGGAGAGCCGGGCATTCCGAACTTCTCGGCGGCGCTGCACCTGCAGCATGACGGGGAGATTCCAGATACCCAGGCAGGCTGCTACAACTGCCATCCGGGTCCGGCGACCCAGTGCCAGCGAGACGTCATGTACGTCGAGTCTGACATGACGTGCCCGGATTGCCATGGCACCATGGCGGACGTGGGCAACAAGCAGGACCCCTGGCTCGAGGAACCGCGCTGCGACAGTGCGCTGTGTCATGGCACTCGCTTCGCGCAGGACCACCCCCTGTATCGCCTCTCGCGGGAACACGGCGGGATTTTCTGCGAGGCGTGCCACGATAGCACACACGCCGTCGCACCCAGCCGTGAGCCGAAAGACGCCATCAAGTTCGTCCAGCTCCAAGACTACGACGGGACGTTGCGCAAATGCACCGTGTGCCACGCGACGCAGCCCACGGATCCTGGTCCGCACGACCTCACCGGGGCGATGTCGCCCGCGTGGCAGAAGGAGATCTGGAGCCAGGGGATCTCGGTTTCACCCGCCACCAGTAGCGTTCTGGTCAGGCCGGGCGGCACTGTGGATATGGTCGATCACGTCCAGGTGAGTGGAGATGTTGCCGTGACGTTTACCTTCAACGGCGAATGGACTGCTGGGATGAGCTTGATGGATTACCAGGTGGACGCCGGGAACGCAACTACAGGAGGCCAAGGCAGAACCCTCATGTGGACTGTCACAGGCGAGCTGGCCGATACGTGGCACACGCTTACCCGAACCTGGTCTATCTCGCCTTCGGCGCAAGATCGGATGTGGCTGACAGACACCCTAACCGTTGCCGGTGGGCCGCAGCCGGTCGTCAAGGAGCTTGTCTTGCGGCCTGGCACGCGGGTATACCTACCGCTCGTTTTTAGCTCTGATCCTGAATAGCCAGGCGCAAAAACCAAAGACCGAGCGCTGGCTCCCGGTCAATTGTAAAGTTGTTGCACTGGATCCACATATCTCTCCGGGCCGGCCGTACGCTCCCTCATTCGGGCCGGCCCGGAGGCGAACCAACCCATGCCGGCATGCTCGGACATTGACAATCGTGACTGATCCGCCTATAAGGCGTCGCGGGCGGCCGCGGACCGGGCTTGTCCGGGGGACAGACGCCAAAGCAGGAGCGCCGCGGGGGAGACCCAGCCCTGAGCCGCGAGCTGCTGTGCGGCGGGACGCCAGGCACCGGCGCAGATAGATCCCTGACAGCAAGGAGCTGGACACAAACCGATGATGGCCAAGTTTCTGCTATTGTTGACCGTCTTGATTGCGAGCGCGACCGATACTTCAGTGGCACCAGGGGAGTACGGCGCTGGCCGCCCAGGTGCCGTCGGCGCGGCAGAGGCTGTCCCGTACGAGGGCGGAGACC
>JBFYTF010000683.1:0-8459 GCA_041300865.1 Anaerolineae bacterium
ACGCGCCGACATCGCGTCCCTGAATGGTCGGCGACCAACTCGGCATCGGCCAGGATTCCGGTCAGAACGCCACCTAGGTCCAAAGCTGGGTCCAGGTCCTCGAGGAGGATGCTAAGGTGATTCTGCGTGGCTCGCGTGACGCGGACAAGACCAGCCACCATGATGGCGTGATTGAGCACATCCGCCCCCAGATGGAAACGGCAAGCCCGCGCGTTCCGAAGCCGCCAGTGCCCTATGGTGATAAACCATGACGAGCTTCGCGCCGAAAACCTGCCAGCAACAAGTGCTCGACGGTGTTGGATAACTTCAGGTTGCAACTGCGAGAGCTCCTCGGCGAGGGCAGGCAAAGGAGCAAGCAGATTCTGATGGATGCCGCATCGACTGGGGTCTGGCATTGATCGGATCGGGCTGCTTGGGTGTGGATCGACTCTGAGGATGCCCCGAAGCTGCTCGACTTGCCCCCTCCTCCTGCATGCAGAGGATCCCAATGCCCTGTTCAGGGTGAATTTGCGCCGTAGTCTGTTGGAGCATCGCGTCCTGTGCGGGCCCCTGCGGCACTTGCTTGGTTGTGGATGCCGATGATTGTAGGCCCCGCCCCGCCCCGCCCCGCCCCGGTGCCATTTGTCTGGGTCAGGGCAACATCGCTGTTGCTCCAATGTTGCGGATGTATGGTGGCACATCGCGCACTCAAGATTCCGCCCTATAGCAGAAAAGCTTGGTTGGCTTGGCCGGGTCGAGGAGAAAGTCGATCCCGCCTGTGAGGTCATAACGGTATTCGACCTCGCAACCGGCGGTGTCCACCAAGGCGATGTCAATGGTGCGGTCATGGAAGTTGCGGCTCTTTGCAAACTCTGCCACTAGGACAAGCAGATTGCCCTGGAAGGCTTGCCGCAGGCCCTCAGTGACTTCGCGGGCGACGATGTGCCTGGGACGATAGGCGGGATCCTTGGAGCGCTGTTCCCGGGCGTACACTGCTACCCGGTCGACTTGGGCCGCTGCGCCGACTAGGGCGCGGACCAGATCCACTATGGCGGCGATCTGGCTGGGACCAGCTCCGCAATAGGGGTCTTTGATGGTGATGCTGGCGACGTGCTGACCTTGGATCGGTTCGAACCAGAGACTGGGGTCGCGCGGGCCTCCTGCAGCGAGTTCCCAGCGCTGCACGGGGAGACCGGGGCGGAAGGCGTCCCGGGCCAAAGGCTGGGCGGCAGCGAGCAGGGCAGCTAGGTCCTCGCCCGACGCCGCCCCGAGGGTCCCGCGATAGACCGGGTGGGGCAGAATCTCCTGCAACAGGGCTGCGGTCGGCAACAGCGAGTACCAGGCCCGCGCACCCTCCCCAACGCCTGTCGTAACCCGTGGTATCTGGATTAGGTCGTCCGTGTCCAACCCCAGGGGTTGATCGATGGTCAGACGTCCGTCCTCCAGGTAGGGGCTGAGGTAACGCAGAGCGTGGCGCTGGTCCGATGTGGCCATTTTGGCACTGGTGACCGGGGTTTCCAGGAGGTGCAGATGGAGCCTGATGCCGGCGTTAAGTAGGTTGAGGAGCCAGGTTAACGGGATGCGCTCTTCGCCGGCTTCACCCGTGAGGTGCGGGGCCCAGAGATGACCCTCAGGGCCGGCTTCGAGGGCGCGGCCGATCTGTTCGAGGCTGGGGTCGTGCCACCGCTGGAGTCCCATGCCTGGGTAGATGTCTTCGCTGACCTCATCGCGCAGTTCGGCGAGCCAGGCCTGAACGGGTCGGCGGTTGAGCTGATCCCAATGCGCCTGATTGGAGTAGTCGCAGAGGCAGACCGTGCAGGAGCTAGCACAGTCGGCCGCACAGTCCAGGCGGTGCACGGCTTCCCCCAGCAGTCCTCTTGCTGAGATGGCCTCGGCGAGGCGGACGCAGTAGCCCGCACCTCCGGCCACGGCATCGTAGAGAATGACCTCCAAAGTACGCGCCCGCAGGCGATAGGTGGCGCGCAGTTCGCTCGCCTGGATTTCCAGGTGGGCGGCGGCGGTGAACCGCAAAGTCTCGGCCAAGGTACGGGCGAAGCCCTCGGCCCATTGGCGTGGGTTGTTTTCGACTTGATTCGGCGCGGGGATCTGAGCTGCGAAACGCCACAGGACCACATCAGTGTCGAACTCGTGGGCGAGATCCTGGTTATAAAGCTCTCCGCTGTTTTGGCAGGTGTTGCCACTCAGTGGATCTTTGTGTGGCAGCTTAGCCGCCACCGGTTTTTTGGCAGCGGTAGCGAAGTTGCATCGTGGGCAAATGTGGTAACCGTTTCCGAAGGTTCCGCGGTTGACGATGAAGAGATGTCCAGCGCTTTGCTCGTCGTTACTCGGGCGGGCTCGTAATAGGGCGACACCGACCCGGGGATGGTCGGTATCGTGGTAGCTATCTGCGCGGGGCAGGGTCAGGAGCCGAGCCTCGTCGGCCGCGCGAGCTCTGTGGCGGGTCGTCCCTGGATCCTTGCCAATTCGGTCCTCGTAACTGGTGACGAAGCCGCGGGGGCGGATGTAGGCGCGGCGTCGCCGTCCTGCTTGGGAACCGCAATGGCTGCAGGTCGGCGGCACGTCGGCGTACTCCAACCCAGTATCTACGTGGTGACACTCGAGGCAAGCGGCGTACCACTCTTTGGGCATGAAGGCCCGCGGATAATAGGCTAGTCCCGCGCTAGTCCAGATACGTCCGTTGGCGACGACCTCTGCCCCGGGGGCGTACTCGCTGATCCCAAGCATGGCATCGCGGTTCAGGGAGACGTCCCCTGCCTGTCCCCAATAGGCCTGTTGCCCGAGGTCGCGGATGACCTCTAAGGTCAAGCTGTGGACGGGAAAGCTGTAGGTCGGGATCAGGCTACGTTGGGAGAACTGCTCCACCAGGAACTGCTGCATGTAGCGGTCACGCATCCGTGTCCAGCGCAACTGCTTGGTCAGACCCGCAGCACCGCCAGGCCCGGCGGCAGCCTCGTTGATCTTCTCCTCATAGCGTTGGCAGCGGCCATGCACCTCATCGGCAAAGGCCGCGATCCTCTCGCGAATGTGCACCACCAGAGCCTGCCCGCGCAGCGCAATGCCGCTGGCTGTGGTCGGCAACCGTGCGGCTAGACCCTCAGCCTCGGTTAGGGCCTGGAGCCCAGGGCCATCAGCCAACCAGCGGTCGAGCCATTCCAAAAAGGCCTGCAACGCTGCTGCATCGAATGCGTCGCCGAAAAGATCGGCGAGACTGGGTGCGTTGACTGCCAGGTTGGTGATGCGCTGGCGCAGGAGGTGGGACAGCACGATGCCGACCTGATGGCGCTGAAAGAGTTGAGCATTGTCCAGAAGCAGGAACGGGACCGGGGCCGTCCCCGCCAGGTAGTCGCGGAAGCGACGGAATTGCGCTTGATCGTACTGGGCATTGCGTGAAACGGTGACGCAGACAGGTGCTGCTTGGGCGCGCCGGCCAGCCCGTCCAGTGCGTTGCTGGTAGTTGGAGATGCCTGGCGGGATGTTAAGGTTGGCCACGGCCTCCAGGTCGCCTAGGTCTACGCCCATCTCCATGGTGGTGGTGCAACTGAGGACATTGATGGCACCGCGGGCGAAGTCGCGTTCGATCTCCTCGCGCAGGTCCGTGGAGAGCGAGGCAGTGTGTTCCCTGGCCCGGGCGGTCATCGCTCGGTCCTCGCGATAGAGGTGGACGTAGTGATTGTCCTCGGTCATGACTTGGCGTTCGGCGTCCGTCAGGGTCCCGACCCGCCCGGTGCAACGGAAGGCCGTGCAGCACCCGTCCACTACGTCGGTCTGCAAAAGTCCGCAGGTGTCACAGGTGTAGAGCGGGTGGCCGCCGGCGTCTTCGAAACGCAGGAGCTTGCCGTCCAGGGCGAAGCCCGGGGCGTGGCGCACCGCCAGTTGGGTGGTTTTGGTTTGCAGGGCATCCCACAGGGCGGCGAGGAAGTCTCGGGTTGCGGTCCAGGTCCATCCGAGCCGTTCCACGAGATAGTAAGTTCGGCGGTTATGGCGTCTGGATCCTTCGGGTGTCAGCCAGGCGTGGCTGATGCCTGGGGCGGAGTGCAGCAAAAAGGACCTGTGGCCGGCGTAGGGTGCCCCCCAGATATATTCCGACTGCAAGTCCACGTCCCAAAGGTTGGCAATAGCCTTTTCGCGCCTCATGGTCTCCAGGAGGAAGCGGATCAGGGGTTCGACCTGAGCCCTGTGGCTCTCCGGGACCTGGGGGGTAACGCTGCGCAGCAGGCGCCGGAAGCGCGTAGGATCCCAGGACACGCGCACCAGCCCGAGGGCCTCCAGGGAGTTGCGTCGCCCCCCCGGGGTACAGAATTCTGCGGCGATGCGCCCCATCAAGCGGTCGCGCATCCGATTCAAACTGGTCAGCACCTCGCCGTTCTCGTCGATCAGGACGGGTTGGCCGCGCCTCTTCCACGCTTTGAACACGTCTTCCGTGAGGATGGCGAGGTCGCCTGGCTCGTCCTGCCCCTTTAGTGCGTGGTGGATCGCGCTGCGTAAGGCGAGATCCCCAGCAGTGCGCTCAAAATAGGGGGCGAAGAAAGCGGCGTTCTGGCGGTTGTCGGAGAAGGTCAGGAGGGAGCGTCCGTCCATCGGCAGGGGATCGCCATAGGGGTTGGGTCGGGGCCGCAGGGCCTCCAGGACCTGCTGCACCACCACCGAAGCGAGTGCCTCGTTACCGGGGTGCATGCGGGTAATGACCTCGGCTTCCGCCCCGGCGCTACGCCCTCCGCAGGCCGGACAGGTGGTGACGTAGTGGGCCCGCTCCTCGGGGTCCTCTACGGTGTCGATCTCGAAGAGGGTGACGCCAGCGGCCCCCGTTTCGGGCGGGAATCCAGTGCGTGGGTCCAGGGTGCGTTGGCGGAACTGGCGCTGGGCTGGGCCGGCCTCGTCGGCGTCTTGGTCCTCCTCGTCCGCGGTCATGACCTGTGGCGGTCTGCCGAGCCAGAAGATACGACGATGGATCTGACCCTCGTCCACGGCCGGCTTGCGGTTGTGGATACGCCCAAGGTGCTCGAAGCTTTCGAGGTAGGGCTGGCCGCACTTGCGACAGACCAGCAGAGGGAAGTACTGGCCGGTCTCGTCGCTGTATGTGCGCAGGGGTTTGAGGTCACGCCAGCCCTCGGCGGTTGCACCGTCGAGGGCTATAGCAACCCCCTCGATTCCAGAGACGGCCAGGTGGTAACGGGCCGGGAGCAACGGAAAGGCGTCGGCGTGGGCTCGCGCCAGCATGCCCAGGTGAATGACCGCACTCAGGGCCGCTGTCTGGTCCCTCTCGCCCCTGGCCTTCGGAAAGACGCGCTGTGCTACATCGGAGTAAGCCAATACTCCACCTTCGGAGAGGATGTCGGAGGTCGCGCGCACCTCCCGATTGTGGGCAAATACGGTCTCAAGGGCTGGACCGAGGCGCTTCTGGCCGCGCGGCAGGGCGGGGACCTGTCCCGCGATCTTCTGTTCCTTGATGGCGTTACGCCAATGGTCGGGGTCGGGGTCGTCCTCGCCGGCGATGACTTCCAAGGCCTGGCCGATGGCGATCCATATTGGGGTGTCCAGGCTGAATTGGTTTGGGCCTGATTGCGACAACGCCTGGTGAGGGACCCGCCGCCCTCGGATCACCTCGTTCACCGTCTCTCCGAACAGGTCACTGGCGAAGCGGAGAATCCCCTGGCGGGCCGCCTCGCCATCGGGCAGGCTGGCGCTGGTTCCGAAGACCTGGAGTGGGCGCTCGATACCCAGCCGATTCTTTAGCTTGCGCAGGAGGTAGGCGACCTCGGTCGCCTGGGCCCCCGAGTAGGTGTGGATCTCGTCGAGGACGATGGATTCCAACGTGTCCTGGGCGAACAGGGGCGCGTTACGCGGTAGGAGCAGGAGGTGCTCTAGCATGGCGTAGTTGGTGATGAGTATCCGCGGCGGGTCTTCCAGCATCTCCTCGCGGGTGAGGCGCCAGTGTCTGGGGATGCGACCGTTCAGGGCCTCCATGAGTTTGTCGTTCTCTCGCAGGCGTGCCTCCTCCTGATCGCGGGGCGTATTGGCGCGGATCTGGGAGGTGAATCGCCCGAAGCTGATCCCTGCCGCCATGAGATGGCACCCGAACAGGGGGGCGATGCGGTAATAAAGCTGATCGTTAGCCAGTGCGTTCATAGGGTAGATCAGCAGGCAGCGGACCCCGCGGCGCCCAGGGGAGGGATCGTCAAGGAGGTGGTGCGCAAGTGGATAGAGGAAGGTCTCCGTTTTGCCCGACCCGGTCCCAGTGGCGACGATCAGGTTCTGCCGATGCTCGCAGGCGGCTCGCAGGGCTTGTTCTTGGTGCAGGTGCAGGGGGCGCTCCAAGACATGGGCGGGCAGGCCGGCGAGGCCGTCGTTCATG
Organism: Anaerolineae bacterium; assembly: GCA_041300865.1. GTDB lineage: Bacteria > Chloroflexota > Anaerolineae > JAAYZQ01 > JAAYZQ01 > JAAYZQ01. The sequence continues at coordinate 6,353 of JBFYTF010000683.1, forward strand.
AAGCCCCCATGGCCTCGCAACAGGGTGCGTAGGGATTGGCCCTTTTCGTAGTCCGGCAAGGCCTCCAGGAAGGGGCCCTGGACGAGCTCCCGGTGGTTCACCAAGTCGCGAAATCCCTGTCGCAGGTTCGGGTAACGGCGGCTGATAGGCAAGGTGGTGGGGATGTATCGGCGCAAGGTGTCGCGCAGGTTCCCATAAAGGATCAGAGGGTTATGTTCGGACATTGGATGTTGGCTCCTTAGGCGGCGTCCGCATCGGCGGCAAACACCAGTTCCCACAGCATCAGGTAGAACTCGAAGACGTCCCGGCCGACGTGGAGCAGATAGCCCATGGCCAGGGTAAGGGCCTCGTGGTCCGGGAGTGGGACCCGGCACAGATTCTGCTGCCAGGCGGCGAGCGCGCCCTCGCCGCGGGGTTCCCAGCGACAGACGGCGGCAAACAGGCAAAGCAGGTGATCCATGAGGCGTAGGTTCTCCTGCTCTTGGTCTTGCTCCTCGTCCCAGCCCCCGGATGCCATGGGTGTCATCAACCCAAGGCCGCTCACGTCGTCGAGGTGAGCGGCGATGCCGTAGGCCAGATCCGCCAGGGACAGCGGGGCGAGGCGGCAGACCAATTGCATGGCCCAGCCGCGCCGGGCGACGTTGCCGTTCAGTGTGGCGCGGTATTGGCGCTGCATGGAGTTGAGGGCATAGCGCCAGTGCACCGGGCCCAGATAATCGCCCAGGGTCGGGCGCCAGTCTTCGCGGCTGAGCTGAGACCAGGCGTCGTCGATGTTGCGGGCGGCTAGGGCGGCGCGGTAGCGCTTCAGGGAGAAACCGCTAGGGGGCGTGCCGCGTTGCATGTGCATGACGTTGCCGAACCCGAAGGCCAAGGTCTGTTCGAGTTCATGACGGATGAACAGTTCGCACAGAGGTCCATGCAGCCGCGACAGCTCGCCGATCAGACCCCCGCGTCCCCCCAGGCAGCGGTAGGCGATAGATCTCCGGGCATAGATCCACGGGAGGTTGGCCCCAACGCCAAGCAGAGGGAACCAACTTGCCTGGGCATCCATGGGCGGACCCAGGGCGTCCAGGGCGACCAACTCCGTCAGGGTTTGACCGGTGGTCGCGGTGAACCCGCGCGCCAACTGGTGCCAGAGTGCATTCAGCCAGGCGATGCCGTGCCAGGCGTCCGGGGCGTAACAGGTCAACAGAGCACAGTGCACGCGCTTGAATGCGGCGACTGCCTTCTCCGCAGTCAGTGCCGCAGCCTGGGCCAGGGCCCAGTGCTGTTTCGCCTGGGCCCCGGTCTCGTCGATCAGCGCACCCCAGGCGTAGGCGTCGTGGCGCTCGTTGACCAGGGCGCCCCAGCGGCTCTGTAAGCGCACCTCCACCGATACCAACCAGGCCCCCGTCTGCCAGCGCTCCAGGGGCAGCTCTAACGTGTGACGAAAGGCGCCGTCAGCCCCTCGCTCGCCGCAGGTGAGCCAGGCGAGCGTGGTGCGGTCAAGCCGAGCCGCGGCGTCATTGCAGCTCAGATCCAAGTCCAGGGTGCGGTCGGAGAGGAGGTCCTTGGCCGTGCAGCGTATCCCCTCGGCGGGCGCGGGCAGGGCCAGCTTGACCTCCATCAGCCCCCCTTGTGTCGTCGTGCTCATGCCCAGGACCTGGTGGGGTGTGACGAGCCCAAGCAAGGGTTCCGGAGGGGAGGCGGGGAGTTGGATCCAGAGCCGGTTCTGGCCCGGCTCCAGGTGCTCCGCAAGGGCGGACAGGTGCAACCGCCGCATCCCGGGCCCGGGTGGGATCTCCTGTTCGAAGCGCCCGAGGGTCAGGGTGCCTCCCTGGCTGGAATAGACCTCCAGGACCTCCATGGAGCTACTGCGCACCGCCAGCATCGACCCTTTGCGTACCGGGGTCTCGGTGACCTGGCCATCGCCGAAGCGCTTGAGAACCATGAAGGCGCCCGGCACCGCCCCGGTGAACTGGACGGTGCGCCCGGCCCCGAGCATGAAGACGAGGCGGAAGAACCGCTTGGTGTCGCTGCGGAAGCCAATCTCCCGGCGTGTTTGGTCGTCGGCGACGTTGTCGCACTGCTCCAGCGCCAGATTGGCCGGCATCGCGCGGTAGCGGAA
>JBFYTF010000034.1:0-3448 GCA_041300865.1 Anaerolineae bacterium
AGGATCGTCGGCGAGCAGGCGATGGCGATGGCGATCATGACTCGCTGGCGCATGCCGCCCGAGAACTGGTGCGGATAGTCGCCGTAGCGCTGCGCGGCGCCAGGGATGCCCACGTGGTCCAACAGCTCGACGGTCCGTTGGCGGGCATCCTCTTTCGACATGCCCATGTGCTCCACGATGGACTCGGATATCTGGAGCCCGATGGTCAACACGGGATTGAGGGAGGCGAGGGGGTCCTGGAAGATAAAGCCGATGCGGTGGCCGCGAACCCCGCGGATCTCGGACGGCGACATGGCCAGGAGGTCACGGCTGGCGACGCCGTCGTGGAAAATGGCCTGCCCGGAGACGATCCTGCCCGGCGGCTCGGGGATCATGCGTAGCAGCGACAACATCGTCACGCTCTTGCCGCAGCCGCTCTCGCCCACGATGGCCAGGGTCTCGCCCTCATCCAGGGAAAAAGAGACGCCGTTGACGGCGTGTACGATGCCGTCCAGCGTGTAAAAGCGGGTGATGAGATTCTTCACGTCCAGGACCGTTGTCATGCCGGCCTCCTTCACCGCTTAACCCGGCGCATGCGCGGATCGAGGACGTCCCGCAGCCAGTCGCCCAGGAGGTTCATGCCCAGCGAGGTGATCATGATGGCCAAGGCCGGCCAGAGGGCGATCCAGGGATACGACTGCAGGTAGCTGCGCCCGTAGGCCAGCATGTTGCCCCAGCTGGGCACGCTCGGTGGAACGGACAGGCCGAGGAACCCGAGGCCCGCCTCGTAAAAGATCATGGCCGACATTTCAAACGTCGCCAAGGTGATAATAGGCCCGAGGAGGTTGGGCATGATGTGGTCGAACAGAATGCGCCGCCGCTTGGCGCCGGCGCTGATGGCCGACTCGACGTAGCCCGATTGCCGTATTTTCAGCACTTCGCCCCGCGTCGTCCGGGCAAAGACGGGGGCGTCGGTCAGGCCAAAAATCAGGATAACGTTGATCAGGCTGCGGCCCATGATGGCGGCGATAAACACCACGAACAGGAGATACGGAAGCCCCAGGATGACGTTGACGAGGCCGGTTATGATCGCGTCCACGCGCCCCCCGACGTAGCCCGCAACCAGCCCGACAGTCACACCCAGGCTCCCGGCAATCAGCACGCCAAAGAAACCGACGGTGAGGGACACGCGGCTGCCATAGATGACGCGGCTTAGCATATCCCGCCCCAGGCTGTCGGTGCCCAGGATATAGTCCCAGCTGCCGCCTTCGACCCAGGCCGGCGGCATCTTGCTGTCCTTGAGATGTTGCTCCAGGGGGTCATAAGGCGCGATCCACGGCGCAAAAAGCGCCGTGATGACGAGGGTCAGAAAAATGATCGCGCCCAGAAGCCCTGACTTGTCGCGCCGGAGGAGGCGCCAGCCATAGGCGAGCTGGTGCCGCCAACTTTGTGCCTCGTCGACGGTCAGTCCAGAGCCGCGAACTGCTGTAGATCCCTGCATCATGGCCTTCCCCGGATAGGTTCCTTCACCATGCCCTCCTCGGTGTCCAGTGGCTATGACCCGTACCGAATACGTGGATCAATGATGGCATAGAGCATGTCTGTGATCAGGTTCAGGAGGACGACCACCAGGCAGATAAAAAACGCGAGCGCTTGCACGAGGGTAAAATCCCGGTTGCCCACGGCCTCGGCCAGGATCGCGCCCATGCCGGGGTAGCCAAAGACGGCTTCCACATAGATCGAACCGCCCAACATATAGCCGAACCAGACGCCCAGGACGCTGATGATGGGGATGGCGGCGTTGCGCAGGACGTGGCGCACGTACACCAGCCGGGGGTTCAGGCCCTTGCTGTGGGCCGTCCGGATATAGTCTTCGCCGCGGATCTCGAGCACCGCCGATCGCGTCAGGCGCACCAGCGCGCCCATGGTCGGCAGGCCGAGGACAAAGGCGGGCATGATCATCCGTTGCGGATCGACGTTGCCCTCCAGGTCGAAACGGCCGGCGACAGGCAGGAGCTGGAGCCAGACACCGACGATGACGATGAGGACCATGCCCATGACAAAGTTGGGCACGCTTTGGCCGAAGAGCCCCAGGGCGCGTGCCAGGGCATCCCACAGGCTGCCCGGGCGGGAGCCGGCCACCAGGCCCAGGGGAATGGCGACCGCCATGGCCATGGCCATCGCCAGCGTGGCAAGCTGCAACGTCGCCGGCAGGCGTTCCAGGACGAGGGGCAGGGCGGGGGTCTTGAACCGGATCGAGTCGCCAAAGTCGCCCACCAGTGCGTGGGCCACAAAGTCCAGGAACTGGACCAGGAGAGGCCGGTCAAACCCAAGCTTGTGCCGGAAGGCCTCCAGCGTCTCGGGGGTGGCGCCCTCCCGGGGCATCATCAGCGCCGCGGGGTCGCCGGTGACGCGCAGCATGAAAAAGACCACCACCAGCACGCCGAAGACGATCAGCACAGCCTGGAGAAGGCGGGACAGCACGTATCGCTGCATAGCAGTCCCCTTTCTGCCGGCGATCTGGGGGCGGGGAGGCACGCCTCCCCGCCCCCTAGCGCTTCACACTCTTATTCCGACTTGGCCGTCCAGGTATACCACAGGTGATACTCCTCCCCGCTGCGGGGGCGGTAGTCCTGGACATAATCGCGCACGGCTTCGAAGGCCATGGGCTCGTAGAGATAGATGAAGGGCGGGTTCTCCATCATGTAGACCTGCAGGTCCTCGTACAGCTTCTGGCGGGCCTCGATGTCCACGGTTGTCGCGATCTCGCCCAGGGCCGCGATGATCTCCGGATCGTTCCAGGAAGAGTAAGCGGCCTCTTCGCCGAGGAGTGCGCCGGCCATGCGGTTGTAGGCTTCGCCCATGAGCTCCGACCAGCTATCGCCGAAGAGCGGTGGCAATTGCTTTGTGGCCTCCAGGTCCCAGTACTTGCCCGACTCCATGATCTCGAGGTTGACGGTGATGCCCACCTCGGCCAGGTAGCCGACGATGGCCTCGCAGACCTCCTCGAAGTGGCTGTAGGCGCCGGCCGGGCAGGCCATGTCGATCTCGAAGCCGTCGGCGTAACCGGCCTCGGCCAGGAGCTCCTTGGCCTTGTCCGGATCGTACGCGAAGGGCTCGACGGCACCGTAGCCCATCTCACCGGTTGCCACGAATCCCGTGGAGCGCTTGGAAAAGCCCTCAAAGATCGAGTCGATAATGGTCTGCACGTCCACGGCGTGGTTCATGGCAATGCGGACGTTGGGATCCATCGTCGGCTGATCCAGCCCCGTGGTCATGTTGTTAAAGGCGATGTAGTAGACGCGGGCCACGGGGTAGCGGATGACCTGGATGCCCGGCAAGCCCAGGAGGCTCTTGGCCTCTTCGGAGCTCAGGCGGCCGATGACGTCCACCTCCCCGGTCTGGATGGCGGCGACGCGCGTAGACGATTCGGGAATCACGCGAAAGATCAGGGTCTCGACCTTGGGGT
>JBFYTF010000072.1:0-8322 GCA_041300865.1 Anaerolineae bacterium
CTGGAGCCGTTCCGCTTTCAGCGCATATACGGCGGCTGGTGGGACTCGATCACGCCTGAGGGCGGAGAGGAGGCAGTGCGCCTGTCGGCTGAGCGGTATATCAGGGCCATCGAAGGGACAGCGCCAGGCCTGGCGGGATCATCGTGAGGTCATTGCTTTGGCCCCCCCAACGTCCCAGATAACAAGGAGTGGGCGGTTGAGAGTAATCTAACCTTGAGGCTCAGATATACCGAAGGTTCGGGTCGTCCCTAATGTACGCCAGCTCCTGGCCGAGGTAGGGCAACGGCGGCAGGCCGTGCCAGTGGCGCAGCAGGTGATACACGGGCGACGTCAGCAGCCGGCAGGCATCCACGGCCTCGCGCCACGTCCCCCGCCTGATCTCGTTCACGGTCTCCTCGTCGGGGAGTATGCCAAAGTCCCAGGCACCGAACAGGCGTACCAGGAAATCCACTCGGTCGGCCACCGTTTCCAGGTGCTCAGGCGGCTCTCTGTCGGGGTAGAGCGTGCGGTCAAGCCATGAGGGCATCGAGAAACTCTGTGCGGAACCAGTTACGCGCTTGTTCAGCCTCCGTCCGCTCGCCGGCATCGTCGATTTCATCAAGCGGACGGTGCGCTGCGATGCGCGCAAGGTGGGTCTGTACAGCAAGTGATTATACCATCAGGCGGCGAGGGGAGCAAGGTTGGGTCAGGAAAGACGAGTGTCGCTACTCGACCCACCCCCGCGCGCGCTCCACGGCTCGCTGCCAGCCGCGGTAGAGCCTGTCGCGCTCCTCGGCCGGCATGGCCGGGTTAAACTGCGCGTCGACGCGCCACTGGGCCTGCAGCTCGTCCACGCCCGGCCAGTAGCCGGTGGCCAGGCCGGCCAGGTAAGCGGCCCCCAGGGCCGTCGTCTCAGTCACGGCCGGCCGCTGCACGGCCACGCCCAGGATATCGGCCTGCATCTGCATCAGCAGGTTGTTGGCCGCCGCGCCGCCATCGGCCCGCAGCGCCTCGAGGCGGATGCCCGCCTCGCCGGCCATCGTCTCCAGGACGTCGCGGCTCTGGTAGCAGAGCGACTCGAGGGCGGCCCGCACCAGGTGCCGCCGGTCGGTGCCGCGGGTGAGGCCGACGATGGTCCCGCGGGCGTACGAGTCCCAGTACGGCGCGCCCAAGCCGACAAAGGCGGGCACGAAGTAGACGCCGCCGCTGTCGGCCACCTGGCCGGCCAGCGCCTCTGTCTCGGCCGCGTGGCCAATAATCCCCAGCCCGTCGCGCAGCCACTGGATGGCGGCCCCGGCGATGAATACGCTGCCCTCGAGGGCATAGGTTACGGGCTGCCCCTCGCCCAATTGCCAGGCGATGGTCGTAAGCAGCCCCTGCTCCGAGTGCACGGCCTGCTGCCCGGTGTTGAGCAGCAGGAAGCAGCCGGTCCCGTAGGTGTTCTTGGCCTGGCCGGGGGCGTAGCAGGCCTGACCAAAAAGGGCCGCCTGCTGGTCACCGGCCGCCCCGGCGATGGGCGTCTCTGCCCCCAGCAGCGCGGCAGCGGCCTGGCCATAGACCTGGGACGAGGGCCGCACTGCGGGCAGCATGGACCGGGGAATATCGAGCTCGGCCAGGATATCCTGGTCCCAATCCAGCGTGTGGATGTTGTACAGCATGGTGCGTGACGCGTTGCTGACGTCGGTGACGTGCAGCCGCCCGCCGCTCAGCCGCCAGATGAGAAAGCTGTCCACGGTGCCAAAGAGGGCCTGGCCGGCCTCGGCCCTGGTCCGCAGGCCGGGCACGTTCTGCAGGAGCCAGGCGAGCTTGGTCGCCGAAAAGTAGGCGTCGACGACAAGCCCGGTCTTGGCCCGGACGGGATCGGTCCAGCCGGCGGCACGCAGCTTGTCGCACATGGGGGCCGTGCGCCGGCACTGCCAAACGATGGCGTTGTGCAGTGGCCGGCCGGTCTCGCGATCCCAGATCACGGTCGTCTCGCGCTGGTTGGTGATGCCGATGGCCGCCACCTGGCCGGCCTCGATCCCGGCCGCGGCCAGGGCGCGTCGTGCCGTAGCTACCTGGCTGTCCCAAATAGCCTCCGGGTCGTGCTCCACAAAGCCTGGCTGGGGATAGATCTGGGGGAACTCTTGCTGGGCGGTGGCCACGATCCGGCCGGCCTGATCAAAGACAATGGCCCGCGAGCTGGTTGTCCCTTGGTCCAACGACAGAACATAGTGCTGCACAGTCCTTGCCTCCCTGGAGGTTCTTTGTCGCCTCGCTTCCGCAGAATAGCGCCTGGGGCCTGTTACCAGCGGTAGGGCAGAAACTCGGGCCCCAGCAGCTCGCGGCCGATGATCAGGCGCATGATGTTCATCGTGCCCTCGGCGCCGATGGAGTAGGAGCGGATGCCACGGATGCCCATCTCGACGGGGGACTCTTTGGTGTAGGCCATCGCCCCGAACCAGTCGGCGACCTCGTTCATGATCTCAAAGCCCACCTGCGGCGCCCGCAGCTTGGCCAGGGCGGCGGCCAACGCGACGTCGCTGTGGCTCTTGGTGCCCGGCCCGTACTTCTGGTCCAGGATCCAGGCTGCTTTTTGCACCAACAGCCGGGTGCTTTCCAGGCTGGCGTAGTGGTTGGCCAGGGGAAACGAGATGCCCTCGTAAGCCGCCAGGGGCCGGCCGAAGGCGCGGCGCTGCTTGATGTGCTCCATCCCCATCTCGAGTACCGCCTCGGCGGCGCCGACGCAGGTGGCCCCGATGAGCACCCGGGCGGCAGAGAAGCCCTCCATGGCGTGGTAAAAGCCCCGGTTCAAGTCACCGACCTGGTTCCCGGCCGGCAGCCGCACGTCTTCAAGGGCAAATCCGCCGGTCGAGATGCCCATGCGGCCCATGTCGTCGAAATAGGTGGGCGTGATGCCCGCTGTGCCCTTGAGGGGCAGGGCGAAAAAGGTAAAGGCCCTGTGTTCCGCCGCGGGATCGGCATCGGTACGGGCCAGCAGCAGGTGGATGCCGCCCATCTCCAGCGACTCGCGCACGCCGCTGATGAACACCTTTTCGCCGTTCAGGAGCCACTCGTCTCCCTGGCGCACGGCCCGCGTGCGGCAGGCTCCCAGGATATCGGACCCACCTTCGGGCTCGGTAGTGGCGATGCCCAGGAAGGCCTCGCCGGCCGTCACCCGGGGCAGGATCTTGGCCTTGAGCTCTGCCGGCCCATAGCGGTCAAAGACAAAGCCCCAGGCCGCCTCCACCAGGTAGAGCACCGGGATCGCCAGGCTAATGTCTGCCCGCCCCAGCTCTTCGGCGGCGATGGCGGCCATCGTCCAGTCCATGGCCGCTCCACCGTGCTCCTCGGAGCAGACGGGGGCCAGCAGGCCCAGCTTGGCCATGCCCCGCACGATCTCGGGCGGGATGCGTTCCTGGGTATCGATCTCGCGCACGCGGGGTGCGATCTCGGTCTGGGCAAAGTCGCGGACGGTTTGCCGCCACAGCCGCTGCTCCTCGTTCCAACTGAAATCCATGTCGTGCTCCTTTTTCGACCCGGTCACAGCTCCTGACGCTCAAGGATCAACCAGGCAGCGACCAGGGCAGCGATAATCAGTCCGATACTCACGCTCAGTGCGGGCCAGGCTGAGGTTCCGCTCCCGATGACCACCCCGCCGGCCCACGCCATCAGCCGCCCTGGCAGATAGTCGCCCACCTTGGGCAGCGCGCCCAACGCGCTCAGAACCACGAGGAACCCAAAGGCCAGACCTCCACTCACCACCTGCGAATTGGTGAGGGTGCTGCACAGGAGCGTCAAGGCCACGTAAACCAGGATAAAGAGGAGGAGCAGCCCATTGAGGGCCAGCCAGGCCGGCAGGTTCATTGCCTCGAACAAGAGCAGCGTGTAGTAGTAGCAGGCAACCCCGGCCAGCAGGATGCTCACGGTGAACGTTAGCGCCAGGGCGACGAACTTGGCGACCAGGAACACTCCCCGGGGCAGCGGTTTGACCAGCATCAAAGCCGCTGTGCCTTTGTCCTTCTCCTGCGCTACCATCCCCATGCCCATCAGAAGCGCCAGCAGGATGCCGAACTGGCTCATGTTCTTGAGGTATTGGCCCACGGCGTCGGCCGTGGTCGGCGGGGGGATCAACTTCAGGATCTCCTCCCCCTCGGGCAGGGCCAGGCCGAGCATCTGGGGAGCGTATTTGGCCAACAGAGGCGACGTCAACCCGAAGATGAGCAATACCACTACGACGACGAGGAGCCGGTAGGAACGACGCTGCTCCATCAGCTCCTTGCGCAGGGCCACCCAAAAGATGCTCATGCTTCACCCCCGCCCTCGACCAGCTGCAGAAACACGTCCTCCAGCGATGGCCGCACGATCTGGTAGCGGCTCAGCACCAGGCCCCAGCCTACCGCAGAAGGCAGCAACTCACGGCGGGCCGTTTCGAGATCCTGGACGACGATCCGCGCTGTGGCATGCTCTAGCGAAACCGACGCCACCCAGCGGTGCTCGCGCAGGCTTTCCGCCCATGCCCTGAGAGCCTCTGCCAGGCTGTTTTCGACCTCCAGCTCAAAGGCCGGGACGGCGTAACGCTCGAGCAGCTCGCGTTGGGGTCCCTCGGCGACCAGCCGGCCGCGGTTGATGACGCCGACCGTGTCGCATACCCGCTCCACGTCGGCCAGGATGTGAGTGGACATGAACACCGTGCACTGCCCGCGCAGGTGTTCGATCAGTTCCAGCAGATCCCTGCGCCCGGCAGGGTCCAGGCCGCTCACCGGCTCATCGAGCAGCAGCACAGGGGGGCGGTTGACCAGTGCCTGGGCGATGCCCAACCGCTGGCCCATGCCTCCAGAGAAGCCGCCGACACGGCGGCCGGCAGCGTCCGCCAAGCCCACCAGTCGCAGGAGTTCCTCCGTGCGGGCCACACGATCCCTGGCGGGCAGCCCGAACACCCGCCCGACATGGTCGATGAACTCGCGGGCGGTCATCCACGGGTAGAACGACGGATCCTGGGGCAAGTAGCCAATGCGGCCGCCTGCCCGGCGCCGGTCGGTGGTCACTTCGAGCCCGTCGATCCACGCCTGCCCGGCGTCGGCGTGCGCCAGGCCGCCCAGAATGCGGATGGTCGTCGTCTTGCCGGCGCCATTCGGCCCCAGAAACCCGAACACCGAGCCGGGTTCCACGGTAAGGCTGAGCCCGTCGAGCGCCTGCACTTGACCAAAGCTCTTGTGCAGGCCCGCGATCTGGATCGCGGCCACGTCAGTCCTCGCGCCCAAAAAGCAGGTACACAATCGGGCCGATGATGTTCACGAGCACGATGGCGAGAGCCCAGGCCCACTTGGGCCCACGGGTCCGCTCGCGACGGATCAGGTCAACCAGGGCAACGACCAGAAGCGCGATCTGGAGCAGGACGATGGGGATGAGGAACGGCAACAGCTCCTGCAGTGTATCCATGGCATTACCTCCCGCTGCCAGAGCTCAAGACACAGAGGAAAACCGTCTCAGCCGCGTTCCCTCCGTGAAGTGAAAGTGTGGCGCTCCAGCAGGCGGCTGCAACGCCACACCTCGGACGTCGATTACAGCTTGCCGGCGATTGCCCGGGCTATGTCCAGCGTGCCGTCGCTCCCGCCCATGTCGTAGGTACGCACCCGGCCCTCGGCGATAACCGCGGCGACGGCGCCCTCGAGCCGGGCAGCCCCGTCCTCCTCGCCCAGCCAGTCGAGCATCATCTTGGCCGCCAGGATGGTGGCGATGGGGTTCACCTTGTACTGGCCGGAATACTTGGGCGCCGAGCCGTGGGTGGGCTCAAAGACGGCATAGTTGGTGCCAATATTGCCACTGCAGCCAAAACCCAACCCGCCCACCATCTGGGCGCACAGGTCAGATATGATGTCACCGAATAGGTTGGTGGTGACAATGACCTCATAATTCAGAGGGTTCTTGAGGAGCCACATGCCCATGGCATCGATGTTGGCGTTCTCGAACTGGATGTTGGGATATTCGGCCGCTACCTGGCGCGCCGCCTCCATAAAGACGCCGTCGGTCTGGCGCAGCACGTTGGCCTTGTGCACGGCCGTGACCTTCTTGCGGCCGTGCTTGACGGCGTGCTCGAAGGCAGCGCGCACGATCCGCTCCGAGCTCTCGGGTGTGATGGCCCGCAAGGAGATGGCCGCGTTGCGCGGGATCTTTTCCATGCCCTTGACGGCATAGAATCCCTCAGGCACGGTTGGGTACTCGACACCGACGTACATGCCCTCGGTGTTCTCGCGAAAGACGACCAGGTCGATGTTGTCCTTGTAGTTCAGGGGGTTGCCGGGGTAGGCCTTGCAGGGCCGCAGGCAGATGTAGAGGTCCAGGAGCTGGCGCATGCGCACGATGGGACTGCGATAGTTGTACCCTTTGCCCTGAAGCTCGGGGAGAAGCTCCTTGTCGGCCACGTCCTTGCCCTTGGAGGTGATGGCACCGAAGAAGGCGCAGTCGGTTTCCTTCATCAGGTCCAGGGTGCGCTGGGGCAGGGCTTCCCCTTCGTGGCACCAGAACTCCCAGCCAATATCGCCATGCACGTACTCGGCATCGAGGCCGATGCGGTCCAGCACGATCTTGGCCGCCTCCATCACGTCCTGCCCGACACCGTCACCCGGCAGCCAGGCAATCCTGTACTTGCTCATTGTGTGTACCTCCTCTCTCTGGTTCAGCTCAGGCCAGGGCCAGCTTTTGCTTGACGTGCGGCACGAGGCCGCCGGCATTCAGGATCTCGAGGACGGAAGCGGGCAGCGGCGGGAAGGCGTACTCGCCCCGCGGCGTGGTGACCTTGCCGGCTTCGAAATCGATGGTGATGTCCTCGCCCGTCTCTATCCCGTCGACGGCGTCGCAGGTGACGATGGGCAGGCCCTCATTGATACAGTTGCGAAAGTAGATGCGGGCGAAGGAACGAGCGACGATGGCTCCCACGCCAATCTCTTTCAAGGCAATGACGGCCTGCTCGCGCGAACTGCCGCAGCCCCAGTTCTTGCCGGCGACGACAATGTCGCCCGGGCGAGCGTTCTTCACGAACTCCGGGTCGAGATCCTCCAGCGCGTGCTGGGCCATCTCCTGGCGGTCAGTGATGCTGTACGTGTACTTGCCCGGAAAGATGACGTCGGTGTTGACGTCATCCCCGTACTTCCATACGCGTCCTGAAATCTTGCTTTCCAAGGCTTATCCTCCTATTCGAGACACCCAAGCGGGCTGTTTCCGAATTTGCGGCCGGCCACGGTGGCCCCTGCGCGTGGCTGCCCTCCTGGCCGGCCGAGGCCGGCTAACGAGGGGCGCGCAGGCGGAACCCCATGGCGGCGGCTAAATCTGTCGCGGGTCGGCAATCTCGCCGATCAGCGCCGAAGCGGCCACGGTGGCCGGGCTGCCGAGATAGATCTCGGCATCGCGGCTGCCCATGCGTCCCTTGAAGTTTCGATTGGCGGTCGAGATTGTCCGCTCGCCGGGGGCCATGCAGCCCTCGTGCGCACCCAGGCAGGGTCCGCAGCCGGGGTTAAGAAGGGTAGCGCCCGCGGCCACCAGGTCGGTGATGACGCCGGCCTCGATGGCTTGCAGCAGGATCTCGCGCGACGCGGGCAGCACGAGCAGCCGCACCCAGGGGGCAATGCGCTTGCCGCGAAGGATGTCGGCGGCGGCCTGGAGATCCTCCATACGGCCATTGGTGCAGGTCCCGATGAGCGCCTGCTGGATGGGTGTGCCCAGCACCTCGGTGACGGGCACCACATTGTCCACGCGGTGCGGCCGGGCCACCTGGGGCACCAACGCACCGGCATCATACGTCAGAACGCGGGCGTATTGGGCGTCTGCGTCGGGCAAGACCTCGACCCACGGGGACGTGGTGCGCCCCGCGAGCCAATCGCGCGTGACCTGGTCGGGCGCAACGTAGCCGTTTTTGGCGCCCATCTCGGCGGCCATGTTGCACAGCACCTGGCGGCTGCCGACGCTCATGGCCTCTACTGGCGGGCCGGCAAACTCCACGGACATATAGTCGGCGCCGTCGGCGCCAATGTCGCCGATGATGCGCAGCACAAGGTCCTTGGCCGACACGCCCTCGGGCAGCCGTCCACCGACGACGATGCGCAGGCTTTCCGGCACACGCAGCCAGATCTCGCCTGTGGCCATCACCGCCGCGGCTTCGGTGCGGCCGATGCCGGCCGCAAAGGCACCCAGCGCCCCGTGGCTGGGAGTGTGCGAGTCGCTGCCGACGATCAACATGCCCGGCAACGCGTGCCCCTGCTCGGGCAGAACCTGGTGGCAGATGCCCTCGCCGACGTCGTAAAAAGCGGTGATCCCCTGGTCGCGCACGAACTCGCGCGTCTCCTTGTGGCTCTGGGCGTAGGTGTC
>JBFYTF010000077.1:0-10868 GCA_041300865.1 Anaerolineae bacterium
CGGGCAGTTCCCACCGGGTATTCGCTTCCAGGTGCGGGGCTCTGCGGGGGGCGGCCTGTATCTCGCGCCCGATGCGCTGTGGATGACCCTGCTCCCCACGGACGACCTATCGCCCAGCGCGAAGCTGAGACCCCGCTCCGAGGCAGATGCCGGCGCCGGGCAGGGTGTGAACCTGAGGCTCAGGTTTGCCGGCGCCAACCCAAACCCGCAGATCCTACCGCTCAACGCCCTGGACACCCAGGTATCCTATTTCTCGGGGAGTGACCCGGCCGGCTGGCACGTTAGTGTGCCGGTATGGGGCGGGGTGCGCTTTGTCGCTCTCTATCCCGGCATCGACCTGGAGATCGGCAACCAGGCAGGCCGCTACGCCCAGCGCCTGGTCGTGCATCCCGGCGCCGACGTGGCCGGCGTGCGGTTACAGGTGGAGGGTGCTGACAGCCTGAGCCTGGAGAGCGACTGCCTGGGGCGCCCGGCCGCCGGCACCGGCGACGAGGCCGTGGCCCTCTGCATCTCTACAAGCCTGGGCCAGGTGGCCTGGCCCCTTTTGCAGGCCGTGGACGAACAGGGCGAGCCCTTGCCCGCGTCCCAGCTGCCCGAGCCGCGCATCGGCGAGGGCGGCACCCTCGTCGAGGCACCCTTTGCGTCCTCGACGCCGGCGGACGGTCCCAGCGCGCTGGAGTTCACGGCCGGCGAAGAACCGGCCGGCATGCTCTACAGCAGCCTTCTGGGCCAGGGTGGCAACGACACCAGCGGCGACGTCGCAGTGGACCACGAGCGCAGCGCCTACATCACGGGCCGCAGCTACCGGCCCACGTCGCTGACCGCGCCGGGGCCGTTCCAGGTGGCGGCCGGCGGCAGCTTTGTTGCCTTTGTCCTCAAGATGAGCGGGAATGGCAGCGAGATGGTCTATGCCAGTTTTCTGGGGGGCCGCGATTACGACTCGGGGGAGGCCATCGCCGTCGACCGGCAGGGCTATGCCACCGTCGCCGGCACCACCCGCTCCCCTGACCTGCCCGGCACAGCCGGCCACTTTCAGCCCAGCGCCGCGGGCGGCGACGACGCCTTTGCCCTGAAGCTCGGAGCGGAGGGCACCGAAATTGCCTACGCAACCTACATCGGCGGCGCGCGCGACGACCAGGCCGCGGACGTTGCCCTCGACGCCTCTGGCAGCGCCACCGTCGCCGGCACGACGGCATCGGCCGACTTTCCGCTGACACAGGGTGCCTGGGACATCCACCTGGACGGCGCGGACGCCTTCCTCCTGAAGCTGGACCCGGCGGGCACCGGGCTGGCCTACGCCACCCTTGTCGGCGGGCAGGGCTGGGAGCAGGGCCAGGGCGTCGCCGTGGATGCGGCCGGCCAGGCGGTGCTCGTGGGCACCACGGCCTCGGCCGACCTGCCGACGACGGCGGGCGCCCTGGGCCAGGAGCTGGCCGGCGAGACGGACGCCTTCGTGGCCCGGCTGAACGCTACCGGTACCACCTTGCTCTACGGCAGCTACCTGGGCGGCAGCGATGCCGAGGCGGCCCAGTCCGTGGCCGTGGATCCGGCCGGCAGCGTCTACGTCTCGGGCAGCAGCCGCTCGGCCGATTTTCCGGTGAGCGACGGGGCTTTTGGCACGGCCTACGCCGGTGAGCAAGACGCTTTTCTCCTCAAGCTCGACGCCGCGGGAGCCCTCGCCTACGCCGGTCTCATGGGCGGCGGCGGTGACGATTGGGGCCAGGCCGTCTCTGTAGACGCGGGCGGCAACGCGACCCTGGCCGGCTCATCCACGGCCTTTCCCCTCGCCGCGGCAGGAGGGAACGCCGGGGACGGGCAGCAGGGCTCTGACGCGTTTGTGGCGCGCGTCGACGAGTTCGGCTCAACACTGGTCCACGCTGCCGCGCTGGGCGGCGGCGACGAGGACTATGCCGCTGCCGTGGCCGTGGACGAGCTGGGCAGCGTCTACGTGGTCGGAAACTCGGCCCGCGGCGACGGGGGCCGCGGCGTGGCCGATGCCTTTGTCTCGAAGCTGGTCGTTGGCACTCCCTTCCTCGACCTACCCGTCGCCTACACCAATTTCGCGCAAGCAGCCCTGGGCAACGTGGGCGAGCGAGGCGCGGGCCGGGTCAACTCCTGGTTCGACCACACGTACCCCAACCACAGCACAAACAAGAACCTGACCCGCTGGGATGGCGTGACCATCGCCGTGAGCGCTGCCTCGCCGGCGCGCGCCGGCCAAAGCTGGTACGACGGCCACGGCGGCATTGACTTTGGCTGGCACACGCCGAATGAACCGATCTATGCCGCCGCCCCGGGGTTGGTCATCGACACAGTGTCGTCGTGCCGGGTGGGCAACCAGGCCTGCGGCAGCTATTTCGGCAACAGGGTGTGGATCGACCACGGCAACGGCTATGCCACGGTGTATGCCCACATGAAGACGGTGACGGCGACGGTCGGCACCGTGATCGACAACCCTGCGGCCCAGCCGCTGGGCATCATGGGCAACACCGGCCGCAGCCTGGGCACCCACTTGCACTTTGCGCTCTACTTCGATACCAACCGCGATGGGCGCTGGACGCGGGACGAGGTCCTGGATCCCTACGGCTGGCTGCGACAAGGACAGGATCCGTGGCAGCGGCTGAGCCGCTACCTGTGGAAGCACCCCATCTGGACCCGGCAGCGGGTGGAGCCGGGCGCGCCGGCCCCGGACCGAACGCTGAGCAGCCCCTCGGGCCTGGTGACGGTCACGGTGCCGTCGGGTGCCCTCGCCTCGCCGGCCGTGCTCGAGTTGTGGGACGTCCCGCCGGGCGCGGAGCCGGCAGCAGAGTGGCGCTCCACCGGCTACTCCTTCCTGCTGACCGGCCGGCAGCAGGGCAGCATGCTGAGCCTGGCCGAACCCCTGACCTTGACCCTCGCCGCGAAGCTGCGCAGCCTGCCCCACGCAGACATGGCCAAGCTGGCCCTGCGCCGCTGGGACGAGGCCCGGAAGACGTGGAGCGCCCTCCCGACCAGGGTCAACAGCGCGCGGACGCAGGTCACCGCCCTATCGACCGAGGTGGGCCGCTTTGACCTGCATGCACCTCTCCTGTGCCCGGCCGACATCCAGGAGCCCGACGACCACCATGCGGCGGCGCAGCCCATGGCGCCCAACGGCGTCCCCGTCGTGCGGCTGTTCGACATCCGGCAGGACGTCGACTGGTTCCTGTTCGAAGCCCAGGCGGGCAGTGTCTACCGCCTGCAGGTGCGCGGCCTGGCCTCCGGCGTGCAGCCCGTCCTCGGTCTGTACGATTCCGACACCGTCGCGCCCCTGGCGCCGGCCGTCGAGGCCCGGGGCACGATAACGGCCACAGCGACATGGCGTGCCCCCCTGGCAGGAACCTACTTGCTCAAAGCCACGCCCGCGGCAGGCAGCACCACCGGCTGCAGCGCCGCCTACGCACTGCGGGTGGACCAGGTGCGGGCACTCGAGGCCATTTCCCTTTCCGGCCCGGTTGCCGGCAAGGTTGCCGTACCCTACACCTTCACGGCCAATGTCAGCCCCGCGGCCGCCACTCTGCCTATCAGCTACAGCTGGCAAGTTCCCGGGCAGGCGCAAAGCGGCGCGGAGCAGGGTCTGAGCGACACGATTACCGTTTCCTGGAGCGCGCCCGGCACCTATCGCCTGGTTATCACCGCCACAAACAGCGCCGGCAGTGTGTCAAGCGCGCACTCGGTGGTCATTCAGCCACCGCTGCAGGCCGGCCTGTCCGCCTCGCCCGCCAGCGGCCCCGCGCCACTGGAAGTGACCTTCAAGAACATCTCGGTGGGCGATTACGCCGAGAGCCTGTGGGACTTTGGCGACGGCGAGACGAGCCGCGCACAGAACCCCAGCCACACCTACGAAGCAGCCGGCGTGTACACCGTAACCCTCACCGTGAGCGGGCCGGACGGCAAGGACAGCGAGACAAAGGCCAGGTTCGTCCAGGTCGAGGCCGGCGCGCCGGTCGTGCCCAGCGGTGCCTACCGGGTCTACCTGCCAAGCGTCAGGAACAGGTAGAACCATGTCCCCGTGGTGCGGTGCAGCCGCAATCAGGCGGAGGGGAGCGTAAAGTAGAAGCAGCTCCCCTGTCCCGGTGAGCTTTCGACGCCCATGGTGCCCCCGTGGGCTTCGACGATGCTGCGGGCGATGGCCAGGCCCAAACCGGTGCCGCCCGTAGCCCGGCTGCGCGCCCCCTTCCCCCGGTAAAAGCGCTCGAAGACGTGGGGCAGTTCCTCGGCCGCAATGCCCTCGCCCGTGTCCCGTACCTCCACGCGCACTCCGCCGGCGCTTGGCCGGGCCACGATCTCGACCCGGCCGCCCGCCGAAGTGTGGCGCAGAGCGTTGGACACCAGGTTGTACAGAACGCGCGTGATCTGTTGGGCGTCCAGGGCCACCGGGTCGAGGCCGGGGCCGGCGCTGCCCTCCACGGTGAGCCCCTCCCGGGCTGCCAGCTCCGAGAAGCTCTCGATCGTGTCGGATATGAGGTCCGACAGCGGAGTAGGGCTCAGATCCAGGTGCAGGCCCCCGGCCTCCAGCTGGGTCAGCTCAAAGAGGTCGTCGATGAGGAGCGACAGGGACCGGATCTCGCGCTGCGCGGTGCGCAGGTAACGCTCCTGGGTCTCGGGATCCTCCACCAGGCCGTCGGCCAGGGCCTCGACGATGGCCTGGATGGAGGCCAGGGGCGTGCGCAGATCGTGCCCCGTCCAGGCGACGAGGTTGCGCCTCAGGGCTTCCAGCTCGTGCTGCTTGTCGGCGGCAGCCTCGAGCTGGCTGGCCATGTCGTTAAAGCTGCGCGCCAGGCTGGCCATCTCATCTCTGCCGGTGACAGGCACGCGCA
The DNA here is from genome assembly GCA_041300865.1 of Anaerolineae bacterium. GTDB lineage: Bacteria > Chloroflexota > Anaerolineae > JAAYZQ01 > JAAYZQ01 > JAAYZQ01. The sequence continues at coordinate 4,839 of JBFYTF010000077.1, forward strand.
CGTTCAGCTGTGAGCGAGCCAGGGCGCGCGCCCCCCGGTCCAGGGCGACGATGCGATCGGTCAGGGACACCGATAGAAAATAGCCGACCGAGATGGCAATGCCCCCCGCAAAGAGGAGCAAGACCGTGGCGAGGAGCAGGTCATGCTGGCTGGCAAACATCAGCCGCGCCGTGACCCACACATTCAAGAAGGTGAGAACGCTGGCCAGGGCATAGCCTCCCAGGAGCACCCAACCAATGCGCGGGGAGCGGTGGAGCCAGCCGAAGCGGTAGGCGACGTAACCGGCGATCACGGACAGGATGGCCGTGGTGGCCAGGAAGAGGGCCATCAGACCCAGCTCGGCCATTGGCGGGCGCAGCAGCAGGAAAAACATGGCCAGGGCCACGGACAGGGTGAGCACGACGCCACCGACAAAGCGCAGGTGCGCCGCCGACGAAGGCCGCTCCTCGGCGTTTGGTTCCATGGTTCCGTCCTCAGGGCTCAAAGCGATAACCGACCCCCCAGGCGGTGAGGATGTGCTGCGGGTTGGCCGGGTCCGCCTCGATCTTTTCCCTGAGGCGGCGGATGTGCACGGTGACGGTGCTGGGATCGATGTACTCGGTCAGGCCCCAAACGGCATCGAGGAGCTGGTCGCGGCTGAAAACCTGGCGCGGATGGCGGGCCATGACCCACAGCAGGTCGAACTCTCGCGCCGTCAGCGAGCGCTCCTCGCCCCGGACCTCCACCAGCCGTGTCCGGGGGTCGATGCGCAGCTCGTCAAAGATCAGCAGGCCCGGCTCGGGCCCACCCTGTGTGCGGCGCAGCACGGCCCGCACGCGGCTGACCAGCTCCTGCGGGCTGAACGGCTTGACGACGTAATCGTCAGCACCCATCTCCAGTCCGGCGATGCGGTCTGGCTCCTCGCGGCGGGCGGTGAGCATGATGATGGGTGTGTCACCCCGCTCTCGCAGCCAGCGGGCGATCTCCAGGCCGCCTACCTGCGGCAGCATGAGATCCAGGACGACGAGATCGGGCATGCGGGCAGCGAGGCTCTCGAGGGCGGCCGCGCCATCGCCGGCAACGTCGACCTCGTAGCCGGCACGGCGCAGGTACAGGGTGATGACCTCGCGGATGTTGGGCTCGTCTTCGACGACGAGAATTCTCGCGTCTGCCATTCGTCTACTCCCATCTGGTGCCGCGACGGCCCTACCGGCGAGGCGCGCTCCCGCTTTCCTGCTCGTCCAGCCAGGCGCTCGTGCCGATCTCGCTGCGCCGGCACAGGGCCCGATAGTGGCGGGCCACCTGCAGCGGTCCAGCGTGGGCCAGGAACAGCTCACAAGCAAAGTCGGGGCACACGCCACAGTGCTCCAGCCCCTTCTTGACGACGCAGCAGCCATAGACGGGGCAGGCACCTGCGCCGGTCTCGGCGGTCCGGCAGGCACAGCCGGTGCAGCGGTCTGCCAAAAATGCATCGCACGCGGCACAGAACCGCCCACAGGCCGCGGCCAGGCGCCGCCGGTGCTCATCTTGAGCGCTCACCATCACCGTGCAGACCTCTCCCTCGATGGGCACCATTATAGCAGAGTCGGGCGCGCCTTACAAGCCCGCAGAGGCCTCGCCTCGGTTCCTAAGGGGCGCGAACTTGAGCCGCCGGCCGGGCGATGGTATAATGGCCGCTCGATCTGCCCGCCCGCAGAGGAGAGGGGAATCTGCGAGATGACTCGCAAACGTTGGATCCCGGTTCTGGGAGTTGCAGCGCTGATCTGCCTGGTGGCCGCCGGACTGACGACCGCCTACCTGGGGCGGACGGTGCCCGGGGTGGCGCGCCTGCTGTGGCGGTCGACACCCGCAGCCACGGCCATCCCCATTGGCGCGCAGGCCGTGCCCGGCCTGCCGTCCACGGCCACCCTGACACCGAGCCCGATGCCCGAGGCCACATCCCTCCCGCCCAGCCCCACGGCGTCCCGGCCGCCGGCCACGCTCACGGCGCAGGCCACGCGCACGCCGCAGGCCACCGCACTGGCGTCGGCAACGATCCCGGCGCCGGCCGGCACCGCCACGCCGGGCTCCGACCCCAGCCCGACGCTGCCCGCGCCCTCGCCCTCAGCCACGTCCTCGCCGGGGTGGATTGCCTTCGAGAGCAAGCGCGGCGAGCTGGGCGACTACGAGATCGTGGGCATCCGGCCCGACGGATCGCAGGAGACCAACCTGACCCTCTCCTGGGCCGACGATCTGGCCCCCGCCTGGGCGCCCGACGGCCGGCAGATCGCCTTTGTCTCGCTGCGCGACACGCTGACAGGCAAGTGGGGACTGGAGAACGGCTCGATCTATGGCATGGTCTTTGATCCGGCCAGGGGCAGAGCCGGCGAGGTGTGGCGGGTAACAGATGGCGAGGGAGCAGACGGCTGGCCCACGTGGTCGCCCGATGGGCGGCGCATTGCCTTCCACAGCGACCGCAGCGGCAACTGGGACATCTGGATCGTGGACGCCGGCGGCTCGGGACTGGTGCAGCTCACGACGGACCCGGGAAACGATCGCTATCCGAATTGGTCGGCCGGCAATCAGCTTGCATTCACCTCCAACCGCGGAGGCAACGAAGACGTCTGGGTTCTGGACGTGGAGGACGCGTTGCGCCAGGGCGACGACGCGACAGCGGTCAACCTGACGCAGGCGCCCAAGCGGGACCGCTATGCCATCTGGTCGCCAGATGGCAGCCGGCTTACCTTTAGCACCAATCGAGACGGCGACTTTGAGCTATATGTTATGAACGCCGACGGCTCGCAGCCGCGCAACCTGTCTCGCTCGCCCCAGAGCACCGAGGGCCTGGCCGACTGGTCGCCCGATGGGCGGCGCCTGGTGTTCTACAGCGACCTGGGCGGCAACAAGGAAGTGTACATCCTCGAGCTGGCGTCACTGCCTGCCGTGGCCGACCGGCCGGGGGCCTGGACCAACATCAGCAACCACGAGGCCAGCGACGAGTACTGCGCCTGGTCGCCCTGAGGCCGCTATCAGGACTCCTCGAATGGCTCCTCTTCGCCCGGACGGCCCTCCGTCAGGCCGGCATACAGCTCCTCAAACTGGGCCAGCTCGCGGTGGTATGCGTCCACATTGCTCTCGTACAGGCTGTACGCCAGGGCAAAGAGGATAGAGGCCATCGCGGTCACGGAGGGCAAGTAGTCCTCTTCCACAGCCGCGCACGTGATGAGCAGCTCCGCCTCGGCGGCGATAGGGCAACCGGCCTGGGCGATGATGCCGATGGTCCGGGCGCCCATCTTCTTGCCAAGCGCAAGGGCGCGGGTGGGGTCGTGCGCGTATTGGCTGAAGCCAAGGGCGAGGATGACATCCTCCGGCCCGACCTCTTTCAGCGCCAGGGCGACGTTGTAAGGCCCGTGATCCAGGGCGATCACGCCCGGCCGGATCATGCTGAGATAGCTCCGCGTGGCGGCCGACAGCCCGGCTGCCGCGTCTTCAGCCACGATAAAGACCCGGCGCGCGGTTCGCAGCAGCTCGCCTGCTTGCTCAGCCTCGTCCAGGGATAGCTGCTGGATCGTTTTCTCCAGATTGGCCCACTCGCGCCACAGGGTCCGGACCAGGGGGTTGGCGCTCGCCACCCGTTCCTCGACCGGCGCGCGGCTCTCGGCCATCTCGTCGAGAACCGCCTGCTGGATCTCGCGGATCAGCTCGACGTAGCCGTTGTAACCCAACTGCTGAGAGAAGCGGGTCACCGTGGCGACGTCGACGCCGATATGCCGCGCCAGGCGTGACGCGCTCATAAAGGCGACTTGTTCGTGGGAAGACAAAATCAAGTCTGCGATGCGCCGGAAACTGGGGGACAACGACTGGTACTGCCGTGCAATCCTTTCTCGATACATTTGCGGTCCTCTTTCTTGCTATGATGTACTGGTACAACGTTTGGAAAAGCATACCACAGAACATGGTGGACTGCAAGAAGCCGCCAACGGCGTTGCAACGAGCGCGGCGCATTCTGTCCTCCCCTTGTTGGCCCTCCCGCAATGGCGACGTTTCTGCCGGAAAGGGCTAAGCAACCTGCTGTTAGGAGACTGTACTCAATCGACAAACGCGATACAACCTGACGGCTCGGATTCTCTTCTCGAAGCCACGAGTGCCGGATTGGTTTTGCAAGGCGAGACTCCAGCGACAAACCAGACCTTACCTCAGCGTGCGTTTGGCTATTGATCCGAACTGACTGGTTGACAGGCCACGTGCTGAAAGGTATAATGGCAGTACCGCAAAACTTGCTATGTAAGTTGACAAAAGGGGCTCTCGATGGACAATAGCTCTATCTTTGGCAAAAAAGAGCTGTCCATGAGAACCCCACGAGAATTGTACCATATGACGCCGATTGTGTACAGTTGCGAACTGGACATGTGCCCGGCGTGTGGCGCGCCGATGAGGGTTGCGTACGTCAGTGGACCCAAGACGGTGCAAACTATGACTGAGGCGGTATGCATTGCACATCGTCCGAAGTGGTGTATGGATCCGAGTTGTCCCCGCCATGGAGTCATCTGCAAGTCGGCCGGCTGGCAGCAAGTGGCGCCGTGTCATTGCACTTATGGCTACGATGTGGTAGCACACATCGGCTGGCAGCGCCAGACGGGGTGTCAATCGTTTCAGGCTATCCGCGACGCTTTGCATCAGCGCATGCCCATCAGCGAGTCGCAGGTGCGGCATCTGTACCATGAGCGCTACCTTCCCTTGCTCGCTTGTCACGAACGGCAGCATATGGCTCAACTGACGGCGGTGGCCAAAGAAAGTGGTCTGATTCTGAGCCTGGATGGCTTGATGCCGGAAGGAGGGGAACCGCAGCTGTGGGTGGTGCGCGAGTTGCAGACTGGGCTGACGTTGCGCAGTGGCTGGCTGGGCCAAGAGGCCAAGGAGACCTTCGCCGAGTTTCTGCAACCGATTGCTGACTTGGAACTGCCCGTCACGGCTGTGCTCACCGACAAACAACGGGGGCTGGTCCCGGCCGTGACGGCGGTGTTTCCGCACGCCAAGCACGGCTTCTGTCAGATCCATTATCTGCGGAACGCCAGCCGGCCGATGGCCGCAGCCGATCAGGCCATGAAGATCACGCTGCGCCAGCAAGTACGAAAGGAAATTGGCCTCCTGGTCCGCCAGGAACAAGTAGAAACGGCAGAGGTCTTGACCGTCACCGGCTTGGTGCCCTCGCCTGTGGCTGACGAGCCGGCACAGGACGCACCCGACCTGCTCAAGGCCGTTTCGCAAGAACGAGATGCAATTGTGCAGGATCTGAAGCGCCGCATCCGCTACGTGTTGACCTTCAAAGCCCGGCCTCCCTTTTGCCTGGCCGGCATCGAGATGGTCGAACGTCTGGCCGAGGTGGAGCGCTGCCTGACCACCATGATCGCGCACTATGACGATCCTCAGCTTCTGACATTGAGTCGTGGGTTGCAAGTAGCCCAGCTGTCTGTTCAGGCTGAATACGCTGACCTGCGACTCGCCGCGGATTGGTTGCGATGCATCGCTGACATCTTGGATCCAGAAGGCAAGCCTCCTCGCTCGGGAAAGGAGGTGAGCCACGAGCTGTGGGCGTATCTGCAGAAAATCGAGCCCGAGACTCAACTCAGCCCTCAACTGCCAAAGTTCTATCAGACCATCGTCCGCACCACCGAGCACTATGCCCTTGGCCTGTTCACCTGCTATGACGTGCCCGGCCTGCCGCGCACCAACAATGATCGAGAAAGCGAGTTCCGAGACCTGACCCGGCGTCTGTTGCGGACCACCGGGCAGAAGGGTCTGGTACAGCGGATGCTGCAGCGCCAAGGAGCCTGGGAGCTGATTCCACGGCCCGACTCGCTGTCTGGAACTGTGACCGCCCTGCGGCAGGTCACCTTGGGCGACTTTCGTCGCGAGCGACAAAGACTGCGTACTCATCGTAGCCGTTTCCGATTGCACATTCGTTCTGCCAAGCAGTCCGGCAAACAACTTGAGAAACTCGCCCAACGCTGGACCGCCCTCCCGCACGAAGGCGGCCCTTAGCAAGTTTTGCGGTACTGCGAATAAACGAAT
>JBFYTF010000088.1:0-8087 GCA_041300865.1 Anaerolineae bacterium
TTGCCCACGAACTTGTTCCACTCGTAGCGCTCCTGGACGTTGGCCTTGACGACCTCGATGCCGGCGATGGCCTCCGCGAGGCCGGCGTTCATCGTGCCGAACTGCTCGCGCAACGCCATGCTCACCGGGTTGAGGCGCCGGTTATAGTCGATGAGCGTCACGGCCAGAAGCACAACGAAAATCGAGGGCACCAGCAGCAGGCGCGGGTCCAGGGCGGCGATCAGGAAGAGGGGCACGACGGTGCCCATGGCCGAATCGGTGATGAGCATGACCCCCGGGCTGAACATGAGGTTCAGCATGCGCACGTCGTTGGTCGCGCGGGCCATAATGTCGCCGATGCGCTGCCGCCCGTGAAACGTCTGGCTCTTGCCCAGCAGGCTGGCATACAGCTCGTCGCGCGTGTCCCGCTCGACGCTCTGGGCCAGGAACTCGGCGGCATAGTTGCGGACCAGGCCGGTGATCCCCTGTCCCAGGGCCCAGCCCGCGATGGACAGGGCAACGGCCAGCAGGGCGGCCGTCGTCCAGCCTGGCGTGATGACGACGTCAAACGCCTGGCCGACCCCCACCTGCACCAGGCTGTAAAAGACGTTGTTGAGGATGGCGGCCAGGAGCATGGCCAGCGGAAAGTGCAGGTAGCGCAGAGAGTGCGAGAGGATCCAACGAGCTGTACTCGAGCGGTTGTAGGCGTATTCTCTTGCCGGCCGGAATTCCCGCTTGACCATGTCCTGGATTATACCGCAGCGATGGGGAAAGGCAACCCTGGAATGGCTTGTGGCTGGGAGTTGAAGTTAGCGCCGCCTTGTGCTATACTCGCACGCGGAGGGTCCGGTAGGAGGTCCTCAGGGGAGGCGAAGTGATCCACATCCGCATCGATCCGGTCCTGGTGCAGATCGGGCCCCTCACCGTTGCCTGGCACGGGCTGTGCCTGGCAGCCGGTGTCCTCCTGGGCTGCCTGTTGTTCCTGCACGAGGGCAGGAGAAGGGGGATAGAGCGCGACCGGCTCCTGGAGCTGCTCCTGTGGGTCATGGTGGTCGGGTTCGCCGGCGCGCGGCTCTTGCAGGTGCTGTTGTACGATTGGGCGGCCTACAAGGCCGAGCCGCTCAGAATCCTGTCGGTTCAGGGGGGCGGGCTGGCCGTGTACGGCGCCCTGATCGGCGGCACCTTGGCCGTGGCGCTCTATAGTCGCCAGCGCGGGCTGCACTTCTGGCATGTGGCCGATGCCGCCATGGTGGCCATTGCTGCCGGCGAGATCGTGGGGCGTGTGGGCTGTACCATTGCCGCCGACGTACCGGGCATTCCTACCAACGGCGCCTGGGGGCTGGTCTACTGGCACCCGAACACTGCGCTTCCCCCCGGCTTTCTTGGTGTTCCCACCTTTCCGGCGCCAATCGCCATGCAGATCTGGAATACCGGGCTCTTGTTCCTTCTGCTTCTGTTGCGAACCCGGTTGCAGCTGCCCGGAGCCCTGTTCTTGATCGGCATGGCGATCTATTCTGCGGGCCGCTTTGTGGTCAGCATCTGGCAAGTAGAGGAACCGCTCCCCTGGGGGCCGAAACCGACCCAGTTTGTGGCGGTGATCGTGGTCTGCGCTGTGCTTTTCGCCTTGTTCCTGTTGAGAAGGCAGGCGCGCTCCCGGCCGGCTTCGGCCTCATAGGCGGGAAGTCGACTCCGCCGGGGGCTGCGGGGACCGCGCCCGTACATTGCAGGCCACCCCATGGTCTCCGTGGTCCGCGAAATCTCCTTGACACGTGTCCGCGTTTGATCTATAATGAAATCGTGAGGAGTAGGACTGTGCTAGTATGCATTCGACAGCTCCGCACTCCAAACCGGCTTGCGATGCGCTGGCGCAGCCGACACTGTAGGCACATAGCGCCAAACGCTCCTCTGCTCTCAAGAGATCCGTAGGCTCTGGCCTTGGGCCAGGGGAGATCACCGCTCAATCGGCCGTCGGATGGGAAAGCATGGCATGGACGGTACCCGGTGTGGACCGGCGTCCAGCTCGCTCATCTTCCGTTGAGATCGTACCTGAGGAGAAAGTTCCACAATGAAGACGCGGACACCGTTTCTGACCGTGCTTGTGGTGCTGCTCGTTGGTGTGCTGGGCGTGCTTAGCCCCTCGTGTGGCGAAACGTGCTGCCCGCCGGCCAGCGACAGGGTCATGAACTGCGACGACGGTTCCCAGGCGACCGTCTATGCCGGCACCAACATCGCGCCCTGTAACTGCATGGCTGCCGCTTACGTGGCGCCGCAGGAGCTGCCCGATCCCACTTGCCTGCCGGCCGACAGCGACGTCATCACCGCCATTGACATCACGCCCGATGGTGCCTCGTTCACCCCGGATGGCCTGCTCCACTTCAAGCTGCCCGCCGGCCACGGCTATGCCCTGAACGAGACGCTAACCATCTGGCAGCACACCGCGGGTACCTGCGGCGGGGGCTCTTCGAACTGGATCCCCGAGCCCGGGCACGCGACGGTCATTGCCGGCGGTTTTGCCGACGGGCCGATGCGCCACACCTCCATCTTTGCGCTGGTAGACATGGGCGGCCAGATCAGCATGTTCGGCACGCTGGCCGGGCCGTTCACGCAACAAAACGGCGACATCGTCTTTGACATCGATGTCATCGTGTCGTCGACGCACCGCCAGCTTGAGGGCCAGGTGGTCGGGATCGTGGTTGCCGGCATTGAGGGCGACCCGGCGCGGTTCATGGACATCCTGGGCAAGATCCCCGTGGGCAGCGCGTTCGCCTTTCAGTGGGACAACGCTGGTGTCTTTACCGTGTGGTGGGAAGACGTCATCGTCCGCTTCCCCGCGAAAGACGTCTCGCCGCGCTAGGGTCTCGCCTGTGACCGTACCACCGGGAGCCTGCTCCTCCGCCCTGACGTTGCCACGGACGCTGGGGGACCGCCGCCACCCGCGCGCCGGCAGGGCAGCGCTCCTTGTCCTGTGGGTCTGGTGCCTGGGCGCCCTCCCCGGCCTGGCATCGGCCGAGCAGGGCGGCCTGTGGACTCTGTACACGGCCGAGTCCCCCGCCGGCGGCCCCCCTTCGAGCGACGTCCGCAGCGTCTTGCCCCTGACGAATAGCCTGTGGGTGGCCACCGACCGGGGTGCCGGGGTATTCGACGGCCGCTGTTGGCGCAACGCGAGCCTGCAGAGCATTGGCGCCGGTTGTGTCTCGCTACCGGCGAGCGCCGAGACGCCACCCTCGAGCCTCCAACAGGTGGTCAACACGGTCGTCGAGGGCCCAGATGGGCGGCTCTGGTTCGGCACGCAGCGCGGCGTGGTGGTGCGCGAGCCAAATGGCCGGTGGACGCCCTTCGAGCCGGGTAGTGAGCTTGCCTCGGCCGACGTCCGTGACATCCTCTTTGACCGGGAGGGCATGCCCTGGTTCGCCACACACCTGGGCGTCTTTCGCGCGCGAACAGGCGCCGTCGAGGCCTTCACCGAACCCACAGTGCGTTCTGCCCGCGTCCTTTTTCAGGATGGCGCGGGCGACGTGTGGGCCGGCACGCAGGGCTTCGGGCTGCAGCGTTTTGACGGCGAGTCGTGGCACTGCTACTCGGCGGCAGGGGCGCCGCCCGTGGGCCTTGCCGCTTGCGCCGCCGTGATTCCCGGCGACTCGAACCAGGTCAACGTCCTGGCGGGCGACGGCGAGGGCGGGCTGTGGGTAGGAACGGCGCACGGCCTGGCCCGCTTTGATGGGAGCAAGGCCGTCCCCTTGCCCGAGGCCCTCGCCGTCGAAGCCCTGGACTCCATCGATGCCCTGTGGCGAGACCCTGCCGGATGGCTGTGGATCGGAGGCGAGCATGGCCTCCTGGTGTACGCCGGGGACACTGTGCGCCGGCCGGAAGACAGCCCGATGGGCCTGGGAGCGGTCCAGAGTGTTGCCGGCGATGCGGAGGGCAATGTCTGGGTAGGTACAGCCGATGGCTTGTGGCACTACCGCCGCGCCTGGGAGCCCCTGAGCCTGGCGGACGGCACCGTCCCGATCCCCCAGGGAGCCATGGCCCAGGACCAGGGCGGTGACCTATGGTTTGCCACCGGCCAGACGGTGCTCCGGCGCGCGGCGGATGGCACTCTCGAACGCCTCGATCCCCTGACCCACCTGTCTGTGCCTTCGACCGGCAACATAGTCGCGGCGATCTTACCCCTGCCCGGGGACGAGATCTGGTTTGGCAGCCGGGGCGGCATTGTCCGGCTCGGCGCTGATGGCAGCTGGCAAGAGATCGAGCTGCCCGTCGACGGAGCCGAAGTGTTCGCCATGCTTTCCGGCGGTGAGAAGGGCGTGTGGCTGGGCACCAGCGCCGGCCTGGGGCTCCTGGCTGCGGACGGCACGTGGACGCCGGAGACGGTGGATCTGCCCCAGCAACCCGTCGTGCTGGCGCTCCTGGGTGGGCGAGAGGGTGACATCTGGGCCGGCACCAGCTACGGGCTGCTGCAAGTTTCGCCCGATGGAGCAGGCAGGCTCTGGGACGTGCGGGACGGGTTGAGCGACCAGACGGTCACGAGCCTGTACGAGGATAGCGCTGGCCAGCTGTGGGTGGGTACGCACCGCGGCCTGAACCGCTGGCTTGGCGGCGGCGAACCGGCATTCGAGGTCGAGAGCGACCTGTCTGGCGAGGAGGTGCGGGTCATCACCGAAGACGGACTTGGCCGGCTATGGTTCGGCAGCCGGCGCGGGATCTTGGTGCATGGCGGGCCGCTGCCCATCACCTACTCTGCCACGGATGGGCTGGCGCAGATACGGGGGCTGTTCACCGACCGCGATGGCACCGTTTGGATTGCTACCGGCAACGGAATTCAGCAGTACCGGCCGGGGGTCGCACAGCCCTGGGCGGGCTTTCACTTGTGGGCCGGGAACGAGCTGGTGTCCGCGCAGAACGGCGTGCTCCACGTGGCCTACGATCGCGCTGAGGACATACGCGTCGCACTCGACGGTGGCGACCTATCCACGCCCTTTGGCGAGCTGGTCTTTTGCACGCAGATGGTGGGCCATGACAGCACGACGCGGTGCAGCACCGACGCGACCATCCCCTACAGCCTGGCGACGGGGAAGGACTATGCTTTCCGGATATCCGCCGTGGACAAGGATGGCCACGAGTCGGACGCGGTCAGCCTGCCTGTGCAGGTTGCCCGGACGCCACTGACGCGGCGCCCCGAGTTCCTGTGGTTCCTCGCGGCTCTAGCCGGCGCGTCGCTGCTCGTCATCGCCGGGTACGTGGTCAACGTTGCCCGCAAGCGCTGGGGCGAGGAGCGCGTGCAGAAGGACGTCCTGCTCACCCTGCGCCAGGAGAAACCCGGTGCGCCCAATCATCTGGCCGAAGTTCGCATTCGGCACCTGGGTCTGCCGGGGTGGCAGTGGCGGTGGACGGCGCTGAGGCAGGCGAACCTGGCCGCCGTCTTTGAGCCGGTAGAGCACCTGCCCGCCACCCCCCTCTCCCTAGCCCCCGAACTCGAAGGGCAAATCGCCCGGCTGCAGGCGAGGTTGGGCTTGAGGGAGGAGGAGCGCTTTCACGTCGCGGGCCAGGCCGAGGAGGACGGCGAGGAGGGGCTGAGATTGCTGGGCGCGGCACTCCTCCGGTCTGCGTTCCCCGAAGCCCTCAGCAGCCGCCTGGCAGAGGCGCAACGGGACGGTCAGCACCTTCGGATCCGCTTGTCCTTTGACTTCCAGTATGGCGCGGACCTGGCACGCCTGCCGTGGGAGTACACCTGGCACCCTGATCCTGAGCTGGGATTCCTTGGCCAGCACCTCGGGACGGCCCTGGTCCGCTACCTGCAGGACGGCCGCGGGCCAGGCGGGGCGAGTGCTCTCCAGCACCAGATGGACGTGGCGCAGGGGTTGGGCGCCCGCCGCCTGCGCCGGCTACGCAAGGCACTGCGCATCCTGGTCGTCGTCGCCAGCCCCTCGAACATACCGGTGCTGCCCATCGATACCCAGCTCGAAAGGACCCGCCTGGAGACGGCGCTGCAGCCCCTGACCGCTAGCGGCAGGGTCGAGCTGCACTATCTGGCCGGACCCGCGGCCGCCGAGATGGACCAGAGCCTACCGGCCGCGTCGATCGCCGCCGACGATCTCGGCCGGGCTCTGCGCGAGCGCCTCAGCCAGAAGCCGCCGTTCGACGTCGTCCACTTTATCGGGCACGCCGGTCCCCACGACGGGGAGGATCAAGAGGGCGTGGCGCGTGGCGACCTTGTGCTCTACGGTGAGACCGCCCTGGGCGAGTACGCCCCCCTGGGCTCCCCGCAGCTGACCGGCATGCTCGACGGGTTAGCCGGCCAGAATCTCCAGCCGTTCCTGTTTTTCCTCAACGCCTGCCAGACAATACAGCTTGCGGGCGGGCAGGCGCTGGCCGGCCTCGTTCCGGACCTTATTGGTGGAGGGAAGGTGCCGGCCGTGATCGGGATGCAGTATCCTGTTGGCGACACGGCGGCGATCACGTTCGCCGCGGAGTTTTACAAGGCGCTGCTGCGCCACGGGCAGGTGGACTGGGCCGCCTCCACCGCCCGGCACGTCGTCGCCCAGGACTTGGGCCAGGGCCGGCCGGACTGGGGCATGCCTGTGCTCTATCTGCAGGCGCGGGATGGATTCATCTTCAAGACGTATTGAGTGCGCGAAGGAGGTAGCAATGTCAACAGCCAGGGACTCGCTCGACCGGGGCATGGTGGTCACGCCGCAGGACACGACGGTGCGCGTCCTCCTGGAGCTTGCCAGGCGCAAACCCTCCCGCATCTTTGCCTGGGTGGTGGTGCCAATGCTGCCCGACCGCTATGCCGTGACGCGCATGAACGAGCTGGCTGAGATAGCCGAGGATCTGGGTCCCGCCATCCTGGACATGCCCCTGGAAGCTGTGCCCGGCCTGCTCCGGCCGGCTGGCTCGGTGCAGGCTGACGTTCCCCAGGAAGAGGCCCGCGACGTGGCGCTCGCCAGCCCCGGGGAGCGTGTTGCAGTTCTGGAGGGCAACGAGGTGCTGGGCGTCCTGAACCTGGGCCCGCGCCAACCTTCCCTGCCTGACCTGGACCCCTGGAGGTTGGGGGGTGGCGCTCCCTACCAGTGGCCCCGCGATCGCCTGCCATTGTCCGAGGACTATGTCGCGCTGGACGGCCAAAGCCCCGTTGAAGAGCTGGCACAAAGCCTGGAGCGCTCGGAGAAGGGCTGGATATTCCTGGTGATTCCCCAGGATGCTGGCACCTACAGCGTCATGCAAGTGACCGACGACATCCTCGAGGATCTTGACGAGGGACTGCCGCGGCTGCGGGACCGCCCGGTCGAGGACCTGCGCCTGCCAGACCCCGTGCCGCCTATCGAGGAGGGCTCTGTGGCCTGGAGGATGGCAATGGAGAGGGTCATGGACACGCCCGAACGCTGCCTGCCGGTGACCCGGGGTGGCCGCCTGGTGGGCATCCTGGCCGAACCGGAGCGTGGGGGGCGGCGGCCGGCGGCACGCCCCCCGCGTATGGATGGCGCGGATAGCGGTGCCGGGGCGGGCGGCGAGGCTGTGGGCGCAGAGATCGGCGGGGGTGAGGGCGGCGCGGAAGATGTCCAGCTGGATTTCGAAGTCGGCGCCTACGATGGGTCCCCAGAGACGGCACAAGCGCACCGCTTCTTCAACGCCGGCTTTTTCCCGGAAACAGGACTCGATCCGCTGCCGGTTGACCGGCCCTTGGCGCTTGACGGCGGTCCGTACCGCCTGGGTGTCAACGTTGGCAGGTTCTGGGGCATCGGCGAGCAGCCAGATGCAAGGTTCGCCCTGGATGGGATCCTGAAGGATGCGCTCGACGGCCTGGAGCAAGATCAATCCCTGGCCCTGGTTGTGGCTGTGCGCCCGTGGCCCATCGGGCGCAACGTCGTCCAGATCGACCGGCCAAGCCAGGAGCTGCGGGTGCCCAAGAGTGCTGATGGCCCGCTGGTCTTATTCGGGCTGACGTTCGGCCGCGCGGGGCGGCACGCGATCAACGTCGACCTCTTTTACCAGGGCCACCTGCTGCAATCGATGCGCGTCGAGGTGTGGGTCGTGCGGCAGGCCGGTGTGCCGCTGCCGGGCGACACCCGCGCGCAGGATCGCCGGCTGACCTTCAGCCGGTCGAGCAC
>JBFYTF010000108.1:0-3131 GCA_041300865.1 Anaerolineae bacterium
ACCCAGTGCGCCACGGAGTCTACCTGGTCGATCACAACGAGCGAAGCCAGACCGTCGACGGTCTGGAAGACGCCGAGCTCCTGGGCATCATCGACCACCATCGCATCGCCGACATCCAGTCAGCAGCGCCCATCCTGTTTCGCAACGAGATCGTGGGCTCGACGAGCACCATCATCGCCGGTCTGTACGACGAAGCCGGCGTCCCCATCCCGCCGCCCGTCGCCGGGATCCTGCTGGGAGGCCTCGTCTCGGACACGGTGCTCTTTCGCTCACCGACGAGCACGCCCCGCGATCGCCGCGTGGCCGCCGAACTGGCGGCGCGCGCCGAGGCCGACCCTGAAGAGCTGGGGCGCGAGCTCTTTGCCGTGGCCTCTGACCTGTCGCAGCGCAGCCCGCGCGAGATCCTGACAACTGACTTCAAGGAGTTCCGCATCGACGACCTGCTCTTTGCCATCGGCTACATGGAGACGCTGCACAAGGGGCATGTGGACGCCATCCGCGACGAGCTGCTGAGCCAGATGAAGGTTCTGCGGGCCGAGAGAGGCTATGCCTCGCTGCTGTTCATGGTGGTCGATGTCGCCCACAGCCAGACGGAGATCCTGATCACCGGCCTGGAGCAAGAGGCGGCCGAGGCCCTGGGTGAGCGCCTGGTCTCACCCCACTCCGTGATCGCCGGAGGCGTCATGTCGCGCAAGAAGCAGGTCGTGCCCATCCTGCCGCGCCTGGCACGCCGCTCGACCGGACGACGCTGAGCACGGAAAGAGGGAGCATGGACAAAGCAGAGCAAGACGATCGAGTTCGCAGCCTGACCAATCGGGGGGCGCGGCTGTTGGAGCAGGGCAAGGCGCGGGAGGCGGCTCCGTTCTTCCGGGAGGCCCTGGAGATCGAGCCCGAGAATGTGCCGGCGCTGATCAATCTCGGCGGTGCCTACGTCATGGCCGGCCGGCACCGGGAGGCCGTCGCCCCCCTGGAAACCGCCCGCGACGTGGAGCCGCACAACCCCATGATCTGGATCAACCTGGGTGCGGCCTACCTCGGCAACCCGGTGTTGGCCACGCCCGAACAGCAGCTCCTGGCCATTGGGGCGTTTCAACGCGCTCTGGAGCTGGATGCGACGGCGCCCAACGTCCACTACAACCTGGGCCTGATCTTTGTCGATCGCGGCGACGACGACCTGGCAGTGGCCGCCTTCCGGCAGGCCCTTGTGGTCAACCCTCTCGACCGCGACGCGCGCACCTGGCTGCGCAAGCTGGGACACGACGACCAAGGAGGAGGCGATGAGTGATGGGAAAGGCCTGGCGGGATCGACGCTGACGGCCGTGGCTCTCATCGGGGGCGTTGTCTTGCTCGCGGCGGGCCTCATCTTCTTGTGCGCCGCGATCCAGAATGCCGCCCGGCTGCCCGTCTCCCTGGCGCTGTTGGTCGCCGGTGCCGGCCTGGCCACGTGGGCCGGCCTGCGCCTGCAGCGGTCGCGCCAGCTCTCACCCGACGTCCTCGACGATTCGATCGTGGGCCTGGCCGGGCAGCACGATGCCGAGGTCACCCTGGCTCAGGTCATCGACGAGCTGCGGGTACCCGACAGGGCCGCGCGAACGGCCCTCGCCCGCCTCGAAGCCAACGGCCTGGCCTACCAGGAGAGCAGGGAGGGCCGCATGGTCTACATCTTTCCCGGCCTGCAGGAGAGCAAGGTCGTGCGGCGCTGCGTCTACTGCGGCAACGAGTACAGCGTGCGCGAGCCGTTGCACAAGTGCCCAAACTGCGGCGGCCAGCTCGAGGTTGTGAAGACCTGATGGCTACCGTCTACACCGTCGGCCACAGCAACCATGGGGCGCAAGAGTTCGTCCGCCTGCTGCTGGATCACGGCATCGAGCGGGTTGTGGACGTACGCAGCAGCCCGTACAGCCGTTACGTGCCGCAGGCAAACCGCGAGTCCCTGGCCCTGACGCTCCGAGAGGCGGGCATCGTCTATTACTGGCACGGCGACCGCCTGGGTGGCAAGCCCGGCGGCCAGGTGGCCGACTATGAGGAGCTGCGCGCCGGCGCCCCCTTCCAGGAAGGCATCGCCGAGCTGTTGGCCCTGGCTGCCCAGGCACGCGTGGCCATCATGTGCGCCGAGGGCGACTACCACCATTGCCACCGCTACCTGCTGATCACCCCCGCCCTAGTGGAACACCAGGCGAAGGTGATCCACATCCAGCCCGACGGTTCCCTGGTGCGCGAGGGCCAGGAACCCCAGCAGCTCAGCCTGTTCTAGGTCGCGAAGAGGGACAGCCATGCCCACTGTATGCACTATCGGCACCACGCAGAAGAGTCTGGAGCGTTTCATCCGCTTGCTGCAGGCCGCCGGCGTGGACGCCGTCATAGACATCCGGCTGCGCAACAGCTCGCAGCTGGCCGGCTTTGCCAAACGCGACGACCTGGCCTTTCTGCTCCAGGAAGGGTTTGGCATCGAGTACGAACACCGTCCCGATTTGGCGCCCTCCCCCGAGATCATGGACGCTTACAAGGGCGGTGGCGATTGGGCCGCCTACGAGCGGGGATTCGTTGCCCTCCTGGACCAGCGCGGAGGAGGTGAGATTGGCCGGGAGTTCCTGGCCCACTACCACCGCCCTTGCCTGTTGTGCGCCGAGCCCCAGCCTGACCGCTGCCACCGCCGTCTCGTCGCCGAATGGTGGGCCAGGCACATCCCTGGCCTGGAGGTCGTGCACCTGGTATGACGTCCGCCGGGTGTGCGGCCGGCACTCACGGAGGCACCGATGCCTGTCCAAGAAGTGCTGCTGCTGGCCGTCACCAAGATGCTCGCCGGCGTGTGCGTCGCCGGCATGACCACCGAAGCGGACCGGGTCACGGGGCTGCGCTGGGTGCGCCCCGTCAGGGAGCACGGCAACCTCCTGCTGGGCGACATCACCGACGCCGGCGGCCGGGTGCTCCAGCCCTTTGACGTCGTCGCTTTCAAGCTGCTGCGGCCCCGGCCCGACCAACCCCATGCCGAGGATTGGATCGCCGACCTCACGCGCACGAGGCCGTGCGTCATCCGGCAGTTGCCCGGCGAGCGGCGGGCCGGGTTCCTGGAAAAGCACTGCGACGGCGACCCCAGTGGCGTGCTGGAGCGCCAGGAACGCTCCCTCTGC
>JBFYTF010000124.1:0-5032 GCA_041300865.1 Anaerolineae bacterium
CGACCGTGCTCTTGCCCAGGAGGAAAAGCCCGCCGAGGATCAGGATGAGATCACGGCCGGAGATCTCTTGCCCCAACACGGTAAAGAGCGGTTCGGTGAGGCGGATGACCCACGTCAGCGATAGCAGGAGGAGGATACGCGTCGCCATCGCCACGCCGAGCCCGATGACGCGGGCCCGTCCGGCCTGCTCCTCTGGGAGCTTGCCGGCCAGGATGGAGATGAAGACAATGTTGTCGATGCCCAGGACGATCTCGAGCACCGTCAGGGTGAGAAGCGCGATCCAGTTAGCGGGGTCGGTAAATGCTTCCATCCATTACACTCCAGTTGGGCGGGAATTGTGTGTACACGGCCTGCGTGGACCGGTACCGGGCGGTTGGGTGCCGCCTGAGGACCGGGCAGATCCACTTTCTTGGTCCGGTCACAGTGCCCAGTATACCAACGAGCGCACAGCTTGTCAAGCACTGCACGCTGCCAGAGCCATGTGCCTTCTGGAGCGCAGGGCTGAGCCGTCTTCGCCTGGCGAAGGGGTGCCTGCTTGCGTCAGACTCTGGTTGAATGCCGAGCAGGCGGGTGAGCGCCCTGGTACAGCCCCTCAGCCCGGTACGAGCTCCGCACCTGGGGGCCGGCAGCGACCCCCCGGTATCCGAGGCTCCTGGCCCGGGCTTCGTGCCAGGCGAATTCACTGGGGGGAATGTAGCGGACTGCGGGCGCCACGGCTTTGGCTCGGGCCAGAACGGCAAGCGAACGGTGATAGTCGGCATGGGGCCGCACCTGGCCCTGCAGCCGTGGCACCGTCTCAAGGTTGTGGTTCACGATATCGGGCCGGGCTGCGAGCACCCGCTCGAGAGCGTCGTGCCCTCCGCCCAGGTCGGAGATCAGGACCTCGATGGTCGCGCCTGGGAGCCGCCGGCGCAGCACGCTGACGGTGCGGGCAAAGTGGCCTGCCCGCCGTCGGGCAGGTCATCCCGTGTCACGTAGGTGATGACCCGAGCAGGCCGCTCGGGCGCCGTCGCCAGGAATGTCAAGGGGATGCGGGCACGGCCATTTGCTACGAACCCCTGCCGGCAAAGATCAGAACCGGCTGTTCCAGCAGCTGTACCACGGCCTGGAGAAAGGCCGCCCCAGGCGCACCATCCACTACCCGGTGGTCGATGGTCAGGCTGAGCGTCATTCTCGACCGGCTCCCAATTTGGCCGTTCTGGAGCGCCAGCTCCTCGCCGATGCAGCCGACGCCGAGGATGCCCACCTCCGGTGGGTTGATGATGGGCGTGAAGGCCTCCACACCATACATGCCCAAGTTGCTGATGGTGAAGGTGCCACCCGTTACTTCGTCCACTGACAGGGCACCGGCACGTGCCCGCTCAGCCAGGCCGTCAAGCTCACGATGGATCTCGGGGACGCTCTTTTCGTTGGCGCGATGCACTACCGGCACGATCAGACCCTGATCGAGGGCCACGGCGATGCCGATGGCGACCTCGTCGTGAAACAGGATCTCGTCGTCCACCACGGTGCTATTCAGTAGCGGGTGCTCGCGCAGCGCCAAGGCTACGGCCTTGACGATCAAGTCGGTGTAGGAGACCCGCACCTCCCAGCGGCGCCGCAGCGCGTCTCGCAGCGCGACGAGCGCGGTTACATCAGCCTTGGCGGTGAGTGTGAGTTGGGCGGTCGAGTGCAGGCTGGCCATCATCCCTTCGGCGATGGCCTGCCGCATGCCGCTGAACGGCAGCGCCCTGGCGCGCGATCCGGGCGGCGCTGCTGCCCGGCCCTGCAGGGCACGCAGCACATCGTCTTCGGTGATCCTGCCATCCGGTCCGGTGCCGGGGATCTGCGCCAAGCTGAGGCCCTCCTCTTCGGCTATGCGGCGGGCGAGTGGTGTCGCCGGGGGCAGCGCCTGCTCCTCAGCGGAGGCCAGAGAGCCGGCGTCGAAAAAGCGCCGCACATCCTCTTCACCAATCCGGCCGTCTCGGCCAGAACCGGGCACGAGATTGATGTCCACGCCGAGCTCCTTGGCCAGACGCCGCGCCGCCGGAGACGAGCGCACCTCGCGCGCCGGCTCTTCCGAGGGGGCGGCCGGCGGGACAGGTGGCGGTGCCTGCGGCGCTGCCGGCGGCGGCTGCGCCAAGACCTCGATGGCGGGTACCTCCTCACCCGGCCCCAGGATATAGCCGATGACCTCGGTCACCTTGCGGTCTTGCTTCGGCAGAGCCACGACGTGCAGCGTGCCAGAGGCCGGGGCTCCGATCTCGTAAGTGATCTTTTTGCTCATGACGACCACAAGAGGCTGGCCCTGCTGAACCTGTTCGCCCTGCCCTTTGAGCCACTTGACCACCTTCCCTTCGGTCATGGTCAACCCCAACTTGGGCATGGTGAGTGCTGTCGCCATTTCGTCTCCTTTGGCCTGTCTGTCTTTTGCTCAGTCCGTCCAGAACGTCCCGTCTTCCACGGCCTGCCAGAGCGTGAGACCCGCGTCGACGATCCAGGGCCCTTGGGGTTCGAGCCTAACTTCGGCCTCATCTCCCGCGTGGAGCGTGATCTCTCGCTCCCCGTCAAGCGCCAGGACGGCCGGTCTGTCTCGGGCCACGGTGTAGTTGGTACCCGGCTTCATGTCTACCGCTTCTTTGATGCCAACGGGCACAAAACTGCCGGGCGCCATCGGTACTCGCACCTTCCGGCCGTCGCGAGCGACAGTGGCGATCACGCCCCCGGGATCACCGGGTCCTACCGGGTGCACGACACCGGGAATGGCGGACAGGCCGATGTTGACCGGTGCAGCACGGCTGGCAAAGACCTGGAGCACGGCGTCTGCCTGCCACACGGCCCGGGCACCCAGAAAAGTCGAGGAAACGAGCGCTACTTCAACCAACGCCTGATCCACCTCCTGCCCGTTGACCGTGACAATCAGGCGCTTGTGGCGGTGGCACAGGCGCTCGCGCTCGACGTCAGGATGGAGGGCGACGTAGGCAGCAGCCGCACCTGCCACCGTTCCCTCGAGAAACGACGGAACCACATTATTGGTCCCGGTCGAGATGGGCAATAGCGGGACGTCGCCACATTCCTTGGCCACGGCGCGACAGGTACCATCGCCGCCCAGAACGACGATGCACCCGGCACGCGCTTCTCTCAGGTAGCGGGCCGCCAGGGACGAGTCCTGCGCTGTGGCGGAGACCGGCAGGTCGGCGACCGATGTCGCTGCCTGGATGTCCGCGCGGTCGCGCAGCCCATCCAGGGCGCGGTCGCCAATGCCGAAAAAGTCGGGCATGATCTCGACACGGTTCACGCCCGAGGCGAACAAAGCCAGCAAGAGCCGGCGAACGATACTCACCTTCTCGTGGTTGTTGACCGTCGTCGCCTGAGAGACCACGCGCCGGATGTCCTTGCCCGACGCGGGGTTGGCGATGATACCGACCAAGCTCAAAGCGGCTACCTCCGATCCGTCTCTGCCAACCTGCTCGTAGTGGTCGAGCCCCTCCCCGGCGTCCGGCAGCCCCTAGGCGACAAACAGGATCTTGCCGCACTCGCCAGTCCGAAAGAGGGCGAACGCAGCCTCTGCCTCGGACAGGGGGAAGCGGTGGGTGACGGCCCGTTCCACCGGCAATCCCCGCTGCACAAGGCTCACCATCTCGCCGAACTCGGCGGTGTTATAGTTTCTCGTGCCAAAGATGGTCAGCTCCCGGCAGATGAAGTGCTCCCAGGGGTTCAAAACGAGTTTGTGGCTGACGCCGACAACGACCAACGTGCCACGTTTTTTGACCGCACGCAGTGCCTGTTCCGCGACGGCTTGGCTGCCGACGCAGTCAAACGCCACGTCAATGCCCCGGCCGTGCGTCCAAGCCATGAGCTTGGCCTGGACGTCATCACGGTCCGGATTCAGTGCCAGCTCGGCGCCCAGGCCTCTGGCCATGTCCAGCCGGTAGTCGCTGCGGTCGACGGCGGCCGCCCGGGCGCCAAACGTTTGAACCACCATGAGCTCGCCCAGGCCGACCGGCCCAGCGCCCCACACGCCCACCTGATCGCCGGGCAGCAGGTGGGCCCTTTTCGCCGCCCGGAAGGGCGTGCCAAGCATGTCCACCAGCAGCGAGCCGGTCTCGAACGAGACGTCATCGGGGATGGGTGTGCAGCACGCCTCGGGCACCAACAGGTAGTCGGCAAAGCCGCCATCGCGCTCGAAACCGATGGCCTGCAACGCGTCGCAGAAGTACAGATCGCCCTGGAGGCAGTGCCGGCAGCTGCCGCAGGTAACGTGGCAGTTGATGGCCACCCGATCTCCCACTTGGACGCGTGCCGGCCGGTCCACAAGAACGACCTCGCCGGCGTTTTCGTGCCCCGGCACGGTCGGTTGGCCGTTGCCCTCCAGACTCTCGCGATCGGTGCCACAGATGGCCGCCGATCGGACGCGGACTAGAACTTCGGCACCCCTTGGCTGGGGCACGGGCATCTCGTCTAGCGTGACCTTGCCCTGACCACGAAAGTGGACGGCTAACATGCTCCCTCCCGCCCGTGGGTCATGGTTCCATGAACTCGCCGCCAGAGACAACCAGCTGCTCACCTGTAATGTGGCTCGCCAGGTCAGAAGCCAGGAACACAAAGGCGTTGGCCTGATCGCGCGGCGTGGCGATCTTGTTCAGCACCGTCCGGGACACCAGCTCACCCATGAGGCCCGGCACACGGTCAACCACCTCCCTCAACATCTGTGTGTCTGTCGCCCCCGGCAGGACGGCATTGGCCCGGATGCCGTACTCGCCTAGCTCCAGCGCGAGGACCCGCGTGAAGCCGATGATGGCCGACTTTGAGGCACAGTAGGCCGCACCCTTGGCGTCAGGCTTTCTGCCCGAGGCCGAGGACATGTTGAGGATGCAGCCCCCGTCCCCCTGCTTGATCATCTGCCGGGCCACGGCCTGCGAACAGAGAAGAGCCCCGCGCACGTTGACGGCAAAGACCGCCTCCCAGTCGTCAAGGGGAAAATCGACGATGCAGTGGCCGCGATAGATGCCGGCGTTGTTGACCAGGACGTCGATCCGGCCAAACTCTCTGA
>JBFYTF010000126.1:0-3389 GCA_041300865.1 Anaerolineae bacterium
CAAACAAAGTGACGCGTTGCGTCGTTATTAGAGTGTGCTGCTTCGCCGGCTCCCATCGTGGCGCGGCAGAACAGGGGGGGAGAGCAGTGCCGGAACCGGTGCGGGGCAGCCTGCGCAACAAGATCATAGCCTGGTCCTTCGTGCCCACTGGCATCATCCTCGTCACCGTGGCCCTTATCAGCCTCTATACCTACCAGCGGGTCACCGAAAGCCTGGTCGTGGAGCGCGACCGGGACCTGACCCGCCTCTCGGCCCAATTGTTGGCCACGGAGCTGGCCGCGTACACCGATCCCCTATCCGACCAATTCCTGACCGTCTTCGACGGGCTCATCGCCTTTGATGCCGCCGGCCACGTGATGGCCACGGAGCCTCTGGCCGACAGCAGCCGGCAGCCGGCCTGGTTCCGCGAGCTGTACCTCGGCGGCGCCGCAAGCTCGTCACAGCCCATCTTCTCGCGGGTGATGACCGACCGCAACCAGGACGAGCAGATCGTCGTCGTGGTCATCCCGCTGGCCGACGCGGGAGGCGCCCGCGGCGGGGGCGTCGCCGGTTACTTCCGCTTGGGGGACCGCACCGACAGCGTCCTCTACCGCTCTGTGGGAAGGATCCGGCGCCAGGAGGGCAGCAACGTTTACCTGGTGGACAGCACCGGACGGGTGATCTATCACTCTCAGCCCGAGTACATCGGCAGCAGCCTCGCCGGCCAGGAGCCGGTGCAACAGGTCCTGGCGGGGATGACAGGCGCCTATCGCACCCGCGACTCTGCCGGCCGCGAGATCGTCGCCAGTTTTTCCCCGGTGCCCGGCACATCCTGGAGCCTGGTGGCCGAAGAGGATTGGACCGGCCTCATCAGCTCCAGCCGCCGCTACGGACAGCTCTTGCTGCTCGTCTTGGGCCTCGGCATTCTGATCCTTGCCGCCATTGTCGGTGTCGGCGTGCGGCGCATCACGCAACCCATCGCCGAGCTTATCTGCGCCGCCCAGGAGATTGCCGGCGGTCACTTTGGGCGCCGTATCGAGGCCGACACCGGCGACGAGATCGAGGAGCTGGCCCGCCAGTTCAACCGCATGGCCGGCCAGCTCCAGGAGTCATACTCGTCGCTGGAGGGCAAGGTGGCCGACCGCACGCGTAAGTTGGCCACGCTCAACGCCATTGCCGCCCAGGCCAGCCGCTCGCTGCAGCTGGAAGAGGTGCTCGGCTGCACTCTCGACGAGGTATTGGCCACCGGGAAGTTCGATGTCGGGCAGGCGTTCCGGCTGGACGCTGAAGGCCGGCGCCTGCTGCCGATCGCTCAGCGCGGGGACTGGCGGGCGCCGGAAAACGGTGCCGGCTGCCTGGACTTGGGCTCTAGCCTGGCCGGCCTGGCGGTTGCCCGCCAGGAGCCCGTCGTCAGCCTGGCCGCCGAAGCGCCCGGCGGCGAGTTGGACGACCTGGCCGTGCAGGAGCAGGTGGCGGTTCTCATCAGCGTGCCCCTCATCGCCCAGGGCCGGTCCGTCGGCGTCTTGAATCTGGGCAGCCGCTGCCCGCAGCCCGTCCCGCCCGACGAGCTGGCGCTCCTGGCCGCCATCGGCCAGCAGATCGGCGTCGCGGTGGAAAATGCCTACCTCTATGAGCAGGCCCAACAGCTGGCCGTCGTCAAGGAGCGCAACCGCCTGGCCCGCGACCTGCACGACTCTGTCACCCAGGCGCTGTACGGCATTTCCTTATATGCCGAGGCCGCTGCCCGCCAGCTGGGGCTGGGCGACGGGGCCACGGTGGCCGACCACCTGGCCGAGATCCGTGGCACAGCCCAGGAGTCGCTGCGCGAGATGCGCCTGCTCATCTTTGAGCTCCGCCCGCCGATGCTGGGCAGCGAAGGGCTCGTAGCTGCCCTACAGGCCCGCCTGGAAGCCGTCGAGGGGCGCGTTGGAGTTCAGACGAGGCTGCAGGTGGACGGCGAGGGGACACTCTCCCCGCAGGTCGAAGAGGGACTGTACCGGATTGCCCAGGAAGCTCTCAACAATGCTCTGAAGCACTCCCGGGCCAGCAGCGTGGTCGTGCGCCTCTGCCGTCGGCCGAGCAACGTGATCCTGGAGATCGTCGATGATGGCGTCGGCTTTGATATAGCCGGCGTAACCAGCCAGTGTGGTTTTGGGTTACGAGGGATGGCGGAGCGTGCCACGCGCCTGGGTGGCACGCTCGAGGTCGACAGTGCCCCGCGTCGCGGGACCCGTGTCCGGGTGGAGGTATGTCCATAATGGTCAAGACGAACGACAAGGACCAGGCGCCCATTCGCGTCCTAGTGGTCGACGATCACGCCATCGTGCGCAAGGGGCTGCGCGCCCTGCTCGTCACCGAGCCTGGGCTGGAGGTGGTGGGCGAGGCGGAGAACGGGGAGCAGGCCGTCGCCGAGGCTCGGCGTCTCTGCCCCGACGTCGTGCTCATGGACCTCGTCATGCCCGGCATGGATGGCCTGGAGGCCACACGGCGCATCACCGCCGGCCAGCACCCGGAGGGTACTCCCCGGGTACTGGTGTTGACCAGCTTTGCGGCCGACGACAAGGTCTTCCCGGCCCTGAGGGCCGGCGCCTTGGGCTACCTGCTCAAGGACTCCGGGCCGGAGGAGTTGGTGCGGGCCATCCAGCAGGTCCACCGCGGCGAATCTTCCCTGCATCCCTCCATCGCCCGCCGCCTCCTCCAGGAGCTGGCGGGACCAGGGCAGCGGGATCCGGTTGTGGAGGCGCTCACCGAGCGCGAGATCGACGTTCTGCGCCTGGTGGCGCAAGGTCAAAGCAACCGCCAGATCGCGGAGGGGCTGTGCATCAGCGAGGCGACGGTCCGCACCCACGTCAGCAGCATCCTGTCCAAGCTGCACGTCGACAGCCGCACCCAGGCCGCGCTGTACGCCCTGCGCGAAGGTCTGGCCTCCCTGTAGGAGACTGCCGGTGTCGATCTCGTCCTTTTTTCGTATATGGAATCCCCCCTTTAGCTGAAGACAAATCGCCGTCCGCCTGCTATACTACAGGCAACATTGTCTCTCCTTTGCAAGAGCGTTCAGGGCTAGGGGCGGCCGACTGAACGCTCTCTGCTTTACAGCAAACTTGTGCCTGGCCCCAACAGCCTGTGCCCCGCCGTTGGAGGGTGGTCAATGGCAGAACGCATACAGATCCTAATCGTCGACGATCACGCCATCGTACGCAAGGGGCTGCGCGCCCTGCTCGTCACCGAGCCCGGGCTGGAGGTGGTGGGCGAGGCGGAGAACGGGGAGCAGGCCGTCGCCGAGGCACGACGTCTCTGCCCCGACGTCGTGCTCATGGACCTCGTCATGCCCGGCATGGATGGCCTCGAGGCCACACGGCGCATCACGGCCGACCAGCACCCGGAGGGTACCCCCCGGGTACTGGTGTTGA